>NZ_JBVHXT010000016.1:29484-168351 GCF_055569255.1 Streptomyces sp. NPDC029296
TCCTTCCCCCCCCCCCCCCCCCCCCCCCCCCCCCCCCCCCCCCCACCTCCCCCCCCCCCCCCCCCCCCCCCCCCCCCCCCCCCCCCCCACGCCGTTCGGCACCCGGTCACCGTCGTACCGGAAAGAACCCGGGCCCGGGCTAGTGCCGGCCACCCCCACGGCCGTTGCCGTTGTGGCCGCCGTTCCAGCCGTCCCCCTGTCCCTGGACGAGGTTCCCGGGGAGCGAGAACGTCGGCGTCGGGAACGAGCCGGCGGTCGTGCCGCCGTCAGCGGTGTCCCCGTTGGTCAGGCCGCCGATCAGTCCTCCGGTCGTCTGCCCGGTCGTGTCCCCGTTGTGGTCGTCCGTCGACTCCCGGTCGCCTTTTTCCCGGTCGTCCTCGTCGTGCGAGTCGTCGGGGAGGTCGATCAGGTGGAAGTCCGGCGCCGGCTTGCCCTCCAGCGCGCCGGACATCATGTCGCGCCAGATCGGTCCCGGTACCTCGCCGCCGTAGACCTTGTCGTGCGGGACGCCGCCGATGGTGATGTTGGTCATCTTGCGCTTGTGCTGCGGGTCGCCGACCCAGACCGCGCCCGCCATGTTCGGGGTGTAGCCGACGAACCAGGCCGCGTAGCGCTCGTCCGTCGTACCCGTCTTGCCCGCGCTCGGGCGGCTGCCGAGACCGGCCTCCTGGCCCGTGCCGTCCTCGACCACGCCCTTGAGGAGCGTGCTGATCGTGTCCGCGGTGTTCTCCGACATCGCCCGTGAGCAGGTCGACTTCGGCACCTGGAGGGACTTCTGCTCGCTGCCGGCCTTCTGGGTGACCGCCTCGATGGCGACCGGGGTGCAGTACATGCCGCGCGAGGCGAAGGCGGCGTACGCGCTCGCCATCGTCAGCGGGGACATCTCCTGGGTGCCGAGCGCGATGGACGGCGCCTGGTCGATCTTGCGGCCGTCCGCCCGCGCCACGCCCATCTTCTTCGCCATGTCGACGACCGGGCAGATACCGATGTCGCTGATCAGCTGGACGTAGTAGGTGTTGACCGACTTCGCGGTGGCCTCCGCCATGCCGTACGGGCCGCGCTCGGAGTCGTTCTCGTTCTTCAGCTTGGCCGGCCGGTTCGGGTCGTTGCGCCACACCTTGCCGTCGCACGCGGCCACCGGGCTCGGGTACGCCATCTCGTACGGCGACGAGTACTCCTGCGTCGCGGGCTTGCCGCCCTCGACGGCCGCCGCGGCGACGATCGGCTTGAACGTGGAGCCGGGCTGGTAGCCGGCGCCGCCGCCCATGTCCTGGTTCACGGACAGGTTGATCGTCGTCTCGTCGTTGTTGACGTTGACGCCGTACGGGCGGGACTGGCCCATGGCGAGGATCTTGCCGGTGCCCGGCTCGACGACGGTCGCGGCGGTCGCCACGGCGTCGCTCTTGTAGACGTGGTCCTTGATGGACTCCTGCACGGACTGCTGCGCCTGCGGGTCGAGCGTCGTACGGACCGTCAGGCCGCCGCGGTTCCAGAGCTTGGCCCGCTTCTCCTTGGTCTCGCCGAAGACCGGGTCGGTGAGGACGACCTGGCGGACGTAGTCACAGAAGAAGCCGGCGCCCTTGACCGCGGTGATGCAGCCGTTCTTGGGGCGGCTGGTGTGCAGGCCGAGCGGCTTCCCCTTCGCCTGGTCGGCCTCCTTCTGGGAGATGTCGCCCAGCTCCGCCATCCGCTGGAGGACGACGTTGCGCCGCTTGGTGGCCTCGGCCTCGTCGTTGACCGGGTCGTAGCGGCTCGGGGACTGCACGATGCCCGCCAGCAGCGCCGACTCGGGGAGGGTCAGATCCTTGGCGTGCTTGGAGAAGTAGCGCTGGGAGGCGGCCTCGACGCCGTAGGCCTGCTCACCGAAGAAAGTGATGTTCAGATAGTTCTCGAGGATCTTCTTCTTGCCGAGCTTGTCCTCGATCTGGATGGCGTACTTCAGCTCGCGGATCTTGCGGCCCAGGGTCTGCTGGGTGGCCTCGGCGACCTTCGTCGGGTCGTCACCGGCCTCTTCGATGAAGTAGTTCTTCACCAGCTGCTGGGTGAGCGTGGAGGCACCCTGGGCGACCCCGCCCTCCTGGGCGTTCTTGTTCACGGCGCGCAGCACGCCCTTGAGGTCGACGGCGCCGTGCTTGTAGAAGCGCGAGTCCTCGATCGCGACGATCGCCTTCTGCATGTAGGGCGAGATGTCCTTGAGGTCCACCACCGTACGGTCGCGGGAATAGACGGTCGCGATCTGCTCGCCGTGGCTGTCCAGGATGGTGGTGCGCTGGCTCAGCTGGGGACTTTTCAGGTTGGCCGGGATGTCGTCGAACCCCTTGACCGAGCCCTTGGCCGCAAGGCCCAGCGCGCCGGCCGCTGGCAGCGCGATGCCCGCCATGACGGCTCCGGCGAGCACACTGACACCGAGGAACTTGGCGGCCTGCTGCATGGGCGACAGACCACCGCCCGAGCGCTTCTTTGGCATGGAGGCAGCCTAATCCGTACTGTTGAGCGTTCCGAAGGAGCGACCGCTTGTCGGGATGTTCCGAGTGTCGATCGTGACGTACCGCCCGAGGGCTCGCCGGGGCGCCGGCCCCGTCATGACCCGGCAAAGAGGGACGTCTCCGTTCTCATTCACCGGACACACGCGCAGGCATTGGCCTAAGCTGCTCTCAACTGTCACAGCCGTGCGGTCACCTCTCCCTACGTCCGACGACCCCGAATCGTTCCGGATCCGGCCGGGAATTCTCGGAGAACGGCCCTTTTTCCCCCGGGGGCGGGCCCGAGTGCCGCCTCGCGCACGGTGTGACGTACCGCGACTGCCCCGGTTTGCCGGGATGATCACGCATGTCCTCAGCTCACTCCCGCGGGTGATCTGCCGCTTACCCATAGTCCGTTCGGGCCATTCAAGATTGGGCCCGAAGGGGGTGTTGCACGGTCTCCACCTTCCGTAACGTCCTCAACTGGCGGCGGTGAATATGCCGCTGCCGCCGTGGGGGAGCCTCGATTCGGGAGAGGACGGCGCCGGTATGGGCTGGGTAACCGACTGGAGTGCGCAGGCCGCCTGCCGCACTACCGATCCGGATGAACTGTTCGTTCAGGGAGCAGCGCAGAACAGGGCCAAGGCGGTGTGCACCGGATGCCCGGTACGCACCGAGTGCCTGGCCGACGCGCTGGACAACCGCGTCGAGTTCGGCGTGTGGGGAGGCATGACCGAGCGCGAGCGCCGTGCGCTGCTGCGCCGGCGCCCCACCGTGACCTCCTGGCGCAGACTCCTGGAAACCGCCCGCTCCGAGTACGAGCGGGGAGCGGGAATCGTGTCCCTCGACAACGACGAGGTGTACGAGAACTACGCCGCGGTGAGCTGAGGGCTCCCCCTTCAGTCTCGCCTCGCGAGGTGGGGATCCCCTTCGGTCCGCCTGGCGAGGAACCCCTTCAAGGCCAGGGCCCCCGTCGGGTGCGCTCCGTGAGGCCCGGGCCGGCACACAGGGCCGGTACGACCGGTCGCGGGTGACCGGGTGTACGGCTGCCGTGCCTGAGCCGCGGGCAGACGACCGGGTGCCCTGCACGCGCCGTACGCGTGTCTGTCCGCGCCGGGGTGTGTCATGTGCGGGTGCCTATACGTGCTCCGTCCGTTCCGGCCCTTCGGGCGCCGCCATCCGGTCTCCGATGTCGCGCAGACCCACGAGGTCGTGGACGTCACCGGGCAGCGCGGGTACCTCGACCACCGCCACCTCGGGATGGCGGGTGAGGAAGCGGTCGCGTGTGTGCCGCTCGCGCGCGAGCAGCCGCATGCGCTCGGCGTGCAGCCTCAGCAGGCCCGCGGTGAGCCGGTCGACCGAGCGCTCCGTGTCGGCGGGGGAGCCTTCCTCGGGAGCGGGAGCTGCGGTCTCCGGTGCGTGGGATGGTGAACTGCCGTGCGTGTCGGGAGAGTTACGAAGTCCAGCTTTCCCGCCCCCCTGATCCACAATGCGGGGGTCCTCAAGATTTTCCGCGGCGGCGAGCGCCCGCTCGGCCGACAGCCGGCCGGCCCCGCTGCCATGGACGCGGTTCAGCACCAGGCCCACCAGCGGCATCTTCTCCGCGGCCAGCCGCTCCACGAAGTACGCCGCCTCGCGCAGCGCGTCCCGCTCCGGGGCCGCCACCACAAGGAACGCCGTGCCGGGCGCCTGGAGGAGCTTGTAGGTGGCGTCCGCCCGGGTGCGGAAGCCGCCGAAGGTGGTGTCCATCGCGGCCACGAAGGTCTGCACGTCCTTCAGCAGCTGACCGCCGAGCAGCTTGCCGAGCGTGCCGGTCATCATCGACATGCCGACGTTGAGGAAGGCCATCCCGGCCCGGCCGCCGAGCTTGGCCGGAGCGGTCAGCAGACGGATGAGCCGGCCGTCCAGGAAGGAGCCGAGCCGCTTGGGCGCGTCCAGGAAGTCCAGCGCCGAGCGGGACGGCGGGGTGTCGACCACGATCAGGTCCCACTCGTCCTTCGCCCGCAGCTGGCCCAGCTTCTCCATCGCCATGTACTCCTGCGTGCCCGCGAAGCCCGCCGAGAGCGATTGGTAGAAGGGGTTCGCCAGGATCGCCGCGGCCCGCGCGGGGTCCGCGTGCGCCTCCACGACCTCGTCGAAGGTGCGCTTCATGTCGAGCATCATGGCGTGCAGCTCGCCGCCGCCCTCGGTGCCCTTCACCCTGCGGGGCACGTTGTCGAGGGAGTCGATGCCCATCGACTGGGCCAGCCGCCTGGCCGGGTCGATGGTGAGGACGACCACCTTGCGGCCCCGCTCGGCGGCCCGCAGCCCGAGGGCCGCCGCGGTCGTCGTCTTGCCGACCCCGCCCGAGCCGCAGCACACCACGATCCGGGTCTTCGGGTCGTCCAGCAGCGGGTCCACGTCCAGCACGCGCGCGGGGGAGAGCCGGCGGGCCTCCCCGGGCTCCTCGGTCTCCTCCAGCTCCTCGGCCTCCTCGGGCCCCTCCGCCGTCTCGGATGCCTCGGCCGGGTCCGCACTCATGACAACCCCTGCTTCCGCAGCTCGGTGGCGAGTTCGTACAGGCCCGCCAGGTCCATGCCCTCGGCGAGCAGCGGCAGTTCGTGCAGCGGCAGGTCCAGCTCGGTGAGGACCGCGCGCTGCTCCTGCTCCAGCGCGTACCGCTCGGCGTACTCCGCGGCCTGTTCCAGCAGCGGGTCCACCAGCCGCTCGGCACTCCCGCCGCGCCGGGCCCCGCCCAGACCGGCCGCCGAGAGCGCCCGTGCGACAGAGGAACGCTCCACGGTCCGCACGAGTTCCAGGCCGGCCGAGTCCAGCACCCGCGGCCGGACCATGTTCACGATGACCCGGCCCACCGGCAGCCGGGCCGCGCGGAGTTCCGCGATGCCGTCGGCGGTCTCCTGGACCGGCATCTCCTCCAGCAGCGTCACCAGGTGCACCGCCGTCTCCGGAGACTTCAGCACCCGCATCACCGCCTGCGCCTGATTGTGTATCGGGCCGATCTTCGCGAGGCCCGCCACCTCGTCGTTCACGTTCAGGAAGCGGGTGACCCGGCCGGTCGGCGGGGCGTCCATGACCACGTAGTCGTATACGAACCCGCCCGACCGGTCCTTGCGGCGCACGGCCTCGCACGCCTTGCCGGTCAGCAGGACGTCCCGGAGGCCGGGCGCGACGGTGGTGGCGAAGTCGATTGCGCCGAGCTTCTTCAGGGCCCGGCCCGCGCTCCCCAGTTTGTAGAACATCTGGAGATAGTCCAGAAGGGCCAGTTCGGGGTCTATGGCGAGGGCGTACACCTCCCCGCCGCCCGGCGCGACCGCGATCCTCCGCTCCTCATAGGGCAACGCCTCCGTCTCGAAGAGCTGGGCGATGCCCTGCCGGCCCTCGACCTCGACGAGAAGCGTCCGCTTCCCCTCGGTCGCGAGGGCCAGCGCGAGTGCGGCGGCGACCGTCGTCTTTCCGGTCCCGCCCTTGCCGCTGACGACCTGGAGCCTGCTCACATCTTCGAGACTAACCAGTCCGGCCGACAGGCACGCGCGGGCCTGTGGACAACGCAGGTCACCGTCCCTGTGGCCACAGCGGCTACAGTCGGCCCATGACCAAGTGGGAATACGCAACCGTGCCGCTGCTCGTCCATGCCACGAAGCAGATTCTGGACACCTGGGGCGAGGACGGCTGGGAGCTCGTCCAGGTCGTGCCCGGGCCGAACCCCGAGCAGCTCGTGGCCTACCTGAAGCGGGAGAAGCAGGCGTGAGCGCGGTCGAGGCCAAACTGGCCGAGCTGGGTCTGACCCTGCCCGAGGTGGTCCCGCCGCTGGCCGCCTACCAGCCGGCCGTGCGGTCCGGTGCGTACGTCTACACCGCCGGCCAGCTGCCGATGGTGGAGGGCAAGCTGCCGGTCACCGGCAAGGTGGGCGCCGAGGTCACGCCGGAGGAGGCCAAGGAGCTGGCCCGCACCTGCGCGCTGAACGCGCTGGCCGCCGTGAAGTCCGTCGTCGGCGACCTGGACACCATCGCGCGCGTGGTGAAGGTCGTCGGCTTCGTCGCCTCGGCGTCCGACTTCACCGGGCAGCCCGGTGTCGTCAACGGCGCCAGCGAACTGCTCGGCGAGGTCCTGGGCGAGAAGGGCGTGCACGCCCGCAGCGCGGTCGGTGTCGCGGTGCTGCCGCTGGACGCGCCGGTCGAGGTCGAGATCCAGGTGGAGCTGGCCCAGTAGGACCCCGCCGTACCCGCCCTCCCCGCCGGCCCCGGGCACCTCTCGAACAATCGCCCTGTACGGGATAGCCTCCGGCCATGGCGAACGGTCAGTGGTATCCCCCGGAGTGGCCGGAGCGCATCCGCGCGCTCGCGGACGGCACGCTCACGCCGGTGACCCCGAGGCGCGCGGCCACGGTCCTGCTCCTGAAGGACACCCCGGACGGGCCGGTCGTCCACATGCTGCGCAGACGCGCCTCCATGGCCTTCGCCGGAGGCGCGTACGCGTATCCCGGGGGCGGCGTCGACCCCCGGGACGACGACCGCCGGATCGGCTGGGCGGGCCCCTCGCGCGCGTGGTGGGCCGAGCGGCTCGGCGTCGACGCGGCAAGCGCCCAGGCGATCGTCTGCGCGGCCGTACGGGAGACGTACGAGGAGGCCGGTGTGCTGCTCGCCGGGCCCGGTGCGGACTCGGTCGTCGGCGACACCACCGGGGACGACTGGGAGGCCGACCGTGCCGCCCTGGTCGCGCGTGAACTGTCCTTCGCCGAGTTCCTCGACCGGCGCGGCCTGGTGCTGCGCTCGGACCTGCTGGGCGCCTGGGCCCGCTGGATCACCCCGGAGTTCGAGGCCCGCCGCTACGACACGTGGTTCTTCGTGGCCGCCCTTCCCGAGGGGCAGCGCACCCGCAACGCCTCAACGGAGGCCGACCGCGCGGTGTGGATCCGCCCCGCCGAGGCCGCCGCCGGGTACGACAGGGGCGAGCTGCTGATGATGCCGCCCACCATCGCCGCCCTGCGCCAGCTGCTGCCCTACGGCAGCGCCGCCGGGGCACTGGCCGCCGCGCCCGCGCGCGAGATGACGCCGGTACGGGCGAGCGCCCGCCTCCGGGGCGACGAGATCGTCCTCTCCTGGCCCGGGCACGAGGAGTTCACCAAGCACATCCCGACGGCCGCCGAGCCGGTGACGGCTCCTGTGACGCCCCCGGCGTCCGGAACACCGGCGGGCGGTCCGGCGGACACCCCGGCCGGCCCGCGCCCGGCCACGCCCGCGAACACCCCCTCGACCACCGGTGGAGGCCCCGCATGACCGACGCAAGCGCGCTGCCGGGCCAGCCCCGGGGCGGGGCCCTGTCCGGGCCGGCCACCGAACGGGCGGTCAACGTCCTCGCGCCCAACGCCTCCGCGATGACCCTGGACGGCACGAACACCTGGATCGTCGCCGAGCCCGGTTCCGGCCTGGCCGTGGTGATCGACCCGGGGCCGCTGGACGACGGCCACCTGCGCAACATCGTGGACACGGCGGAGAAGGCCGGCAGGCGCATAGCCCTGACCCTCCTGACCCACGGTCACCCCGACCACGCCGAGGGCGCCGCCCGGTTCGCCGAACTGACCGGCACGCGCGTGCGTGCCCTCGATCCGGCCCTGCGGCTCGGCGACGAGGGCCTGGCCGCGGGGGACGTGGTCACCGTGGGCGGGCTGGAGCTGCGGGTCGTACCGACCCCCGGGCACACCGCGGACTCGCTGTCCTTCCATCTCCCGGCCGACCGGGCGGTGCTGACCGGCGACACCGTCCTCGGGCGCGGTACGACGGTCGTGGCGCACCCGGACGGCAGGCTCGGGGACTACCTGGACTCCCTGCGGCGGCTGCGGTCCCTCACGGTGGACGACGGCGTGCACACCGTCCTGCCGGGCCACGGGCCGGTCCTGGAGGACGCCCAGGGCGCCGTGGAGTTCTACCTCGCCCACCGCGCGCACCGGCTCGCCCAGGTGGAGACCGCGGTCGAGAACGGCCACCGCACCCCGGCCGAGGTCGTCGCCCACGTCTACGCCGACGTGGACCGCTCACTGTGGCCGGCGGCGGAACTGTCGGTCCGGGCCCAGCTGGACTACCTCAGCGAGCACGGGCTGATCTAGCGCGGACGGGACGACACGGAGCGGGGCGCCCGCGAGGGAGCCGGTGCCCGGTACGCGCGCGTGCGGGGATGAGTTCCCCGGCCTCGCGGTGGCGCCGGGCGCCCGGATACGGCAGCGGGGCTCGGCTCGTGGGAGCGGGGCCCCGTCGGCGTACGGGCCGAGGACGGCGTCAGCGCGACCTCTTGGCCAGCCGCTCCACGTCCAGCAGGATCACGGCCCGCGCCTCCAGGCGCAGCCAGCCGCGCTGGGCGAAGTCCGCGAGGGCCTTGTTCACCGTCTCGCGGGAGGCGCCGACCAGCTGGGCCAGCTCCTCCTGGGTCAGGTCGTGGACGACGTGGATGCCCTCCTCGGACTGCACGCCGAAGCGGCGCGAGAGGTCCAGCAGGGCGCGGGCGACCCGGCCCGGCACATCGGAGAAGACCAGGTCGGACATGGCGTCGTTGGTCTTGCGCAGCCGGCGGGCGACGGCCCGCAGCAGGGCGCCGGCCACCTCGGGGCGGGCGTTCAGCCAGGGCTGGAGGTCGCCATGGCCGAGACCGAGCAGCTTGACCTCGGTCAGGGCGGTCGCGGTGGCCGTACGGGGGCCCGGGTCGAACAGCGACAGTTCGCCGATGAGTTCGCCGGGACCGACGACGGCGAGCATGTTCTCGCGGCCGTCGGGGGAAGTGCGGTGCAGCTTGACCTTGCCTTCGGTCACGACGTACAGCCGGTCCCCGGGGTCGCCCTCGTGGAACAGGGAGTCGCCGCGGGCGAGGGTCACCTCACTCATGGAGGCGCGAAGCTCCGCGGCCTGCTCGTCGTCGAGAGCCGCGAAGAGCGGGTTGCGCCGCAGAACGTCGTCCACGAGTTCTCTCCTTGTCGACCTGCTCAGGGGATCTTGCTCCCCCGTGTGCCAGGGGACCGTGTTCCCCATTTTGCCGGACGGTCCAAACAGTGTGATCTGTCACAAGGATGCCGCACCGGTCTCCCGGGGTATGCGTCAGGGGTCCGATCGGGGGCCGCTGCGCCGGGTCCGGGGCGGATGTCGGTGCCGGGCTTTAGGCTGGCCGGGTGTCCAAATCGCCGGTGAGAGCACAGGCCAAGGGGGCTGGGCGGGTGGTTGTACGTCGCGATTCCGCTGTGGGCGAACGCACGCCCGAGGGAAGTAGTAAAACGCGCAAATCGGCTAAAAAGGCTGTCGGCGCGGAGGGGGAGGCCGCCGAGGAGGCCACGCCCGTGAAGAAGGCGGAGGGCATGAAGAAGGCGGCGGCCGCGAAGAAGGCGGCGGCCGCGAAGAAGGCGGCGGACACGACGAAGGCCGAGAAGAAACCGGCACCGGCGAAGAAGAGCGCGGCGGCGAGGAAGAGCGCGCCCGCCAAGAAGGCCGCCTCCTCCGGGACCGCCGCGAAGAAGGCCGCTTCTTCCGGGGCCGCCGCGAAGAAGGGCGCGTCCGCCCGGAAGCCGGCCACCGCCGAAGCCGTCGCCAAGAAGGTGAAGCCCGCCGACGCGGTCGTCCCCGCCGAGGCCGCCGTCAAGAAGGCCACGCCCGTCAAGAAGATCGCCGTCCGGCCGCCGGGCGGCGAGTCTCCCACCGCCCTGGTCCGCCGCGCCCGCCGCATCAACCGCGAACTGGCCGAGGTGTACCCCTACGCCCACCCCGAGCTGGACTTCGAGAACCCCTTCCAGCTGCTGGTCGCCACCGTGCTGTCGGCCCAGACCACCGACCTGCGCGTCAACCAGACCACCCCGGCGCTCTTCGCCCGGTACCCCGCCCCCGAGGACCTCGCCGCCGCGAACCCGGAGGAGGTCGAGCAGATCCTGCGCCCCTGCGGCTTCTTCCGGGCCAAGACCAGGTCGGTCATAGGGCTCTCCAAGGCGCTCGTCGAGAACTTCGGCGGCGAGGTGCCCGGACGGCTGGAGGACCTGGTCACGCTGCCCGGCGTGGGCCGCAAGACGGCCTTCGTCGTCCTCGGCAACGCCTATGGCCGGCCCGGGATCACCGTGGACACCCACTTCCAGCGGCTCGTCCGGCGCTGGCAGTGGACCGACGAGACCGACCCCGACAAGATCGAGGCCGCCGTCGGCGCGCTCTTCCCGAAGAGCGAGTGGACCGACCTGTCCCACCACGTCATCTGGCACGGCCGGCGCATCTGCCACGCCCGCAAGCCCGCCTGCGGCGCCTGCCCCATCGCCCCGCTCTGCCCGGCGTACGGCGAGGGCGAGACCGACCCGGAGAAGGCGAAGAAGCTGCTCAAGTACGAGAAGGGCGGCTTCCCGGGCCAGCGCCTGAAGCCCCCGCAGGCCTACCTGGACGCCGGCGGTACCCCGGCGCCGCCCCTGGGGGCCGCGTGACGGAACGATCTCGGTGTCCTCGGGCGTTGGAGAGGGCAGGACGACGGGGGTGGCGATGACGAGGACGAGCGACACACAGGGCGGCCCGCTGACGCTCAGCAGGACGGGGCTGCCGGACTGGCTGGCGCCGGTCGTGGACGTCGTGGAGACGATCGAGCCGACGCAGATGAGCCACTTCCTGCCGCCGGAGAACGGCTCGGGGCGGCAGTCGGCCGTGCTGATCCTGTTCGGCGAGGGGGAGCGGGGGCCGGAGCTGCTGCTCATGGAGCGCGCGGGCTCCCTGCGCTCGCACGCCGGCCAGCCGTCCTTCCCGGGCGGCGCGCTGGATCCGGAGGACGGCGATCCGCTGGGCGACGGGCCCCTGCGGGCCGCGCTGCGCGAGGCGCGCGAGGAGACCGGGCTCGACCCCTCGGGCGTGCAGCTCTTCGGCGTGCTGCCCCGGCTGTACATCCCGGTCAGCCGCTTCGTCGTCACGCCCGTGCTGGGCTGGTGGCGCGAGCCCAGCCCGGTCGGCGTGGTCGACCCGGACGAGACGGCCCGGGTCTTCACCGTGCCGGTGGCGGATCTCACGGACCCCGCCAACCGCGCCACCGCCGTCCACCCCAGAGGCCACAGCGGTCCGGCGTTCCTGGTCGAATCGGCCCTGGTGTGGGGCTTCACGGCCGGGGTGATCGACCGCCTGCTGCACTACGCGGGCTGGGAGCGTCCCTGGGACCGGGGGAAGCAGGTCCCGCTCGACTGGCACGCGTGACAGGGTGATCCCCGTGCGGTATCCCCGGGGGGCGGCCCCGGGGCCCGGCCGAGCTGCTGGGAGCGGAGTGAGTAGGCGAGGCCTGAAGCGGTGAACGTGCTGGACATCCTGTTGCTCGTCGCGGCCGTGTGGTTCGCGGTGGTGGGTTACCGCCAGGGCTTCGTCGTCGGCATCCTGTCGGTGACCGGGTTCCTGGGCGGCGGCCTCCTCGCCGTGTACACGCTGCCCGTGATCTGGGACGCCATGACCGGCAAGGAGGAGGTCGGTACCACCGCCGCGGTCGTGGCCGTGGTCGTCGTCATCGTGTGCGCTTCCGTGGGCCAGGCCCTGACCACCCACCTCGGCAACAAACTGCGCCGGTACATCACCTGGTCCCCGGCCCGTGCCCTGGACGCCACGGGCGGCGCGCTGGTCAACGTCGTCGCGATGCTCCTGGTGGCCTGGCTGATCGGCTCCGCCCTGGCCGGCACGACCCTGCCCACCCTCGGCAAGGAGGTCCGCGGCTCCAAGGTGCTGCTCGGCGTCTCCCGGGCGCTGCCCGAGCAGGCCGACACCTGGTTCGCCGACTTCTCCTCCGTTCTCGCCCAGAACGGCTTCCCGCAGGTCTTCAGCCCGTTCGCCGACGAGCCGATCAAGGACGTGCGGCCGCCGGACCAGGGCCTCGCGGGCAGCCCGGTCGCCCAGCGCGCCCAGCGCTCCATCGTCAAGGTCACCGGGACCGCCCAGAGCTGCGGCAAGGTCCTGGAGGGCTCCGGCTTCGTCTTCGCCGACCGCCGGGTGATGACCAACGCGCACGTGGTCGGCGGGGTGGACGCGCCGCGGGTGCAGATAGGCGGTGAGGGCCGCAAGTACGACGCCAAGGTCGTGCTGTACGACTGGGAGCGCGACATCGCCGTGCTCGACGTGCCCGACCTGAGGGCGACCGCGCTGCGGTTCACCCGCGAGGACGCCGCCGGCGGGGACGGCGCGATCGTCGCGGGCTTCCCGGAGAACGGAGCGTACGACGTGCGCGCCGCGCGCGTGCGCGGGCGCATCACGGCCAACGGCCCGGACATCTACCACCGCGGCACGGTCCGCCGCGATGTCTACTCCCTGTACGCCGTCGTCCGGCAGGGCAACTCCGGTGGCCCGCTGCTCACTCCGGACGGGGAGGTGTACGGCGTGGTGTTCGCCAAGTCACTCGACGACGCGGACACGGGGTACGCGCTGACGGCGGACGAGATCCGGGCCGACATCGAGCGGGGCCGTACGGCGAACGAGCAGGTGGGGACGGACAGCTGCGCCCTGTAGGACGGCGCGGAGGCGTCAGCTCCGCGCGTGGCGCAGACGCATCGAGACCCAGCGGGCCCGGCGGCGCAGAATGCGCGGGATCCCCACCCGCGGGTCGCCTGCCGCGAGTTGCGGAACGACCCGCTGGGGCGTGCCCGGACCCATGGCCGAGCGGCGGTTGCGGGGTGCGTCACTGTAGTCGTGCGTCCAGCCCATACCCCGACGTGTGCCCCCGCCCGAAGGTCGATAACCACCCGCGCGCCCCCTAATTGGCCTATGCGCAAGGCATGTGGCGATTCAGGGGACGACTGTGGGGGAACCGGATGCCGAACGCACCGGAACCCTCACCAAACGGTCACCGGTCCGGCTCGGGATCCTTCAGCCAGTTGACGAGTTCGGCGGAGAACGCGGCCGGGTCCTCCTCGTGCGGGAAGTGACCGAGGCCGTCGAACAGGCGCCAGCGGTAGGGGGCTTCGACGTACTCGCCGGAGCCGGCCGCGCTGCGGGTGCGGGTCACCGGGTCCAGCGAGCCGTGCAGATGCAGCGTCGGCACCCGGACGGGCCGCTTCATCCGGCGGTAGAACTGCACACCGTCCGGGCGGGCCAGGGAACGCACCAGCCAGCGGTACGGCTCGATGGAGCAGTGCGCCGTGGAGGGGATGCACATGGCCCGCTGGTACGCCTCCACGGCCGCGTCCTCCGGCGGCCGGGGCCCGGACCACTCCCGGATCAGCCGGCCCACCAGCGCGCCGTCGTCGGCGGTCAGTTGGCGCTCGGGCAGCCACGGCCGCTGGAAGCCCCAGATGTAGGAGTTGGCGGCGGTCTGCCGGGCGTCCCGCAGCATCGCCGCGCGCCAGCGCCGCGGGTGCGGCATGGACACCACCGCCAGGCGCCGCACCAGCTTGGGCCGCATGGCCGCCGCCGTCCACGCCAGATAGCCGCCGAGGTCGTGGCCGACCAGCGCGGCATCCGGCTCGCCGAGCGAGCGGATCACCCCGGTGACGTCGAGCGCCAGGTTGGCCGGGTCGTACCCGCGGGGCGTGCGGTCGCTGCCGCCGACGCCCCGCAGGTCCATCGCCACCGCCCGGTAGCCCGCGTCGGCGAGCGCGGCCAGCTGGTGCCGCCATGTCCACCAGAACTGCGGGAAGCCGTGCAGGAGCAGCACCAGGGGGCCGTCGCCCAGCTCCGCGATGTGGAAGCGGGCGCCGTTGGCGGCGACGTCCCGGTGCGTGACCCGCCTCCCGTCGGGAAGGTCGATCCGCACGGGGGAGGGGGCGGCGGGGTCCGTCATGACGACGAGCGTGCCACAGCCTCGAGGGCGGCGGGAGCCGGCTCGTCGCCAAGCTCCGGACGCGGGTGCGGCTTGGCGTTCTGCAGGACGCCCGCCGACTCCTTCATCGAGGCGGCCACCTTCTGCGGGCCCTTGCCCCGCTTGGCCTTCTTCGCGAACACCAGGCCGATGAGCCCGAGCAGGCCGGCGACCAGCACGTTGGCCGCGAAGGACAGCACGAAGCAGATCGCCAGGTTCCAGTGGCTCCAGGTCCGGATGCCGTACGCCAGGGCGAAGTTGAGCATCGGCAGGGAGAACACCAGGACCGCGCCCGCCATCGAGAAGGCGCCGCCGCTCACCGCGCCGCGCTTCACGTCCTGCTTGAGCTGGGCCTTGGCCAGCGCGATCTCGTCGTGCACCAGCGCCGACAATTCGGTCGTCGCCGAGGCGAACAGCTGGCCGATGCTGCGTTCGGCGCCGACCGGGCTGCCGTCGGGTGCGCTCATCGCGTTCTCCCTCAGAGGTCTCGTGCCGCACATGTGCTGCGGGGACGGCCGTGGTGCTCGTACGGCTGTCCGTGCAGCCGTCGCGCGCGTGCGGCCGTCTTGTTTTGTACCGTCTCGTCAGATCATGCCGGACGGTCGCGTTCCTCGCCTGCCCCGCCCGGCACTTCCGCAAGCCCGTGGCGTGCCTCGGCGGCCAGCCGCCGGTGTTCGGCGGCCTTGCGCTCGTGGATCTCGGCCATCCGGAGGTGGTACGCCGGGTCGCCCTGTTCGTAGACGTCCGGGATGCCGTCGAGGTCCTCGTCGCGATCCTCCTCCTCGCACAGCCTGCGGTACCGGTCGTTGCGCAGCTTCAGCAGCATCGTCGCGCACACCGCCGCGATCAGCGATCCGGTGAGGACGGCCGCCTTCACCTCGCCGGTGAGGACGGTGTCGCCCCCGAAGGCCAGCTCGCCGATGAGCAGCGAGACCGTGAAGCCGATCCCGGCGAGCGAGGACATCGCGAAGACGTCGGCCCACGCCAGTTCCTCGCTGAGCCGCGCCCGGGTGAAGCGGACGGTCAGCCAGGTGCCGCCGAAGATCCCGATCGTCTTCCCGACGACCAGGCCGAGGACGACACCGAGCGTCTCGGGCTTGCCGAACACGTCCCCGAGCGCCCCGCCGGACAGTGTCACACCGGCGCTGAACAGGGCGAACAGCGGTACGGCGAGCCCGGCCGACAGGGGCCGCACCAGGTGCTCGACACGCTGGCCGGGCGAGTGCTCCTCGCCCTCCCGGGTGGTGCAGCGCAGCATCAGGCCCATCGCCACGCCGGCGATGGTGGCGTGCACGCCGCTGTTGTACATCAGCGCCCAGACGACGGCGGCGAGCGGGAGGTAGACGTACCAGCCGCGGACGCCCTTGCGCAGCAGCAGCCAGAAGACGGCGAGCCCGGCGACGGCCCCGCCGAGGGCGGCGAGGTTCAGCCGGTCGGTGAAGAAGATCGCGATGATCAGGATCGCGAAGAGGTCGTCGACGACCGCCAGGGTGAGCAGGAAGGCGCGCAGGGCGCTGGGCAGGGAGGTGCCGATGACCGCCAGGACGGCGAGCGCGAAGGCGATGTCGGTGGCGGTGGGCACCGCCCAGCCCTGGAGGGAGCCGTTCCCGGCCAGGTTGGTGAGGGCGTAGACGAACGCTGGTACGGCCATCCCGCACAGTGCCGCCACCACGGGCAGCACGGCCGCCTTCGGGTCGCGCAGGTCCCCGGCGACCAGTTCGCGCTTGAGTTCGATGCCGGCGACGAAGAAGAACACGGCGAGCAGCCCGTCGGCGGCCCAGTGGGCGACGGACAGGTGCAGGCCCAGGGCGCCGGGGCCGAGGTGGAAGTCGCTGACCGTCTCATAGCCGTGGCGCAGGCCGGGGACGTTCGCCCAGACCAGGGCGGCCACGGCGGCGAGCAGCAGCAGGACGCCGCCGACGGTCTCGGTGCGCAGGGCGTCCGCGACGAAGGTCCGCTCGGGCAGGGACAGCCGGCCGAGGGCCTTGCGGACGGTGGTGGGGGTGCGGGGCGCGGTCACGGGAGACCTCCGGGGGCAGGCAGGCGGAACTCACATGCCGACCAGACTTCCCGGCGCACCTGACGTGCCACCTTGGTGACACTTTCCTTAGTTTACCTAAGATCGCGCGTGCCGGGTCCGATGATCCCACCGTGAGCCTCGGGGGCACCCGGCGCGTTCGCCGGCCGAGTGCCCCGAGGGTGCCGTGTCAGTCCTCCCGGTCCGCTCAGTCCTCGCTGGACGCGGCGGGCAGCTTGGTCTGGATGAGGTCCATGACCGTGCTGTCGGTCAGCGTGGTCACGTCTCCGAGCTGCCGGTTCTCGGCGACGTCCCGCAGCAGGCGGCGCATGATCTTGCCGGAGCGGGTCTTCGGCAGCTCCGCCACCGGCAGGACGCGCTTGGGCTTGGCGATCGGGCCGAGGGTGGCGCCGACGTGGTTGCGCAGCTCGCCGATGAGCGCCTCGGTCTCCGACGCCGAGCCGCGCAGGATGACGAAGGCGACGATGGCCTGGCCGGTGGTCTCGTCCGCGGCGCCCACGACGGCGGCCTCGGCGACCGACGGGTGCGAGACGAGGGCCGACTCGACCTCGGTGGTGGAGATGTTGTGCCCGGAGACGAGCATCACGTCGTCCACCCGGCCCAGCAGCCAGATGTCCCCGTCGTCGTCCTTCTTCGCGCCGTCGCCGGCGAAGTACCTGCCCTCGAAGCGGGACCAGTAGGTGTCGATGAACCGCTGGTCGTCGCCCCAGATGGTGCGCAGCATCGACGGCCACGGCTCGGTCAGCACCAGGTAACCACCGCCGCCGTCGGGCACCTCGTTCGCCTCGTCGTCGACGACCGTCGCGCTGATGCCGGGCAGCGGGCGCTGCGCCGAGCCGGGCTTCGTCTCGGTGACACCGGGCAGCGGGCTGATCATCATGGCGCCGGTCTCGGTCTGCCACCAGGTGTCCACGACGGGCGTGCGGTCGGCACCGATGTGCTTGCGGTACCAGACCCATGCCTCGGGGTTGATCGGCTCGCCCACCGAGCCGAGGATCCGCAGCGAGGACAGGTCGTACTTGGCGGGGATGTCGTCGCCCCACTTCATGAACGTCCGGATCGCGGTCGGCGCGGTGTAGAGGATGGAGACCTTGTACTTCTGCACGATCTCCCAGAACCGGCCCTGGTGCGGGGTGTCCGGGGTGCCCTCGTACATCACCTGGGTCGCGCCGTTGGCCAGCGGGCCGTACACGATGTACGAGTGCCCGGTCACCCAGCCGACGTCGGCCGTGCACCAGTAGACGTCCGTCTCCGGCTTGAGGTCGAAGACCGCCCAGTGGGTGTAGGCCGCCTGGGTGAGGTAGCCGCCGGAGGTGTGCAGGATGCCCTTCGGCTTCCCCGTCGTACCCGAGGTGTAGAGGATGAACAGCGGGTGCTCGGCCTCGAACGCCTCCGGGGTGTGCTCGGCGGACTGCCGGCCCACCAGGTCGTGCCACCACAGGTCGCGGCCCTCGGTCCAGGCGACCTCCTGGCCGGTACGGCGCACCACCAGCACGTGCTCGACCTGGTCGGCCTTGGCGAGCGCCTCGTCCACGGCCGGCTTGAGCGCGGACGGCTTGCCGCGTCGGTAGCCGCCGTCGGCGGTGATGACGACCTTGGCGTCCGCGTCCTGGATGCGGGTCGCGAGCGCGTCCGCCGAGAAGCCGCCGAAGACGACCGAGTGGGCCGCGCCGATCCGGGCCGAGGCCAGCATCGCGATCGCGGTCTCCGGGATCATCGGCATGTAGATGGCGACCCGGTCGCCCTTGCGCACGCCCAGCTCCAGCAGGGCGTTGGCGGCCCTGGAGACCTCGTCCTTCAGCTCCGCGTAGGTGATCGCGCGGCTGTCGCCGGGCTCGCCCTCGAAGTGGATGGCGACGCGGTCGCCGTGGCCGGCCTCCACATGGCGGTCCACGCAGTTGTGGGCGACGTTCAGCTCGCCGTCCTTGAACCACTTCGCGAACGGCGGGTTGGACCAGTCCAGCGTCTCGGTCGGTTCCTTGGCCCAGGTCAGCCGGCGGGCCTGCTCGGCCCAGAAGCCGAGCCTGTCAGCCTTGGCCTGTTCATACGCCTCCGCCGTGACATTGGCGTGTGCGGCCAGGTCGGCGGGGGGCGCGAACCTGCGTTCTTCCTTGAGCAGGTTGGCCAGGCTCTCGTTGCTCACGACATCTCCCTTTCGAAGGGTGTCCGTTGTGTCCCAGGCCACAGCTCATCAGACGCGGGGGCCCGATGACAAGGGTCGACGGGAAAATTGGTTTAGACCTGTGTGGAGATCGCCAAGTGAGCGGTCACGGCTGCGGGGTGCGGTGGCGCGCGTCGGTGGAACGGGCGCGTTCGGTAAAGGAATCGTAATGTCACGTAAAGGCAAAGCGCAGATTTCCGGGGTGAATGGAGCAGGAGATCACACTCCGGGGTGAAGTAATCATTTCGTCGGCTTGTCGTACTAATTCCTTCTCGGGCCCGTGCGACCTTGGCCGCGCTGCCAGGACAAGCCCGGCACATCACCAGAAACGCCCCAGCCAGCGTGTGCCTGAGAGAAGGAAGAAGGTGGGCGGAACATGGCCGCCACCCAGAGGATCGCCGTCGGCGCCATGGCCGCCGCGGTCTGCGCCGCGTCGCTCGCCGGTTGCGCGGGAGACTCGTCCGCCGTCAAGCCGGGGGCGCCCGGCCCGGAGCAGGGGGCGCCGGCACCGGGCAGCGTGTTCCGGCCGATCGGCGACGGATCCACCGCGTACACCGGGGCCCAGCCGCGACTGCCCGTGCCGGAGCGGCTGAGTCCCGGTCAGAAGCCCCCGCAGTTCGTCGTGTTCTCCTGGGACGGCGCGGGTGAGGACAGCCAGAAGCTGTTCTCGCACTTCCGCCAGGTCGCCAAGGCGAACAACGCGACCATGACGTACTTCCTCAGCGGCGTGTACATGCTGCCCGAGGAGAAGCGCGACCTCTACAAGCCGCCGCAGCACGATCCGGGCCGCTCCGACATCGGGTTCAACGACCAGCGGGGCATCACCGACACCCTGGAGCAACTGCGGCTGGCCTGGCTGGAGGGCAACGAGATCGGCACCCACTTCAACGGCCACTTCTGCGGGCCCGACGGCGGGGTGGGCACCTGGTCGGTGGCCGAGTGGAAGAGCGAGATCGCCCAGGCCAAGGAGTTCGTGAAGTCCTGGCGGAGCAACACCGGCATGCACCAGGCGGACCCGCTGCCCTTCGACTACGACAAGGAGCTGATCGGCGCCCGCACCCCCTGCCTGGAAGGGCGGAAAAACTTCGTCAAGGCCGCCCGCGACCTCGGCTTCCGCTACGACTCCAGCGGAGTCAACGACCAGGTCTGGCCCAAGAAGAAGGAGGGCCTGTGGGACCTGTCGATGCAACTGGTGCCCTTCCCCGGCCACACCTATGAGCAGCTGACCATGGACTACAACTTCATGGCCAGCCAGTCCGGCACCCAGACCCAGGGCGACCCCGACAAGTTCGACTACTGGGGCGACCAGATGCGCGACGGCCTCCTCAAGGGCTTCTACCGCGCCTACGACGGCAACCGCGCGCCCCTGGTCATCGGCAACCACTTCGAGTCCTGGAACGGCGGCACCTACATGCGCGCCGTGGAAGAGGTGGTGAAGGAGGTGTGCGGCAAGCCCGAGGTGCGCTGCGTCTCCTTCCGGCAACTGGCCGACTGGCTGGACGCCCAGGACCCGCGGGCCCTGGCGCGGCTGCGCTCCCTGGAGGTCGGCGAGGTGCCCCGGCAGGGCTGGGCGTCCTTCCTGTCCGGCAGCCCGGCCCCGGCGCCCAGGGGCGTGCCCGGGGCGCCGGCGGAACAGCGGTAGGCGTCAGACGGGCGCCGCCACACTCTCGCCGAGCACGAAGCCGGGGTCGACCTGCGCCGCCAGGTCGGCCCCGGTGCGCTCGTTCCCCCAGGCCTCGGCGTTCTTCAGGTGGAAGTGCACCATCTGGCGGGTGTAGCGCTCCCAGTCGCGCCGCTCGTAGGTGGCGTCCACGGCGGCCCTGAGCGTCTCCAGGGCGCGGGCGTTGGCCTCCTCCAGGCGGTCGAACCGGGGCGGGCGGCCCTTCTCCATGGCGCGCACCCAGTCCGAGCGGCCGACCGTCACGAGCAGGTCGTCCCCGACCTCCGCGCGCAGGAAGTCGATGTCGTCCGGTTCGTGGATCTTGTTGCCGACGACCTTCAGGGCGACGCCGAAGTCCCGGGCGTACTCCTTGTACTGGCGGTAGACGGAGATCCCCTTCCGGGTCGGTTCGGCGACGAGGAACGTCATGTCGAAGCGGGTGAACATGCCGGACGCGAAGGAGTCCGAGCCGGCCGTCATGTCGACCACGACGTACTCGTCCGGGCCGTCGACGAGGTGGTTCAGGTACAGCTCCACCGCGCCGGTCTTGGAGTGGTAGCAGGCGACCCCCAGGTCGGCGTCCGTGAAGGGGCCGGTGACCATCAGGCGGACGGCGCCGCCGTCGAGTTCCACCGGACGCGCGCAGGCGTCGTAGACGGGGTTGGGCTCCCGCACCCGGACCAGCCGCGAGCCCTCGCCGGGCGGGGTGGTCTTGATCATCGTCGCGGACGAGGCGATGCGCGGGTTGGTGCCGCGCAGATAATCCTTGATCAGCGGGAGCCGCTCGCCCATGGCGGGCAGCGCCGCCGCCTCCTCTTCGCCGAGGCCGAGTGCGGGACCGAGGTGCTGGTTGATGTCCGCGTCGATGGCGACCACCGGGGCGCCGGCGGCGGTGAGATGACGGATGAAGAGGGAGGAGAGCGTCGTCTTGCCGCTCCCGCCCTTCCCGACGAAAGCAATTTTCATGTTCACCAAGGGTAGCCGGACGATAGCTGTACGTGTCATGTGAAGTGAAGAAGACCACTCCTTCGTGGGGTGGGCCGCCCGGGTGCGTACTGTCGTACTCATGAGTACGACAGGCGCGACCGCCGATCCGCTCGCGGCCCTGGGCTCGCTGCCCGGTGTGGCCGAATCCGTGGAGTCCGTGCGCAAGGCCGTGGACCGGGTCTACGGGCACCGGGTCATGCGGCGCCGCAGCAACGAGGTCACCTCCGAGGCGGCCCTGCGCGGTGCCCGCGGCTCGGCGGCGCTGTCCGGGGCGGACTGGGCCCTGGAGGAGGTGCGGCGCCGCTCCGACTTCGGCGTGGACGCGGAGGCCCGGGTCATGGGCGCGGCCCTGCGGCTCACCGCCGAGGCGGGACAGCTGCTGTCCATCTGGCGCCAGTCGCCGCTGCGGGTGCTGGCCCGGCTGCACCTGGTGGCCGCGGCGAGCGACGCCGACGAGGTCGGCAGGCCGCGCCGGACCGGCGAGCCGGTCGACGAGCCGCTGATCGGACTGCCGCTGCCGGACGCCGGGGAGGTCTCCGGCCGGCTGGAGGGGCTGGCGGACCTGATCATCGCCGGCACCTCGGCCCCCGCGCTGGTGACGGCCGCCGTGGTGCACGGCGAACTGATCGCGCTGCGTCCCTTCGCGTCGTACAACGGCCTGGTCGCGCGCGCGGCCGAGCGGATCGTGCTGATCGGCAGCGGCCTGGACCCGAAGGCGATCTGCCCGGCCGAGGTCGGCTACGCCGAACTGGGCCGCGCCGCCTACCTCGCCGCCCTGGACGGCTATGTCTCCGGCACCCCGGAGGGCATGGCCGCCTGGATCGCCCACTGCGGGCGGGCGGTCGAGCTGGGCGTGCGCGAGTCGACGGCGGTGTGCGAGGCGCTCCAGCGCGGCGCGGCCTGAGCGGGACTTCCCGGCGGCCGGGCGAAGGAATGCGGCGGTACGAGTTCTCGTACCGCCGCTGGCATGATCGCCGGGTTACCAGGCGTCCTCGATGTGTCGCCCATCAGGCCGGGGTGCTTTGCCCGTCACCTGGTGCGGCTGGCCCGTATTCGACGGGTCGACGTCGCGTGGGTGCCCTGTGTTCATGCGGGGTCCGTGGGGCCAAGTGCGTAGTGACAGGAGATCCTCGCGGATGTCCTTTGGTCTCGCGGGCCTACGTTCTTTGTACCGCGCGTCCGGATGAAGTGGAACCCTTGCCCGCACTTCTTTACTTTCAGCTTCAAACAGGGCGAAACGGGCGCTGTGGAGCGGGCGCGGGTCAGGCGATGCCGCGGCGCCGGCTGGCGTACCAGACGAGCCCGGCGGTCGCCGCCGCCGCGCCCAGGGCCGCCGCCGCGACCAGCGCCGGGCGGGGCGGCACGGAGAACGCCGGCAGCCGCTTCTTGAGCGGCACCGGGCGGCGGAACTCCAGCACCGGCCATCCCCGCGCGAGGGCCTCGCGGCGCAGCGCGCGGTCCGGGTTCACCGCGTGCGGGTGCCCGACGGTCCGGAGCATCGGCAGATCGGTCGCCGAGTCGCTGTAGGCGTAGCAGCGGTCGAGGTCGTAGCCCTCGGACGCGGCCAGGTCCCGGATGGCCTCGGCCTTGGTCGGGCCGTAGGCGTAGTACTCGACCTCTCCGGTGAAGCAGCCGTCCTCGCCCACCACCATGCGGGTGGCGACCACCCGGTCCGCCCCCAGCAGTTCGCCGATCGGCTCGACCACCTCCGCGCCCGAGGTGGACACGATCACCACGTCCCGGCCGGCCGCGTGGTGCTCCTCGATCAGGGAGGCGGCCTCGTCGTAGATGATCGGGTCGATCAGGTCGTGCAGGGTCTCGGCCACGATGTCCCGCACCTGCCGGACGTTCCAGCCGCGGCACAACGCGGACAGATACTCGCGCATGCGCTCCATCTGGTCGTGGTCCAGACCGCCGGCCAGGAAGACGAACTGGGCATATGCGGTACGAAGGGCGGCCCTGCGGTTGATCAGCCCGCCTTGGTAGAAGGACTTGCTGAAGGTGAGCGTGCTCGACTTCGCAATGACCGTCTTGTCCAGGTCAAAGAAGGCCGCCGCGCGGGGCGAGGAGTGGTTTTCCACACCCCTGAGCATAGGGGCCCACCATTCGGCGTAAGGTGGGGCGCGTGGGTTTGCCTGAGAGGCCTCTCGGGTACACCATGGAAGTCACGGATCGTTCGCGACCGTGCTAACCCGGCCCGACTCCTCCCCCCCCGAGTCGGCCGTGGGGACGACCCCCGCTCTCCCCCCCGGCGGGGGTCGTCGCATGTCCGGACGGGTTTTCTCCCTCCCCCTCGTTCTTCACGCGGTCGTACGGCCGGCGTCACGCCGTCGTCGCCGCGCCTTCAGCATGCCCATGATTCGTTACCCAGGGTAATCGTCAGGCTGCTCTGCGGAAGTCGTGCGGAGACCGGTGCGGGGCTCACCGGTATGGGTGACGAAGTTATTCACAGGGCCGGGGTTGTCCACAGTTTTCCACCAAGATCCACATTATTTCGCGGATGACGCCACCGTGATTCCAGCGCAGCGCGGCCGCGGCGAGTTCATGGCCGGTTCCGATTGCCCGCGGCGCGTACGGCCGGTTTCCGACGGCCGTTCATAGGGAGGCCGCTCGCCGGTTCTCCACACCTTTGGGAATCGCGTGGCCTTGGCGCCGCGCGGCCCACGCAGCGAAGGGGGAACACCCGTGACCGGAACCGTCATCCACGACCCGCCGCCCGGCCCCGCGGACCGGCCCGGGCGGCCGCTCATCGTCACCGAGGACGCCGTCCTGCTGGACGATCTGCTGCGCCTGTGCGCGGCCGCGGGCGCCACCCCCGAGGTCCACCACGGCGTACCGGAATCCGGCGACGGCTGGGCGGCGGCCCCGCTCGTGCTCGTCGGCGACGACGCCGCCCGCCGGCTGGGCGGTGCCGCGCGCCGGCCCGGCGTGGTGCTGGTCGGCCGCGACCAGGACGACCCCGATGTATGGAAACGGGCCGTCCTGATCGGCGCCGACCACGTCCTGATGCTTCCCGACGGCGAGGCCTGGCTGGTGGACCGCATCGCCGACGTCGCCGAGGGCACCGGCCGCCCGGCCCTCACCGTCGGGGTGATCGGCGGCCGCGGCGGCGCCGGGGCGTCCACCCTCGCGTGCGCGCTCGCCGTCACCTCCGCGCGGGAGGGCCTGCGCACCCTCCTGGTGGACGCCGATCCGCTCGGCGGCGGACTCGACGTGCTCCTCGGCGGCGAGGGCGCCGAAGGGCTGCGCTGGCCCGCCTTCGCCGCCTCCCGCGGCCGGGTCGGCGGCGGTGCCCTGGAGGAGTCGCTGCCCGAACTGCACTCCCTGCGCGTGCTCAGCTGGGACCGCGGGGACTGCGTCGCCGTGCCCCCGCCCGCGGTGCGCGCGGTGCTGGCCGCCGGCCGGCGGCGCGGCGGCACGGTCGTGGTCGACCTGCCCCGCCGTCTCGACGACGGAGTGGCCGAGGCCCTCGCCCAGCTCGACCTGGTGCTCCTCGTCGTCCCGGCCGAACTGCGGGCGGTCGCCGCGGCCGGCCGGGTCGCCTCCGCCGTCGGCATGGTCGTGCGCGATCTGCGGGTGGCGGTCCGCGGGCCCCGCGCACCCGGCCTGGACGACCAGGAGGTGGCCCGGCTGCTCGGCCTGCCCCTGGCCGGCCGGCTTCCGGTGGAACCCGCGCTGCTTCGCCCGAGGGGGAGCGCCAAGGCCCCCGGCGCCACCGGGCGCGGCCCGCTCGCCCGCTTCTGCACCGACTTCTGGGAGCGCGCGCTGGTCGAGACGGGGGGCATCCGATGACCCTGCCCGGACTCGACCGGGCCGACGGCGCGGCCCTGCTCGACGGCGTCCGCCGCTGGCTCGCCGAGAGCGGCGCCGAGCCCACCCCCGCGCGCGTGGCCCAGGCGCTGCGCGAACAGGGCCGGGTGCTCGGCGACGCGGAAGTCCTCGGCACCGCCGAACGCCTGCGGTCCGAACTCGTCGGCACCGGCCCGCTGGAACCGTTGCTCGCCGACCCCGACGTCACCGACGTCCTGGTCTCCGCCCCCGACCGGGTGTGGGTGGACCGGGGCGGCGGCCTGGAGCTGACCGCGGTCACCTTCCCGGACGCGGCGGCCGTACGACGCCTCGCGCAGCGGCTGGCCGCCGTGGCCGGACGCCGGCTGGACGACGCCCGGCCCTGGGCGGACGCCCGGCTGCCCGACGGCACCCGGCTGCACGCGGTGCTGCCCCCGGTCGCCGTCGGCTGCACCTGCCTCGCCCTGCGGGTGGTACGGCCCCGGGCCTTCACCGTCGGCGAACTCGTCGCGGCGCGCACGGTGCCGCCCGGCGGCGACCGGATCCTGGAGGCGCTGATCGAGGCCCGGCTTTCGTTCCTCGTCAGCGGCGGCACCGGCTCCGGCAAGACCACCCTGCTCAGCGCGCTGCTGGGGCTGGCCGGACCGGGTGAGCGGATCGTGCTCGCCGAGGACTCCGCCGAGCTGAGGCCGGACCACCCGCACGTGGTCCGGCTGGAGACCCGGCCCGCCAACCAGGAGGGCGCCGGCCTGGTCACCCTGGAGGACCTCGTACGGCAGGCGCTGCGCATGCGGCCCGACCGGCTGGTCGTCGGCGAGGTGCGGGGAGCCGAGGTCGTCCATCTGCTCGCCGCCCTCAACACCGGCCACAGCGGCTGCTGCACGGTCCATGCCAACGCCGCCGCCGACGTACCGGCCCGGCTGGAGGCACTGGCCACGGCCGCGGGACTGGACCGGAACGCGCTGCACAGCCAGCTGGCGGCGGCCCTCTCGGTGGTGGTGCACCTCGCACGGGACCGGTCCGGGCGGCGCCGGATCGAGGAGATCCACGTCCTGGAGCGGGACCCCACCGGGCTGGTGCGGACGGTACCGGCCCTGCGCCGGGGCGAGCAGGCGTTCGTCCGGGAGCGGGGGTGGGAGCGGTTGCGGGAGCTGCTGGGGCCGTTGGGGGTCCGGGGTGACGCGGGGTGAGGGCCGGGTGAGGGCCGGTGGGCGAGGTCCGGCGGACGTGACCCGGCAGGGATGCGATGCGGGGTGGACGGCATGCGGGGCGGATGTGACCCGGGAGAGACGGGATCCGGGGCGGGTGTGAGCCGCGAGCGGGACGGGTGGCCGGAGTGATGGGTGAGAGGGGACGGAAGTGATCGGTGTGATGTCGACGGGGGCCGTGGCGCTCTGTCTGGGCGCGTTGGCCTGGCTGCCGGGCGGACGGCGCTACGGCGTCCGGCGGGCCCGGCTGCTGCTGGCCGGCGGCGGCGTGGTGGCGACCGGACCGCTGGCCTGGCAGGCCCTCGCGGACCCGCGGAGGTGGCGCGGCCGGTGGGGAGCCGAGTGGGCGGCGCTCGGCGCCGGGCTGGCGATCGCCCTGTGGGGCGCCTCGGTGATTCCGGTCGTCGCGGGGGTGGCCGGGGTGCCGGTGCTGCGCCGGGTGCGGCTGGCCCGGCGGGCCCGGGAGAGCCGGGAGCGGCGGGCCGACGCGGTGATCACCCTGTGCGGGGTGCTCGCCGGTGAGGTACGGGCGGGCCGGCAACCGGGGGCGGCGCTGCTGCGGGCCGCGCGGGACTCCGGCGGGCTCGGTGACGCCCGGGCCGCCGTGGTGGCCGCGGCGCGGTTCGGCGGTGACGTGCCGGGTGCGCTCGCCGTGGCGGCGCGGCAGCCCGGCGCCGAGGGTCTGCTCGGGCTCGGCGCGTGCTGGCGGGTGGCCGTGGACCAGGGAGCCGGCCTCGCCGACGGCCTGGACCGGCTGGACGGCGCCCTGCGTGCCGAGCGGGACGGCCGGGCCGACCTGCGCGCCCAGCTGGCGGGTGCCCGGGCCACCGCGGTGCTGCTCGCCGCGCTGCCCGCCCTCGGACTGCTGCTAGGCGCCGCCATGGGCGCGGACCCGCTACGCATCCTCCTGCACACCGGGGCCGGCCTCGGCTGCCTGATCGCGGGGGCCGTGTTCGAGGCGGCCGGGATGTGGTGGGCGAGGCGGATCGTGCGCGGGGCGGAGGCGGTGTGAGGCGGGCGGGACGGACCGGGGGAAAGCGGCTGGTCCGTGACGGGCGCGGGAGGGACCGGGGAAAGCGGCTGGCCCGCGAGGCGGGCGAGGAAGGGCGGTCCGGGATGTGCGGGAGGCGAGAGGGGTGGGTCGGGTGAGCGGGGAGTTCGTCCACAGGCTGGGGATGGCCGGGGTCGTGGTGCTGGTTCTCGGCTGGGGCGCGCGGCGGCTGGAGCTGGCGCGTCGGCGGCGTCAGGTGCGGCGCAGGGTGGCCGGGGTGCTGGGGCGCGAAGTGACCCAGGATCCCACGGGCAGAGGGTCTTTCACGCTGCCGCCCGGGGTACGGCGGTGGCTGCCGCCGGCCGGCGCGGCGTGCGGGGCGTGGGCGCTGGTCGGCGGGGTCGTCGGGGCCGCGCTGGGGCTGGGAGCCGGCGTCGCGCTCTGGCGGTGGCGGGGCCGGCAGACGGCGGCCGGCCGGCCCGAGGCGGTCGACGCCGCCGGGGCCGCGCGGGAACTCCCGCTGGCCGCCGACCTGCTGGCCGCCTGCATCGCCGCCGGTGCCGGCCCGGTGATCGCCGCCCAGGCCGTGGGCGAGGCCCTCGGCGGGCCGGTGGGGCAGGCGCTGGCGCGCGGCGCGGCGGAGGTCCGGCTCGGCGGGGCACCGGCGGACGCCTGGCGGGACCTCGCCCTGCTGCCCGGCGCCGGTGCGCTGGCGCGATTGCTGGAGCGGGCCGACGAGTCCGGGCTCCCCGCGGCGGACCCGGTCGCCCGTCTCGCCTCGGACGCCCGCGCGGAGTGGGCCCGTACGGCGACGGCCCGGGCACGCCGGGCGGCCGTACTGATCTCCGCGCCGGTCGGGCTGTGCTTCCTGCCCGCGTTCGTCGCGGTCGGGGTGGTGCCGGTCGTGATCGGCCTGGCGGGCGGGGTCACGGGAGGGGGGTGAGGAAGAGGCGGCAAGCACGGACGAGCAGGAAACGGTCAGGCAAGCACGGAGAACGAAACAGACCAGAACCTTACGGGAGTAGAGATGTTCGGAAAGATCAGGAAAGTGGCGGCTCGGTTGCGTGGGGCGTGCCGTCAGGACACCGGAATGGTGACGTCCGAGTACGCCATGGGGATCATCGCGGCCGTCGGGTTCGCGGTGCTGCTCTACCAGGTCGTCACCAGTGGCCAGGTCCAGGCGGAGCTCCAGGCCATCGTGAAGAAGGCCCTCAGTGCGCGGATGTGAGGAGGGCGGGGAGCGGGGCGGGGACCGGGGGTTCGTGACCGTGGAGACGGCCATGGCGCTGCCCGTGCTGGTGGCGTTCACGATGGCGCTGGTCTGGTCGCTGCTCATGGTGGCGGCGCGGATCGAGTGTGTGGACGCGGCCCGCGCGGGCGCCCGGGCCGCCGCCCGCCAGGACCCGCCCGACGCGGTGGTGAGCGTGACCCGGGAGACGGCTCCGCGGGGAGCACGGGTGACCGTCGCGCGCGAGGGCGACCGGATCCGGGTCACGGTGGTGGCCCGGCCCCGGCTGCTGAGCGGACTGCCCTTCGACGTACACGCGGAGGCGGTGGCGCTCGCGGAGGACACCGTGGGCAGAGGGGAGGCGGGGCAGTGAGGCGGGGGCACGGGCCGTGGCGGCGGACTGCCGAGGGCGAACGGGAGGAGGCGAGGGCGCCGGGACGCGGGCAGGGCTGGACAGGCCGGTGGCCCGCCGGCCGCAGGCATGGTGAGGGAGCGTCGGCCCGAGGCCGGAACCGGTGGTGGACGGGACGGCGGGGCGGCGCCGGGACGCTGGGGCACGGAGCTGGGTTCCCGGGCCGGTGGGCTTGGGCGGGAGCGGAGCGAGGGGCACCCCAGGGGGCGCGGTCGCCCGGCCGGCGGCCCTGCGCGGCGGCCTCGGACGGTGCGCGCGTGGGCGTGGGGCGGCGGTGGCGGTCCGACCGGGGGTCGGCCACCGTATGGAGCCTCGGGGTGATCGCCGTGCTGTGCGCGGTCTTCGGAGCCGTGCTGCTGCTCGGTCAGGCCGTCGTCGTGCGGCACCGGGCGGCGGGCGGCGCGGACCTGGCGGCGCTCGCGGCGGCGGACCACTGGGCCGAGGGCGGCGCGGCGGCCTGCGCCCGCGCGGAGCGGCTGGCGGCCGCCCAGGGGGTACGGCTGGTGCGGTGCGCGATCGTGGGCGACACCTCGGACGTGACGGCGGCCGCGGGTAGAGGGCCGTTCACGGCGGAGGTCAGGGCGAGAGCGGGGC
Source organism: Streptomyces sp. NPDC029296 (assembly GCF_055569255.1). Classification (NCBI taxonomy): domain Bacteria; kingdom Bacillati; phylum Actinomycetota; class Actinomycetes; order Kitasatosporales; family Streptomycetaceae; genus Streptomyces; species Streptomyces sp. NPDC029296. The sequence continues at coordinate 58,778 of NZ_JBVHXT010000016.1, forward strand.
CACCGGGATCGGTGCCGCCCGGACCGCTTCCGGGCGGGGACGGACCCGGACCGCCGGCCGACCCGGGCCCGGCTCCCGAGCCGGACCTGCGTGCCGGACCGGGCCCGCGCGCTGAACCGGGCTTGCTTGTCGGGCCGGACTCGCGCGCTGAACCGGGCCTGCCTCGCGGACCGGGAGCCTCTGCCGGACCGGGCCCGTCGGCTCCACGCGGCCCCTAACCGGCCTCCGACCCCTCTGCCCCCTCCGACACCCTCAGCCCTTCTGGCGCCTCGGCCCCCTTCGCCCCCTCGGCCCCCTCCGGTTCCGGCGTCGGCTCGTCCGCCGCGCCCCGCAGCAGCACCGTGAGAAGCCGTACGGCGCCCCGCTTGTGCAGGGGATCGTTGCCGTTGCCGCACTTGGGCGACTGGATGCAGGACGGGCAGCCGGCCTCGCACTCGCAGGAGGCGATGGCCTCGCGGGTGGCCGAGAGCCAGGCGCGGGCGGTATGGAAGGCACGCTCGGCGAAGCCCGCGCCGCCGGGGTGGCCGTCGTAGACGAAGACCGTGGGGAGGAGGGTGTCCGGGTGCAGGGGGATCGAGACCCCGCCGATGTCCCAGCGGTCGCAGGTCGCGAAGAGGGGCAGCATGCCGATGGAGGCGTGCTCGGCGGCGTGCAGGGAGCCGCCGAGGATCTCCGGGTTGATCCGGGCCTCGTCCAGCTGGTCCTCGGTGACCGTCCACCACACCGCGCGGGTGCGCAGGGTACGCGGAGGGAGGTCGAGTTTCGTCTCGCCCAGCACCTCGCCGGTGATGAGGCGACGGCGGAGGTAGGAGACCACCTGGTTGGTGACCTCCACCGAGCCGTAGCACAGGCGGCCGGCGCCCCACGGGATCTCGGTGTCCGTCTCCAGGACGGAGATCGACGTGGTGTCGCGGGCGACGGTCGAGTACGGCGGGTCGGCCCGCTCGACCAGGGCGACCGAGTCCTCCAGGTCCAGGGAGCGCACCAGGTACGTGCGGCCCTGGTGCAGGTGGACGGCGCCCTCGTGGACCGTGGAGTGCGCGGCGGCCGCGTCGACCGTGCCGAGCAGCCGCCCCGTGCCGGACTCCACGATCTGCACCGGGCGGCCCCCGGCGCCGCGGATGTCGGTGAGGTCGGCGGCCCGCTCCCGGCGGGTCCAGTGCCAGGCCCGGGTGCGGCGGCGCAGCAGCTTCGCGGCCTCCAGCTGCGGCAGCACGTCCGCGCAGGCGGGGCCGAACAGGCCCAGGTCCTCCTCGGTCAGCGGCAGCTCCGCCGCGGCGGCGCACAGGTGCGGGGCGAGGACGTAGGGGTTGTCGGGGTCGAGGACCGTCGATTCCACCGGCTGGTCGAACAGGGCCTCGGGATGGTGGACGAGGAAGGTGTCCAGCGGGTCGTCGCGGGCGACGAGGACCGCCAGCGCGCCCTGGCCGGAACGGCCCGCCCGGCCCGCCTGCTGCCACAGGGACGCGCGGGTGCCCGGATAGCCGGCGATCACCACCGCGTCCAGTCCGGAGACGTCCACGCCCAGCTCCAGGGCCGTCGTCGCGGCGAGGCCGAGCAGCTCGCCGGAGTGCAGGGCGCGTTCCAGGGCGCGGCGCTCCTCGGGGAGGTAGCCGCCGCGGTAGGCCGCGACACGCCGGACCAGGGAGCGGTCCACCTCACCGAGTCTTTCCTGCGCGATGACCGAGATCAGCTCGGCGCCGCGCCGGGAGCGCACGAAAGCGACCGAGCGCACGCCCTGCACGGTCAGGTCGGTCAGCAGATCGGCGGTCTCGGCGGTGGCGGTACGCCGTACGGGGGCGCCCCTCTCGCCCCGCAGCTCGGTGAGCGGGGGTTCCCAGAGGGCGAAGACCAGCTCCCCGCGCGGGGAGGCGTCGTCGGCGACCTCGACCACCGGCAGGCCGGTCAGCCGGCGGGCGGAGGCCGCGGGCTCGGCGGCGGTCGCGGAGGCCAGCAGGAACACGGGGGAGGAGCCGTAGCGGGCGCACAGGCGGCGCAGCCGGCGCAGCACCTGGGCGACGTGCGAGCCGAACACGCCGCGGTAGGTGTGGCACTCGTCGATGACGACGTACCGGAGGGATTTCAGGAAGGAGGACCAGCGCGGGTGGGAGGGAAGTATCCCGCGGTGCAGCATGTCCGGGTTGGTGAGCACGTAGTTGGCGTACTGGCGGATCCACTCCCGTTCCTCGACCGGGGTGTCGCCGTCGTACACGGCCGGGCGCACCGAAGTGCCGAGAGATTGTGAAAGTTCCTTCACCGACCGGCACTGGTCCGCGGCGAGCGCCTTGGTGGGCGCCAGGTACAGGGCGGTGGTGCCACGGCCGTTCGGGGCCTCGGCGCCGTCCAGAAGGGTGGACAGGACGGGCATGAGGTAGGCGAGGGACTTGCCGGAGGCGGTGCCGGTGGCGACGACCACCGAGTCGCCGTCCAGGGCGTGCTCGGCGGCGAGTGCCTGGTGTGCCCAGGGGTGTTCGATGCCGCACTCCTGGACGGCCGCGATCACCTCGGAGCGAATCCGGTCAGGCCAGACGGCATGGCGGCCCGCACGCGGGGGCAAGTGCTCCGTATGAGTGATGCGCGCAGCCCGGCTCGGCCCGGAGGCGAGCCGGTCCAGGACCGCGCCCGGAGCCGGACGGGACGCCGGGCCCGCCGGGGTTCGATCGGATCGGTGATTCTTGGCCATCGGCACCGAGTGTGTCACTGGTGTGACGGACAATGGAGTCAAGGCGTCGTGCACGCCTGCCGGTAAGTGATTGAATGCCATCGCGGCTGGCGAAGCGTCCCGGGGGCCGCAGTCTGGGTGCCCGAGGGACAACCGCTCGATAGCAAGGTGCTGGAGGATCCGTGGACCTGTCCCTGTCGACCGAGACCGTCGGCGATCGTACGGTCGTCCGAGTCGGTGGCGAAATCGACGTGTATACCGCGCCCAAGCTGCGCGAGCAGCTGGTCGAGCTGGTGAACGACGGGAATTTCCACCTCGTCGTCGACATGGAGGGCGTGGACTTCCTCGACTCCACCGGACTCGGCGTGCTGGTCGGTGGCCTGAAGCGGGTGCGAGCCCACGAGGGCTCGCTGCGCCTGGTCTGCAACCAGGAGCGCATTCTCAAGATCTTCCGCATCACCGGCCTCACCAAGGTGTTCCCGATCCACACCACGGTCGAGGAAGCGGTGCAGGCCACCGACTGATCGGCCGCCGGCCGATTCCGGACCGGTCGCCGGCGCCGGGCCCCTACCGGGGTCCGGTCGTCGGCCGGTCCCGTCCTGGGCCGACGCGGACGATGCGGACGCGCCAAGCCGCCGCGGACGCGGATGACGCGGACCAGACGCTGCGCACGAGGCGGCCCGGGGGTACACAAGGACACCAGGGGGGTGCGGTCGCCCGGCGGCGGCCCCGTCCCCGACCGCACGCCCGTAGTCGCGAGGGGGATGCATGGCCACCGTCGAACTCCGCTTCAGCGCGCTGCCCGAGCACGTCCGGACCGCCCGCCTGGTGGCGGCGGCGGTGGCGCGCCGGGCGGGAGTGGACGAGGCCGTTCTGGACGAAGTGCGTCTCGCCGTGGGCGAGGCGTGTTCCCGCGCGGTCGGACTGCACCGAGGCAGCGGTGTCACGGCACCGGTGAAGGTGGCGCTGATCGAAGAGGAGAAACAGTTCTCCATCGAGGTCGGCGACGAGGCGCCGCACGCCGTCGCGGGCGGCGACACGCCCGGCTCGGCGCAGGAGGGCGACACGGACGCCGAGGAGGACGAGATGGGCCTCGCGGTCATCAGCGGCCTCGTCGACGACGTGGAGGTCACCACCGGAACGAACGGCGGACTGATCCGCATGACCTGGCCGACCACACCGCCGGCCACGACGGTCGTCTGACCGACGGCACAGCCGCACTCCCGAGGGCCCCGCTCAGCAGGGCCCTCGTCGTGTTTTCCGGGACGTCCCGGAATTCGTGAAGATATTCACGATCAATAGCCCGATAATTCGATCAAGCGCCCGTGCGCCCGTCAATGCCCTGAGGGCATTACTTCTTTCGGGTTCCATGCTGTTCTCTCGATCATTTGCTGAAGAGCATGAGCAGGCCGAATCCGATTACCGTCCCCTGTTTAGATCACTCGGCGGTCCCTACAATCCGTCCACATCTTGAGCTCAGCCCAAGCGTCAAGGAGGACGAATGGCGGGGCTTTCTACCCCTCATCTGGGTCATCCCACTTCTCTCGCAGCCGTGGTTCTGACCGACGACAATCGGATCATCGTGGCCGTTATCGCGGCGGTCGCCCTCGCCGCCCTGGTGGTCGCGGGGATCCTGGTCCGGCAGGTGCTCGCGGCGGGCGAGGGCACCGACGGCATGAAACGGATCGCCGAGGCGGTCCAGGAAGGTGCCAAGGCGTATCTGGCCCGGCAGTTGCGCACGCTCGGCCTATTCGCCGTCGTCGTGTTCTTCCTGCTCATGCTGCTGCCCGCGGACGACTGGAATCAGCGGGCCGGCCGCTCGGTGTTCTTCCTGATCGGCGCGGCGTTCTCGGCGGCCACCGGCTATATCGGCATGTGGCTCGCCGTGCGCAGCAACGTACGGGTCGCCGCGGCGGCCCGGGAGGCCACTCCGGCGGAAGGCGAACCCCGAAAGGATCTCACCACCGTCTCGCACACCGCGATGAAGATCGCATTCCGCACGGGCGGCGTCGTCGGCATGTTCACGGTGGGGCTCGGCCTGCTGGGCGCCTCCTGTGTGGTGCTGGTGTACGCCGCCGACGCGCCGAAGGTGCTGGAGGGCTTCGGCCTCGGCGCCGCCCTGATCGCGATGTTCATGCGCGTGGGCGGCGGCATCTTCACCAAGGCCGCCGACGTCGGCGCCGACCTGGTCGGCAAGGTCGAGCAGGGCATTCCGGAGGACGACCCGCGCAATGCCGCGACCATCGCCGACAACGTGGGCGACAACGTCGGCGACTGCGCGGGCATGGCGGCCGACCTCTTCGAGTCGTACGCCGTGACCCTGGTGGCCGCGCTGATCCTCGGCAAGACCGCCTTCGGCGACTTCGGACTGGCCTTCCCGCTGCTGGTGCCCGCCATCGGCGTGATCACGGCGATGATCGGCATCTTCGCGGTCGCCCCGCGCCGCGCCGACCGCAGCGGCATGACCGCGATCAACCGCGGCTTCTTCATCTCCGCGGTGATCTCGCTCGCGCTGGTCGCGGTGGCCGTCTTCGTCTACCTGCCGGGAAGCTACGCCGGCCTCGACGGCGTCACCGACGCGGCGATCAAGGGCAAGGACGGCGACCCGCGCATCCTCGCGCTGGTCGCGGTCGCCATCGGCATCCTGCTCGCCGCCGTCATCCAGCAGCTGACCGGCTACTTCACCGAGACCAACCGCCGTCCGGTGCGGGACATCGGCAAGACCTCCCTGACCGGACCGGCCACCGTCGTCCTGTCCGGCATCTCGGTCGGCCTGGAGTCGGCCGTGTACACCGCCCTGCTCATCGGGCTCGGCGTGTACGGGGCGTTCCTGCTCGGCGGCACGTCGATCATGCTGGCGCTGTTCGCCGTGGCCCTGGCCGGCACCGGCCTGCTCACCACGGTCGGCGTGATCGTCGCCATGGACACCTTCGGGCCGGTCTCCGACAACGCGCAGGGCATCGCCGAGATGTCCGGCGACGTCGAGGGCGCGGGCGCGCAGGTGCTCACCAACCTGGACGCGGTCGGCAACACCACCAAGGCCATCACCAAGGGCATCGCCATCGCCACCGCCGTCCTCGCCGCGTCGGCGCTGTTCGGGTCGTACCGTGACGCGATCACCACCAACGTGCGGGACGTCGGCGCCAAGCTGACCGGGCCCGGCGCGCCGCTCGGCCTGTCCCTGGACATCTCGCAGCCCAACAACCTGGTCGGCCTCATCGCGGGTGCCGCGGTCGTCTTCCTCTTCTCCGGACTGGCCATCAACGCCGTCTCCCGCTCGGCCGGCTCGGTGGTCTTCGAGGTGCGGCGGCAGTTCCGCGAGAAGCCCGGGATCATGGACTTCACCGAGAAGCCCGAGTACGGCAAGGTCGTCGACATCTGCACCAAGGACGCCCTGCGCGAGCTGGCCACGCCCGGCCTGCTCGCCGTCATGGCGCCGATCTTCATCGGGTTCACGCTCGGCGTCGGCGCGCTCGGCTCCTTCCTCGCCGGTGCCATCGGCGCGGGCACGCTGATGGCGGTCTTCCTGGCCAACTCCGGCGGCGCTTGGGACAACGCCAAGAAGCTGGTGGAGGACGGCCACCACGGCGGCAAGGGCAGCGAGGCACACGCGGCCACGGTGATCGGGGACACGGTCGGCGATCCCTTCAAGGACACCGCCGGACCCGCGATCAACCCGCTGCTGAAGGTCATGAACCTGGTGTCGCTGCTCATCGCGCCGGCGGTGATCAGGTTCTCCTACGGCGACGACAAGAACCTCGGCGTGCGGATCGGCATCGCGGTCCTCGCGCTCCTGGTGATCATCGTCTCCGTGTACATCTCCAAGCGGCGCGGCATCGCCGTCGGGGACGACGAGAACGCCGAACGGGTGACCAACTCGCCCGACGCGGCGGTGGTTTCCTAGCCCGGACCGGCAAGGCCCGGTCCACAGGCGGGCGGGGGCGCGTGCCGACGCGCCGCCCGCCCGCCTCCTCGTGTGCGCTCGGCCACGTCGTGAGCCTTCTCTCCCAAGGGGCAAAAGGTCACAAAATCCGACTGATCACTCGTCCGGTGGCGGGGGTGCGGCCGTCCGCCGTGTAGATTCCGGGGGCCGAGAGCCATGGAAGGGACCAATCCGGTGAACAAGAAGCTCGCGGCCGCACTGTCCGGCGGTGCGGTACTGGCGGTGGCGGTGACGGGATGCGGCGGCGGCGGTGACAAGGGGCCCGACCCCAAGCTGGTGTCCTGGGCCAAGACGGTCTGCGACGCCGTGCCCGCGCAGAGCGCCAGGATCAAGTCGGCCAACGCCTCGATCGCGTCCATCGCCACGGACGGCAACCTTCCGCCGAAGGACGCCCAGAAGACGTACGTCGAGGCCTTCCAGAACCTGGCCGACGGCTACAAGGCCCTCGCGGACGCCCTGAACAGCGCCGGGGCGCCCCCCGGGATCGACGGCGGCGCCAAGCTCCAGAAGGACGCGGCCGGCAACCTCGCCGGCCTCTCCACGTCGTACACCGGCCTGAAGAAGACGGTCGAGGGTCTCGACACCAAGGACCAGGGCAAGTTCGCCAAGGGCCTCAAGGAGGTCGCCGGCCAGACCAAGGAGGTCGGCAAGCAGGGCGACGACGGCACCGAGGCGCTGAAGCGGCTGGAGCAGGGCGAGGTCAAGGAGGCCATGGCCGAGCAGCCCAGCTGCAAGGTCGCCGCGTCCGCGACGGCGCGTTCCACGGCCTCGGTGACGACCGGCTGACGTCGGCGAACGGCCCGCGCGGGGTCCGCCCCGGCGGGCCGCCGCGGGCCACAATGGGGGCGTGACTGACACCGGACCCGCTTCCCTGCCCGCCGTCGACCGGCCCGACACCGCCGCGCGCCTGAGGGACGCGCTGCTGGCCGCCTCCTTCACCGCCGACGGGTTGCTCGACCTGCTCGGCGCCGCCGCGTACGCGGCACTGGCCCGCAGCGAGACCGTGCCCGCCCTGCGGGCGACCCGCGGCGACACGCCGCTGGAGACGCTCGTACGGCTGTTCCTGCTCCAGCAGCCGGTGCCGCACGCGCGCGTGACGGCCGTGCTGCCGGTCCAGGAGGCACTGGAGGCCGGCTGGCTGCGGCGCGTGGGCGGCGACGCGGTGGCCGCGACCGTGGACGTGCGGCCCTACGGCGGTCCCGGCGGCGAGGACTGGTTCATCGTCTCCGACCTGGGCTGCGCGGTCGGCGGGGCCGGCGGCATCGGACAGCGCGAGGAGGGCGTCGTCCTCGGCGTCGGCGGCGCCTCCACGACCCTCGCCGGCATCACCGTGCGCACCCCCGTCGCCTCCGCCCTGGACCTCGGCACCGGCTCCGGCATCCAGGCGCTGCACGCCGCCCGGCACGCCACGCGCGTGACGGCGACCGACCTCAACCCGCGTGCGCTGCACATCACGGCGCTCACGCTGGCGCTGTCCGGGGCGCCCGCCGCCGATCTGCGCGAGGGCTCGCTCTTCGAGCCGGTCCGGGACGACGAGAGCTTCGACCTGATCGTCTCCAACCCGCCGTTCGTGATCTCCCCGGGGGCCCGGCTGACGTACCGGGACGGCGGCATGGGCGGGGACGATCTGTGCCGCTCGCTCGTCCAGCAGGCGGGGGAACGGCTGAACGAGGGCGGGTTCGCGCAGTTCCTCGCGAACTGGCAGCACGTGGCGGGGGAGGACTGGCAGGACAGGCTCAGGTCCTGGGTGCCGCGCGGGTGCGACGCCTGGATCGTGCAGCGCGAGGTGCAGGACGTCACACAGTACGCCGAGCTGTGGCTGCGGGACGCCGGCGACCACCACGGTGACCCGACGGAGTACCAGGCGCGCTACGACGCCTGGCTCGACGAGTTCGAGGCGCGCAAGGCCAGGGCGGTCGGCTTCGGCTGGATCACCCTGCGCAAGACCGGCTCCGCCGAGCCCGTCGTCACCGTGGAGGAGTGGCCGCACCCGGTCGAGCAGCCGCTCGGCGAGACGATCCGGGCGCACTTCGACCGGCTCGACTACCTCCGGGGCCACGACGACGCGGCACTGCTGGACAGCCACTTCAGGCTCGCCCCCGAAGTGGTCCAGGAGCAGGTCGGGCTGCCCGGCGCCGAGGATCCCGAGCACGTGGTGCTGCGCCAGCACCGGGGGATGCGTCGGGCGACGAAGGTGGACACGGTCGGCGCCGGGTTCGCGGGCGTGTGCGACGGCACGCTGAGCGCGGGCCGCATCCTGGACGCCATCGCCCAGCTCGTCGGCGAGGACGCGGTGCTGCTCCGCGACCGCACCCCCGCCCAGATCCGGCTGCTGGTGGAACAGGGCTTCCTGGAGCCGGCGGGCTGAGCGAGCTGGCAGGGGCTCCCGACTCCCGACTCCCGACTCCCGGCTCCCGGGTGCCCGTGCCGTCGCGGGGCGCGGCCGGATCGTCGTCCGGCCCGGCCGCGCGCCCCTGCCGTACACCGGGAGCGCGGGGCCGGAGAGGGCTCCGGGGCCTCGCTGCCGGGTTGGTCTCCGGAAAACGGCCGGAAAAATATGGCCGACGAGCCCGGACCTTCTCGTTCGCTTGTATGTGCGATTTGATGTCGGCCTTCCGTTCACCCCGATGTCGCCCGCCCGTCTCCCGTGCGTGCCACGCTCCCCGCGCCGGGCGCAGCCGGTGGCAGTCAAGAGGGGGGCGGGCGATGGAAAGCGGGCCGGCGATCTTCGCGGGAGCGGTGTTCGCCCTGTTCGGAGCCGGTCTACTGGCCTGGACCGGGAGGCGGCTGCGACGCCGCGAACCGGTGGCCCTCGGTGTGAGCCGGGTCGCATCCACCGCCTTCGCGGGCGTGGCCGCGACCGCCGCCCTGACCCTCGGCGGGTACTGCCTGACCCGGCTCTGAGCCCGTGCGGGACCGCTTCGGCGGGTAAGGGGAACGTTACGCTCCGGACAGGGCCGCGCGGGCGGCCGGGCAGTCCGGGCGGCAGGAATGCCGGTAGTCGGGTTACCGTTCGAGTGGCCGTTGTGGGCTTTTCCCGTTTGACACGGGGGCGGGATGTAGCGTCACACTCCGCAGCGTCACACGAGCCAGCAGTACGCCGCGAACCCCGGGACCAAGGCCTGGGGAGGCCCCAGCGTCGACCGGAGAGAAGAGCGAAGTTGTCCCCGACCAGCGAGACCGCACACGGCGGTCGCCGACTCGTCATCGTCGAGTCGCCTGCCAAGGCGAAGACGATCAAGGGTTACCTCGGCCCCGGTTACATCGTCGAGGCGAGCGTCGGGCACATCCGCGACCTTCCCAACGGTGCCGCGGAGGTACCCGAGAAGTACACCGGCGAGGTCCGTCGCCTCGGTGTGGACGTGGAACACGACTTCCAGCCGATCTATGTCGTCAACGCCGACAAGAAGGCCCAGGTCAAGAAGCTCAAGGACCTGCTGAAGGACTCCGACGAGCTGTTCCTCGCCACCGATGAGGACCGGGAGGGCGAGGCGATCGCCTGGCACCTCCAGGAGGTCCTGAAGCCGAAGATCCCCGTCAAGCGGATGGTGTTCCACGAGATCACCAAGGACGCGATCCGCGCGGCCGTCGCCAACCCGCGCCAGCTCAACCAGAAGCTGGTCGACGCCCAGGAGACCCGCCGCATCCTCGACCGCCTCTACGGCTACGAGGTCTCGCCGGTCCTGTGGAAGAAGGTCATGCCCCGGCTGTCGGCCGGCCGCGTGCAGTCCGTCGCCACGCGACTCGTCGTGGAGCGGGAACGCGAGCGCATCGCCTTCCGTTCCGCCGAGTACTGGGACCTGACGGGCACCTTCGCCACCGGCCGCGCGGGAGACACGTCGGACCCGTCGTCGCTGGTCGCCCGCCTCCAGAGCGTCGACGGCAGGCGGGTCGCGCAGGGCCGCGACTTCGACTCCGTGGGCCGGCTCAAGAGCGCCGGCACCCTCCACCTCGACGAGGCGACCGCCCGCGGCCTCGCCGCCGCCCTGGAGAACACCCGCTTCTCCGTCCGGTCCGTCGAGTCCAAGCCGTACCGCCGCTCGCCGTACGCCCCGTTCCGTACGACGACACTCCAGCAGGAGGCCAGCCGCAAGCTCGGCTTCGGCGCCAAGGCGACGATGCAGATCGCGCAGAAGCTGTACGAGAACGGCTACATCACGTACATGCGTACGGACTCCACGACGCTGAGCGACACCGCGATCTCCGCGGCCCGCGCCCAGGTCACGCAGCTGTACGGCGCCGACTACCTGCCGCCGCAGCCGCGCACGTACGCCGCCAAGGTCAAGAACGCGCAGGAGGCCCACGAGGCCATCCGCCCCTCGGGTGATCGTTTCCGCACGCCCGCGGAGACCGGCCTGACCGGCGACCAGTTCAAGCTGTACGAACTGATCTGGAAGCGGACCGTCGCCTCCCAGATGAAGGACGCGACCGGGAACAGCGTCACGGTGAAGATCGGTGGCACGTCCGCCGACGGCCGGGACGTCGAGTTCAGCGCGTCCGGCAAGACGATCACCTTCCACGGCTTCCTGAAGGCCTACGTCGAGGGCGCCGACGACCCGAACGCCGAGCTGGACGACCGCGAGCGCCGGCTGCCGCAGGTCGCCGAGGGCGACGCGCTGTCCGCCGAGGACATCACGGTCGACGGCCACGCGACCAAGCCCCCGGCCCGGTACACCGAGGCCAGCCTCGTCAAGGAGCTGGAAGAGCGCGAGATCGGCCGCCCGTCGACCTACGCGTCGATCATCGGCACGATCCTGGACCGCGGCTATGTGTTCAAGAAGGGCACGGCCCTGGTGCCGTCCTTCCTGTCCTTCGCCGTGGTCAACCTCCTGGAGAAGCACTTCGGGCGGCTGGTCGACTACGACTTCACCGCCAAGATGGAGGACGACCTCGACCGGATCGCCGCCGGTGAGGCGAAGGCCGTGCCGTGGCTGAAGCGCTTCTACTTCGGTGAGGGCCGGGACGGCGTCGGCAGCGCGGCCGAGGCGGGCAACGGCGACGGGGACCACCTCGGCGGCCTCAAGGAGCTGGTGACCGACCTGGGCGCGATCGACGCCCGCGAGGTCTCCTCGTTCCCGGTGGGCAACGGCATCGTGCTCCGCGTCGGCCGCTACGGCCCGTACATCGAGCGCGGCGAGAAGGACACCGAGGAGCACCAGCGCGCCGACATCCCGGACGACCTGGCCCCGGACGAGCTGACCGTCGAGCTGGCCGAGGAACTGCTGGCCAAGCCGAGCGGCGACTTCGAGCTGGGCACCGACCCGGAGACGGGCCACCAGATCGTCGCCAAGGCCGGCCGCTACGGCCCGTACGTCACGGAGATCCTGCCCGAGGGCACCCCGAAGACGGGCAAGAACGCGGTCAAGCCGCGGACGGCGTCGCTGTTCAAGTCCATGTCGCTCGACACGGTGACGCTCGAGGACGCGCTGCAGCTGATGTCGCTGCCGCGGGTCGTCGGCACGGACGCCGACGGCGTGGAGATCACCGCGCAGAACGGCCGCTACGGCCCGTACCTGAAGAAGGGCACGGACTCGCGTTCGCTCCAGTCCGAGGAGCAGCTCTTCACGATCACGCTGGAAGAGGCCCAGGCGATCTACGCCCAGCCCAAGCAGCGGGGCCGGGCCGCCGCCAAGCCGCCGCTGAAGGAACTGGGCGACGACCCGGTCTCCGGCAAGCCGGTCGTCGTCAAGGACGGCCGCTTCGGCCCGTACGTCACCGACGGCGAGACGAACGCGACCCTGCGTTCCGGCGACAGCGTCGAGACGATCACTCCTGAGCGTGGTTTCGAGCTGCTCGCCGAGAAGCGCGCGAAGGCCCCGGCCAAGAAGACCGCGAAGAAGGCGGCGGCCAAGAAGACCGCCCCGGCGAAGAAGACCGCCGCCAAGAAGACGGCCGCCAAGAAGACGACGGCCACCGCGAAGAAGACGACCGCCAAGAAGACGGCCACGAAGAAGACGGCCGCTTCCAAGGCGACGGCTTCCGGGCCGGAGGACTGAGCGGAGGACCCCGGCCCCATCGAGGGGGGCCGGCCGCGGTCAGGGGCCGTTCACGGCGTCCGTGACCGCCCTGCCGGCCCCCGCGGTCTCGTACCCGGCCGCCTACTCGGCTTCGCGCCCGGCTTCGCTCGGCGCTTCGCGAAATGAACGTCCGCCCCGGTGCCCGCCTGGTACCGGGGCGGACGCGCGTGCGGACACGCGAGGTGTGGTGTCAGTGGCTGCGGATAGGCTGAACGCATGACGCGAGCCGAGCAGCCAACGGCCCACCCCACAGCCCCGGACGACGCCCTGGTCGCGGACTCCCGCGAGCGTGCCGTCCGTTCCCTGCTGCGCCGACCGCAGCTGAGGCGCTTGTGGAGCGCGCAGCTGGTCAGCGGGGTCGGCGACACCCTGTCCCTTCTCGTCCTCGTCGTCCTGGTCCTCCAGGCGGCGATCGCCGAGGGCGCCTTCGGCGGTGGTTACCGAGGCGTGGCGTTCGCAGTGGCGACGGTCTTCGGCGCACGCGTCCTCGCCACGCTGCTCTTCGGTGCCGTCCTCCTCGGCCCGCTGACCACGCTCACCGCCCTGGAGGGCCCGCTCGACCGCCGCTGGACCATGGTCGGCGCCGACGGGCTGCGCGCCGCGCTGCTGATCGTCGCGCCCCTGTGGATCGCCTGGATCCCGGGCGACGCGCTCGCCGTCCTGCTGGTCACCGCCTTCGTCACCGGCGTCGCCGAGCGGCTGTGGACGGTGTGCCGGGAGAGCGCCGCCCCGGCCCTGCTGCCGGCCCCGCCCCCGGAGGGCGCGACCGTGCGGCCGCTGCCGGACCACCTGGACGCCCTGCGTCGCCTGGCGCTGCGCACCACCTTCCTCACCGTCCCGTTGGCCGCCGCCGTCCTGGTCGGCGCCGCCCTGCTGAACAACCTGCTGGGCACGGGCGTGGCCTGGTTCGACCAGCATCAGGCGGCCCTCGCGTCGTACGTGGCGGCGGGCCTGTTCGCCGCCTCGCTGTCCGTGCTGACCTCCCTGGAGGTGCCCGGCACCCACACCCCGCGCGCGCGGTCCCCGCTGGAGGGACTGCGCCGGCCGCGCACCGGCACCGGTGTCGACAAGGGCCGCACGGGCGCCGCCCCGCTGCTGGTCCCGGCCTGCGCCGGGGTCGCCGGGGCGATCGCCGCGGCCGTCTCGGTGTGCGTGCTGCACGCCAAGGACCTGGGCGGCGGCCCGGTCCTCTACGGCCTGCTGGTGCTGGGCCTGACCGGCGGCGTCGCCGTCGGCATCCGGACCGCCCCCGCGCTGCTGCCCTCCCTGTCCCGCCGCCGTCTGCTGGCCCTGGCGATCGCCGTCACCGGCATCGCGCTGCTGGCCGCCGGACTGGTCCCGGACGTCACCACGGTCCTGCTGATCGTCACGCTGGCCGGTGCCGCCGCGGGCGTCGCCGCGAACACCGGGCACACCCTGCTCGACCAGGAGACCGAGGACTTCCGCCGGGCGCGCACCACCGAGCACCTGCACGCCGTCGTCCGCGTCTTCATAGCGCTCGGCGTCCTGATCGCACCGCTGTTCGCGGCGCTGATCGGCCCGCACCGGCTGGAGAACGGCAAGTTCGTCTTCGCGCACGGCGGCGCGGCCTTCACGCTGATGCTGGTCGGCGCGCTGCTGCTGCCGGTGGCCGCGCTGGTGCTCGCCAAGGTCGACGACCGCTCCGGCGTACCGCTGCGCCAGGACCTGAAGGACGCGCTGCTCGGCGGTGACGACCCGGTCACGGCACCGGCGGCCAACGGCTTCTTCATCGCCCTGGAGGGCGGTGACGGCGCCGGCAAGTCCACCCAGGCCGAGGCGCTCGCCGAGTGGATCCGGGCCAAGGGCCACGAGGTCGTGGTCACCCGCGAACCCGGCGCCACCCCGGTGGGCAAGCGGCTGCGCTCCATCCTGCTGGACGTGTCCTCGGCCGGCCTGTCGCACCGCGCGGAGGCACTGCTGTACGCCGCCGACCGCGCCGAGCACGTCGACACGGTCGTACGGCCCGCCCTGGAGCGCGGCGCGGTGGTCATCTCCGACCGCTACATCGACTCCTCCGTCGCCTACCAGGGCGCCGGCCGCGACCTGTCCCCGACCGAGGTCGCCCGCATCAACCGCTGGGCCACCGACGGGCTGGTCCCGCACCTCACCGTGCTGCTGGACGTCTCCCCGGAGACCGCCCGCGAACGGTTCACCGAGGCACCGGACCGGCTGGAGTCGGAGCCGGCCGAGTTCCACGCACGCGTGCGGGCCGGTTTCCTCACGCTGGCCGCGTCCGACCCCGGCCGCTATCTGGTGGTGGACGCCGGACAGGAGCCCGAGGCCGTCACCACCGTGATCCGGCACCGGCTGGACGTCGTGCTGCCGCTGTCCGAGGCCGAGATCAAGGCCCAGGAGGAGGCGCGCCGCAAAGCCGAGGAGGAAGCCCGCCGCAAGGCCGAGGAAGAGGCCGCCCGCAAGGCCGAGGAGGAGCGCCTGGAGCGTGAGCGCCAGGAGCAGCTGGCCCGCCTGCGCGCCGAGGAGGAGGAGCGCAAGCGGCGCGAGCTGGAGGAGGCGCAGCGGCGCGAGGCCGAGCGGCAGGCGGAGGAGGCCCGGCAGCGGGCCGAGGAGGCGCGCCGGCGCGCGGAGGAGGAGCGGCAGCGGCTGCTCGCCGAGGAGAAGGCGCGCGCCGAGGAGGAGGCCCGCCGCAAGGCGGAGGAGGAACGGCGCCGCAAGCAGGCCGAGGAGGAGGCCCGGCTGCGCGCCGAGGAAGAGGCCCGGCAGGCCCGGCTGCGGGCGGAGGAGGAGGCCCGGCAGGCGAAGCTGCGTGCCGAGGAGGAGGCGCGGCGTCTGGAGGCGCAGCGCAAGGCCGAGGAGGCGCTGCTCCGCGCCGAGGAGGCCCGCCGGCAGGCCGCCGAGGCCGCGGCGGCGGCCGACGCGGCGGCCCGCAGGCCCAGCGCGCCCCTGCCCACGACGCCGGGCACCGCCCGGAACACCGGGGACGCCGGGCACACCTTTGGCGCTTCGCCCGTCGACGAGACCGTTCCGACGCCGGCGGTGTCGCCGGACGCGCGGACCCCGGGCGGGACGGAACGCCGTACGGACGGTCCGGCCACGGACGACACGACGGTGCTGCGACCGGTGCGCGACCGCTTCGCCGGTGGCGCCCGGGACTCCTCCCCGGACTCCGAGGTGACCGCCGAGCTGCCGCAGCCGCCGGTGCCCTCCGGGCCGGGGGAGGAGACGGCGGTGCTGCCGCAGGTGCCTTCCGGCGCGGCGGACGAGACGGCCGCACCGCCGCCGGTGTCCGCCGACGGTCCGGCCGGGTCGCCGGCGTCGGGCCCGGGTGCCGGGGACGAGACGGCGGTGCTGCCGCGGGTGACCCCGGGCGCGGCCGACGAGACGGCCGTGCTGCCGCCCGTGCGGGGCGACGACCCGGCGGACCGGGTGCCGCCCGGCTTCTTCCGGGACGAGCGCCCCGCCGCGGGACCCGACGGTTCCGAGCCCCGCACGCGGGAGATGCCCCAGCTCGGCGCCGACGGCACCCCCCGCCGCCCGCGCTCCGACTGGGCCGAGGAGACCCCGCTGGACGACCTGCCGTCGCTGGCCGACGAACTGCTCGGGTCGTACGACGAGAGCGCGTACGGCGAGCGGGAGTACGGCGACGGGGGCGAGAACGAGGAGCCGGGCAGCCGGGGCCGGGGCCGGGGCCGGGGCAGGGGCCGACGCGGCTGAGGGGCCGAGGGGCCTGAGGAGGCCGGCGGGGCCCCGGTGACCGACCGGGGTGCCGCGCCGGCCGGTCGCGCCGCGCGGGTTCCGGGCCGCCTCCGCCGGTCCCCGGCCGCCACCGTCAGACGCCGGTCGGCACGTCGGGGCACGGTCGCCTCCATGAGACGCCGGTCGGCATGCCGGGCGCCGGGCGCCGGTCGCTTCCCCGCCCGCCCGGCCGGCTCCCCGCACGCCCCGCGACCCGGGTCGTCTCCCGTTGTCGGTGCGCGCCCGCACAATGGATCCCGGAACGCGGAGTGTGACGGAAGGGCGGCGTGACCCATGACCGTGTGGGACGACCTCGTCGGGCAGGAGAAGGTGAGCGCGGTGCTCGACGCGGCCGCGCGGGACGCCGACGCCCTCGTCACGGCCGCCACGGCGGAGCAGCCGCCCCCCGAGGCGTCGAAGATGACCCATGCCTGGCTGTTCACGGGCCCGCCCGGCGCGGGCCGGAACCAGGCGGCCAGGGCCTTCGCCGCCGCTCTGCAGTGCGTGAGCCCCGACCGGGCGCTCGGCGGCGTCCCCGGCTGCGGCTTCTGCGACGGCTGCCACACGGCACTGCTCGGCACCCACGCGGACGTCACGACGGTCGCCGCGGTCGGCTCCGAGATCCTGGTCAAGGACATGCGGGACACGGTCCGCAAGTCGTTCACCGCCCCGGCGAACGGCCGCTGGCAGATCATCCTGGTCGAGGACGCCGAGCGGCTGAACGAGAAGTCGGCCAACGCCGTCCTCAAGGCCGTGGAGGAGCCGGCCCCGCGCACGGTGTGGCTGCTGTGCGCCCCCTCCATCGAGGACGTCCTGCCCACCATCCGCTCCCGGTGCCGCCACCTGAACCTGCGCACACCGTCCGTCGACGCGGTCGCCGACATGCTCGTACGGCGCGACGGCATCGAGCCCGAGGTCGCCGCGTCCGTCGCCCGCGCCACCCAGGGCCATGTCGACCGGGCCCGCCGGCTGGCCACCGACCCGGCGGCCCGCGAGCGCCGCGCCGCCGTGCTGAGGCTGCCGCTGCGGCTCGGTGAGGTGGGCGCCTGCCTCAAGGCCGCCCAGGAACTGGTCGACGCGGCGGCGGAGGACGCCAAGCAGCTCGCCGAGGAGATGGACGGCAAGGAGACCGAGGAACTGAAGGCGGCGCTCGGCGCGGCCCAGGGCGGCCGGATGCCGCGCGGGACGGCGGGGGTGATGAAGGACCTGGAGGACATGCAGAAGCGCCGCAGGACCCGGACGCAGCGCGACAGTCTCGACGTGGCCCTCGGCGACCTCACCGCCTTCTACCGCGATGTCCTCGCCCTCCAGCTCGGCACGCGTGTGGCGATCGCCAACGCCGACGCCGAGGACGCCCTGGACCGGCTGGCGCGCGGCAGCACCCCCGAGTCCACGCTCCGCCGCATCGAGGCGATCTCGGCGTGCCGCGACGCGCTGGACCGCAACGTGGCCCCGCTGCTGGCGGTGGAGGCGATGACGATGGCACTGCGGGCGGGGTGAGCGGGCGCGTCCCCCGTAGGAGGGCACAAACACTACGCATCGCACCTGAGCCGTCGCCCGGCGTTACGCTCGCCTGATGCGAACCAGGCCAACTCCCCCTCCCCGCGGTTCCGGCCGTGCCCATCGGATCCGGGGCGTCCGCCCCCGGACGGCGGCCCGACTCACGGCCACCCTCCTCGCGGCCGGCGCGCTGCTGGTGTCCGCCTGTTCCCCCGGGAGCCCGGCCACGTCGGCCGCCGGGACGGTGCAGGCCGCGCTCGCCGCGCTGCCGCGTGCGACCCCGGCGGCGCTGACGCCGTACTACAGCCAACGGCCGCGCTGGCGCGCGTGCGGTGCCCCCGGGTTCGAGTGCGCGACGATGAAGGCCCCGCTGGACTATGCCCGCCCCGACGCGGGCACCGTCCGCCTCGCCGTCGCCCGCAAGAAGGCCACCGGCACGGCGGGGCGGCTCGGCTCGCTGCTGGTCAACCCGGGCGGCCCGGGCGGCTCGGCGGTGGGGTACCTCCAGCAGTACGCGGCCCTCGGCTACCCGGCGGCGGTCCGCGCCCGCTACGACATGGTGGCGATGGACCCGCGGGGCGTCGCCCGCAGCGAGCCCGTGAAGTGCCTCGACGGGCGGCGGATGGACGCGTACACGCAGACGGATCCGACACCCGACGACCAGAGGGAGCGGGACGCGCTGGTCGCGGCGGACCGGAGGTTCGCGGAGAGCTGCGGGGCCCACTCGGCGCGGCTGCTGCGGCACGTCTCGACGGTGGAGGCGGCGCGGGACATGGACATCCTGCGGGCGGTGCTCGGCGACCGGAGGCTGAACTACGTCGGGGCGTCGTACGGCACGTTCCTCGGGGCGACGTACGCGGGGCTGTTCCCGAAGCGGGTCGGCCGGATGGTGCTGGACGGCGCGATGGACCCGTCCCTGGACGCCCGCGGGCTGAACCTGGACCAGACGGCGGGTTTCGAGACGGCGTTCCAGGCGTTCGCGAAGGACTGCGTACGGCACGCCGACTGCCCGCTCGGCGGCCGGGGCACGACCCCCGCGCGGGTCGGCGAGCGCCTGCGGGCGTTCTTCCGGGAGCTGGACGCCCGGCCGCTGCCGACGGGTGACGCGGACGGCCGCAGGCTGGGGGAGGCGCTGGCCACGACCGGGGTGATCGCGTCGATGTACGACGAGGGGTCCTGGGGGCAGTTGCGCGAGGCGCTGACCTCGGCGATGGAGGAGCACGACGGCGCGGGTCTGCTGTCCCTCTCGGACAGCTACTACGAGCGGGACGCCGACGGCCACTACAGCAACCTGATGATGGCCAACGCGGCGGTGAACTGCCTGGACCTGCCCGCCGCGTTCTCGGGTCCCGAGGAGGTGGAGAAGGCGCTGCCCGCGTTCGAGAAGGCGTCCCCGGTCTTCGGCCCGGGCCTGGCCTGGGCCTCCCTGAACTGCGCGTACTGGCCGGTGCGGGCCACGGGCGAGCCGCACCGCATCGAGGGGAGGGGAGCGGCGCCGATCGTGGTGGTCGGTACCGTCCGCGACCCGGCGACGCCCTACCGCTGGGCACGGTCCCTGGCCGGGCAGCTCTCCTCGGCCCGCCTGCTGACGTACGACGGCGACGGCCACACGGCGTACCGGCGGGGCAGCGGCTGCATCGACACGGCGATCGACACCTACCTCCTCCGAGGCACCCCGCCACCCCCCGGAAAGCGCTGCTCATAGCCCCTGGAGCCCACCCCGGAAGCCCCCGCTCCGGGGTGGGTACGAAGCACCCCGGGAAACTGTGTAGACTTACCGACGTTGCCGATCGCACCATGGTTCGAGCAGCACGCCGCTTTAGCTCAGATGGCCAGAGCAACGCACTCGTAATGCGTAGGTCTCGGGTTCGAATCCCGAAAGCGGCTCCACTGGAACCCCAGGGCAGACATCGTCTGACCTGGGGTTTTGTCGTTCAGAGGGTTTGGCATCCCGGTGGGGCCGGATGGGGCCTGTGGGTTCGGTGGGGCGTGGCGGCAGGGGCGCGTGAGCACGCTGTCGGGGAAAGGCGGGACGGGGCCCCGGTCGTTCACCTCCGCCGGCCGGGGCCCTTGTCGTCCCCGGATCCGGCCTGCGGCGACACTCCCCCGAGTTACGCGACATACGCGCGCGCCGTCGAGCCAGATCCGATGGAATGATCACATCAGGATTCGCCAACGGATCGCTAACATGTGGCCAACGGTTCGTCAGCGGGCCGCCGGGCGGCTGGCCGGAAGTGGCCTTTCAATAGCGGGAAAAGACCCTTGGAAGGGTGCATTCCGTCGGCCGTTCAGTGGGCAACGAGTGGCGGGACGCCGTTGTGGACAGGGCGGGTTTCCGCCAGGCGACGGCGGGCACACACCCGCCGCGGAGCGCGGTCGGCCCCGACCGCGCGGGAAGGCTGTGGAGCGGCGTGATGCGGCGGTGCGAGCTGCGCTTCGGACTGCTGGGACCGCCGGTCCTCTACGACCGACCGGCGTACGGGGCGCCGTACGACCCCGCTGCCGGAGCCGCGGGCGACGGGCACGTCCGGTCGATCGGCAGTCCCAAGGTCCGTGCCCTGCTCGCGGCGCTGCTGCTGGAGCCCGGCCGGGTCGTGTCGGTCGAGATGCTGAAGGACGCGCTGTGGGGCGGCACGCCGCCCGTCTCCGCGCAGGCATCCCTGCACAACCACGTCACCCGGCTGCGCCGGCTCCTGGACGATCCCGAGCGGCTCCGGGCCGTACCGCCGGGTTATGTGCTGCGGGTCGACCACGGCGAGCTGGATGTGCACGTCTTCGACGCCCGGGTCGCCGAGGCGCGCGCCGCGCACGCCCGGCGGGACTGGCCGGGCGTCCTGCGGGCCAGCTCCGGCGCGCTCGCGCTGTGGCGCGGCGCCCCGCTCGGCGGACTCCCCGCCGACATCGGCGGCTACGCCTTCGCGCAGCGCCTGGAGCAGGCCCGGCTGCTCCTTCTGGAGTGGCGCTACGACGCCGAACTCGCCCTCGGCGGCGCCCGCCTGGCCGCCCTCGTGCCCGAGCTGTCCGCGCTGGTCGCCGAGCATCCGCTGCGCGAGGCGTACCACCGTCAGCTGATGCTCGCCCTGCACCGCACCGGGCGCCAGGCCGAGGCCCTCGCCGTCCACCGCGATCTGCGCGCCCGCCTGGTGGAGGAACTCGGCATCGAACCCGGCCCGACGGTCCGCGAGGCCCATGTCGAGGTGCTGCGCGGCCGCGGCGGCGAGGCACGCGACGACGACCAGCCGGAAGGCCGGGCGAGCGGGGAGCCGGGCACCGGTGACGACGGCGCGCCGTCCACGGGCGGCGGTGCCGGCGATCACCATGTCTCCGGCCCCGCCTCGGTCGCGTCGCCCGGCACCACCCTCCCCGCGTCCACGGCCTCCCGGCCGGCCGGCACCCCCGCCGCCGAATCCGCGAGCCCCGGCTCCCCGCGCGTCGACGCCGCGCCGCCCGCCTCGCAGACCCCGCGTCCGGCCCAGTTGCCCGCCCCGCCGGCCCACTTCACCGGGCGGGCGGACGTACGGCGCGAACTGCGCGACGCGCTGACCCGGCCGTCCGCCCCGGGCCCCGGCGTCGCGGTGATCAGCGGCATGGCCGGGGTCGGCAAGAGCGCCCTGGCCCTGCACGTGGCCCATGAGCTGCGGGAACGCTTCACCGACGGCCAGCTCTACGTCAATCTGCACGGCGCCACCCCCGGCGTGGCCCCGCTCACCGCCACCCAGGCGCTCACCGCGCTGCTGCGCGACCTCGGCGTCGGCCCCCGGAACATCCCCGAACACCCGGACGCCGCCGCCGCGTTGCTCCGCTCCCTGCTCGCCCCCGCCCGCGTCCTGCTGGTGCTGGACGACGCGGCGAACGCGGCCCAGGTGCGGCCGCTGCTCCCGGCCGGGCCCGGCTGCGCGGTGATCGTCACCAGCCGCTCGCCGCTCACCGCCCTCGACGGCGCCCGGCGCTTCCCGCTCTCCCCGCTGACCGGCGAGGACAGCGCGGCCCTGCTGCGCGCGGTGAGCGGACGCGAGGGGCTGGACTCCGGTCATCCGCTGGTCGAGCTGACCGGCCGGCTCCCGCTGGCGCTGCGCGTGGTCGCCGCCCGGCTCGCCGCCCGCCGCCCCCTCACCCCGGACGTCCTGGCCGGGCAGCTCGCCGACACCGGCAGCCGGCTGCACCACCTGGAGTACGACGATCTGAGCGTCCGCCGCTCCCTGGCCGTCGCCCACGACGCGCTGGCCGCCGCCGAGCGCGAGGCCGACCGGGACGCGGCCCTCGCCCTGTGCCGCATCGGCGCACTCGACCTGCCGACGTACGGCGCCCCGCTGATCGCCCGTCTCACCGGCACCGACGAGCGGCGTGCCGAGGCCGCGCTGGACCGCCTGGTCGACGTCGCCCTGCTGGAGGAGACGGCATACGGCCGGTACGCGCCCCACGACCTCGTCCGCGACTTCGCCCGCGAGCTGGCCGACGCCGACGCGCGGGCCACCGCCGCGGACGTGGCCCCGGACCCGGACACCGGCACCGCCGATCTCGTCGCCCTGCGCTGGTACGCGGCCGTGGCCGAGCGGGTGCTGACGGCGATCACCGGGCCCGGCGTCGACCAGGACGACCGGCGGCGGCCGACCGCCGCGCAGCCCGCCGGGCACGCGGCGGACGTGGCCGCCCTCGCGCCCTTCGAGTCGGCCGAGGAGGCGTTCGCCTGGGGCGAGGTGGAGCTGGAGAACGTCGTCGCGCTGGTGGCGCGGAACGCGGACACCGGTGATCCGCGCACCGCCGCCCACCTCTCGGTGCTCACACGGCTGCTCCTGCCCTATGTGCAGCGCGGCGGCCGGGTCGCCGAGATGGAGGTGCTGGGGCGGGCCGGTCTCCGGGCGGCGCGGCGGCTGAGGGATCCGGCCGCCGAGGCGTACGCGCTGTGCGACCTCGCGGCCCTGCACTTCCTGACGGGCCGGCAGAACGACTCCCTCACCCTCACCGACCAGGCCCTGGAGATCTGGGGGCGGCTCGGCGCGGTCTCCCGGATCCGGCGCTGCCTGAACAACCGGGGGCTGCTGCTGGAGGGGCTCGGGCGGTTCGCGGAGTCGGGGGAGGCGCTGCGCCGCAGCCTCGTCTACTCGCGGCTGCTGAACGATCCCTACGGCGAGGCCGTCACCCGCAGCCACCTCGGCAACCTCTACGAGCACACCGACCCGCGCGCCGCCATCGAGCAGCACCGGCGCTCGCTGGCGATCGGGGACCGGATCGGCGCGGTCATCGTGCGGCACTCGGCGCACTGCAACATCGGCTACGCCCATCTCACCCTCGGCGAACCGGAGGCCGCCGCCCGGCACTTCGAGGAGAGCCTGCGCATCCTCGGCGACCACGGCGACTGGCACGGCGAGGCCCAGACCCGGCTCGGCCTGGTCCGCGCGCTGCGGCAGCTCCGGCAGACCGGACGGGCGGCCGACGAGTGCGCCGAGCTGCTGCGCCGGGCCGACGCCCGCGCCGACCGCTACACGGGCGGACTGGCCCTGCACCAGCACGGCCTCCTGCTGCGGGAGCGGGGACGGCGGACGGAGGCGTACGACGCCTGGCGCGCGGCGCGGGAGGCACTGGAGGGCACGGACGAACAGGCGGTCCTGGCGGAACTGCGGGAGCTGCTGGGCGAGGGCCCCGGCGACGCCGGGTGAAGGGGGCCGTCGAGCGGCGGCCGGGAGGTGCCCGGGGGACGGGGGGACTCGCTCACTTGGCGTCGGCGTAGCACTCGACCACCGCCGTCGTGAACGGGAACCGCACCGGGGTGTCGCCGAAGGTCAGCCGGCCGGCCAGGGCGGCGGAGTCGCGGATGGCGCGTACGACCGCGTCGGCCTCCTGTGCGGGGCAGTGCACGATCACCTCGTCGTGCTGGAAGAAGACCAGCTCGGCCGCCATGTCCCCCAGGGCGCGGCGCAGCGCGGCGAGCAGGAGCAGGGCCCAGTCGGCGGCGCTGCCCTGGACGACGAAGTTGCGGGCGAAGCGGCCCCGCGCGCGGGCGTTCGTCGAGGCGTACCCGGGGACCCAGCCGGACTGGGCCTCCGGTTCCTCCTCGCCGACCGGGATGCCCGCCTCCTGGGCCGTGTCCTCGCCGGAACCGGCGGCCGGCGGGCAGGTGCGGCCCAGCCAGGTGCGGACCAGCCGGCCCTCCTCGCCCGCGCGGGCGGCCTCGTCGACGTAGGCGACGGCCTTCGGGAAGCGGCGGCGGAGCGCGGCGAGGTTCTTCAGGCCGTCGCCGGAGGTCTGGCCGTACACCGCGCCGAGCACGGCGAGTTTGGCCTGCTCGCGGTCGCCGGAGAAGGCGCGGTCGGAGACGGACTGGTAGAGGTCGCTGTCGCGGCCGGCCACCTCCATCAGGCCGGGGTCGCGGGAGATCGCGGCCAGCACGCGCGGTTCCATCTGGTCGGCGTCGGCCACCACCAGCCGCCAGCCGGGGTCGGCGACCACGGCCCGCCGGATCACCTTGGGGATCTGCAGTCCGCCCCCGCCGTTGGTCACCCAGCGCCCGGTGACCGTGCCGCCGGCCAGGAACTCGGGGCGGAAGCGGCCGTCGCGCACCCAGTCCTGGAGCCAGGACCAGCCGTGCGCCACCCAGATGCGGTACAGCTTCTTGTACTCCAGCAGGGGTGCGACGGCCGGGTGGTCGACGGTCCTGAGCTCCCAGCGGCGGGTGGACTTCACCTTGATCCCGGCCTGCGCGAAGGCCTTGACCACATCGGCGGGCAGGTCCGGCCGCACCCGGCGGCCGAAGGCGGCGGACACCTCGTCGGCCAGCTCGGCGAGGCGGCGCGGCTCACCGCCGCCCGCGTACCGCTCGCCGAGCAGTTCGTGCAGCAGTTCGCGGTGGACCCCGGCGCTCCACGGCAGGCCGGAGCGGTTCATCTCGGCGGCCACCAGCATGCCCGCCGACTCGGCGGCGGTCAGCAGCCGCATCCGGTCGGGGTGGGCGGCCCGCTGGTGGCGGCGCTGCTGGTCGGCGTAGACCGCGAGCAGGTCCGGCAGGGGCAGGCGCCGGCCGGCGGGTTCGAACAGCGGGGACTGGGCGCCGGGTTCGGCCGCGCGCTGCGGCGGGTCGGGCGGGACGGGGCCGCCGCGGAGGCGGGCCAGGGCGGCGGCGGCCGAGCGTGGCTCGCCGTACCGGCCCTCGTGGCCCAGCAGGAGTGTCTCGGCGTCCTCGATGTCGTAGCACCGCTCCACTCGCACCCCCGTGGCGAGCAGGCGCGGGTAGACCTCGGCGGTCGAGCGCCACACCCAGCGCGTCACCTCCGGGCGGCTCCGCACCGCCCCGGCGAGATCGCTCTCCCGCCGCACCGGTCCGGCGGGCAGCCCGTCCGGGCCGAGGGGGGCGACGTCCACGCCTCCGTCCTCGGCCGGTGCGAGCGCCCACCGGTCCGTCATGTCCGCGAGTGTGGCAGGCGGGTCTGACAATCGGCCGTGACCTGCGGGTCTATCCCTGCGAGCCGTCCGGTTCGGAGGTGTTCTCCAGCAGCAGGGCCAGCATCCTGCCCACCTCCGCCTCGACGGCCGGCTTGGTGATGCCGAGGCCGCTGAGGACGCCCTGCCCGTTCTCGTGCTCCAGCAGGGCCAAAAGGATGTGCTCGGTGCCGATGTAGTTGTGGCCGAGCCGGAGGGCCTCGCGGAAGGTGAGTTCCAGGACCTTCTTGGCGTCGGGGCCGTAGGGGACGAGGTCGGGGACGTCGTCCGCGGCCGGTGGCAGCGCGGCGGTCGCGGCCTGGCGTGCGGCGTCCAGGACCACGCCCTGCGCGGTGATCGCCTTCGCGGCCAGGGCCTCGGGCTCGGACAGCAGGCCGAGGAGCAGGTGCTCCGGGCGGCCCTCGGTGTTGCGGGCGGCCACCGCCTCGTTGTGCGCGGCCATGACCACGTTCCGCGCGCGGGGGGTGTAGCGGCTGAATCCCTGGCTGGGGTCGAGGTCGGCGGACTCCTTGGGCACGAACCGCTTCTGCGCCGCCTGCCGGGTCACGCCCATGCTGCGGCCGATGTCGGTCCAGGACGCTCCCGAGCGGCGGGCCTGGTCGACGAAGTGCCCGATCAGGTGGTCGGCCACGTCACCGAGGTGATCGGCGGCGATCACCGCGTCCTGGAGCTGGTCGAGGGGCTCGTGATGGACCTTCTTGATGGCCTCGATGAGGTCGTCGAGGCGCACGGAGGCCGTGGGTTTGGGGTTGGTCGCCATAGTGTCAACCGTAGGTTGCCTTTCTAGGAGTGTCAACCACTGGTTGTCAGTCACCTTCGCGTCGGACACCGGTCCGCTCGGGCGTGGCCGCCGGCCGTACGGTGAGTCCGCGCACACCGCCCCGCCGAAGCGGTCCAGGACACCCGCCCGGGGCCGCCCGCGACCGCGCCGCCACCGGAGTTGTCCACAGGCTGTGGACGGCGGTCCTCCCACTGTCGGTGGCGCGTGGCACGATCGAGCCTGTGACCAGTACCGCCAGCACCGTCGAGCGGGCTTTCCGGGCCGCCCTCTACGACGACACCGACACCGGGCTCGACACGGGCGCCTCCCTGCTCGCCGCCGATCCGGGGAGCGACGCCGAACTCGCGCGGCGCGGCGAGGAGTTCGTGGCGGCGGCCTGGAGGCGCGGCTGGCAGCCCGCCGACGTCGTACGGCTGGTGCGGCGCGAGCTGGAGGACCCGCACGTCCGCCTGGCCGCCGGGCTGATCCGGGCGCAGGCCGGGCGGGACCGTCCGCGCGGGCGCCGCTGGACCGGCCAGCTGGCCGCGCTGCCCGCCGGTCCGGACGGCACCGCCGACCGCTTCTCGCACGCCACGGCCGTCCTGGAGCTGTACCGCCTGCTGCTGCGCCTGCCCGCCCTGGAGCCCCTGGAGGACGAGCCCCGCCGCGCCCCCGGCCCGGCCGCCTCCCGCATGCTCACCCGCATCCGCGCGCTGCTCGCCAAGGCCGAGGCGACCGGCTATCCCGAGGAGGCGGAGGCGCTCAGCGCCAAGGCGCAGGAGCTGATGGCCCGGCACAGCGTCGACGAGGCGCTGCTCGCCGCCGGGGCGCCCGCGCCGGACGCGCCGGGAGCCTGCCGGATCGGGGTCGAGCCGCCGTACGAACAGGCCAAGGCGGTCCTGCTGGACGCGGTGGCCACGGCCAACCACTGCCGCGCGGTGTGGAACGAACCGCTCGGCTTCTCCACGGTCGTCGGCTTCGAGGCGGACCTGGAGGCCGTCGAACTGCTCTACACCTCGCTGCTGGTGCAGGCCACGCACGCGATGACCAGGGCCGAGGCGGCCCAGCGGGCCGGCGGACGCAAGCGGACCAAGACCTTCCGGCAGTCGTTCCTCGCGGCCTACGCGCACCGCGTGGGCGACCGGCTCACGGCCGCCGCCGAGACCCAGGTGACCCAGGACCTGCTGCCGGTGCTGGCCACGCGCGCGATAGCCGTCACCGGCCGGCTGGAGCACATGTTCCCGGAGACCACGACGACCCGGCTGCGGGGGGTCGGCGACGCGGCGGGCTGGACCGAGGGCGCCCGGGCGGCGGACCAGGCCCAGGTCAGGGCCCGCCCCCGGCTGGAGTGAGCCCCGGTACCGCGGCCGGCCCCGGCGTCGCGCGGACCCCGGTGCCGCGCCGGACCTCGGCGGTGCCGCGCCGGGCGTCGGTGCCGCGCCGGATCCCGATACCGCGCCGGAACCCCGCCGGTCCGGCCTCGCCGCCGGCCCGCCCGCGGCCTCGGTCGCCGGCCCGCCCGCAGCCTCGCCCGGAGCCTCAGTCGCCGACCTGCTGGAAGGCGCTCACCGACGCGTCCGGTCCGCTCCCGTCGGCCTTGCCGGCGACCGGGCCGTACTTCCACGGGAAGCTCCGCCCGGTGTCGGTACCGGGCAGGGTGATCTTCACGGTCTGCGCCGCGAGGACGTTCTTCGCGCCGTCCCCGCCGCGGACATAGCTGAGGGAGAAGGTCGCGGAGTCGCCCTTGGCGAGCTTCAGCTTCTGCGCCTTCGCGCCCTTGAGCGTGGGCACGGCGGCATCGCTGCCGCCGCCGCTCAGGACCACCTCGGGGAAGTGGTCCAGGGTGCAGGGCGTGCTCTGGTTGGTGAGGCTGACCGGGATCTCGCCGGTGTCCCCGGCGGCCGGGGCCACGCTCGCCGAGCCGATCTGCACGGAGACCCCGCCGATCTCGCAGGCCGAGCCGGCGCTGTCACCGCTCTTGCCGCCACCGTCGTCGCAGGCGGTCAGCAGCAAGGCGGCGGCGAGGGCGGTGACGGTGAGCGGAATGGCGCGCATGAGCGGGTCCCTGTCCTGGTCGTGACGGTGCCCTTGCATCATGGCGCCTGCTCCCGGGTCCCGTGCGCGCGCCCCTCCGCAACCCCGGTGGCGGCCGGAGCGCGGCCTCGCGTCCCTGCTGGTCACCGGGGTGCGGGGCGACGTCTTCGCGACCGACGGAGCCGTGCCGTCACCAGGAGGACTTACGGACCCCGGGCAGAAAGCCCTGGTGCGCGAGCGTGCGCAGGTTCACCCGGGACAGCCCGAAGGCGCGCAGGTGGCCGCGCGGGCGGCCGTCGATCCCGTCGCGGTTGCGGACGCGCGTGGCACTGGCGTCCCTCGGCTGTGCGCGCAGCTCCCGCCGGGCGGCGAGCCGTTCGGCCTCCGGGGTGTCGGGCCGGCGGAGGATCTCCTTCAGCTCGGCGCGGCGCTCGGCGTACCGGGCGACGACCGCCTTGCGCCGCTCGTTCTTCGCGATCTTGCTCTTCTTCGCCATCAGACCCGCACCCCCCGGGCGCGGATCCGGGCGACGGCCGCCTCGACGCCGATCGCGTCCACCGTCTTGACGCCCTTGGCGCTCAGCCGCAGCCGGACGTACCGCCCCTCGCCGGGCAGCCAGTAGCGCTTGGTCTGGATGTTGGGGTCGAAGCGGCGGGAGGTGCGCCGGTGGGAGTGGGACACGCGGTTGCCGAAGCCCGGCCGGGCCCCGGTGAGCATGCAGTGCGCGGACATGGTGACGTAGCTCTCCTCGAACGAGTCAGTAAATGGAATTCATTTTCAGTAAGGTAGCAGCATGCCACGCAACGAGCTGCGCCCGGTCGTCCGGCTGAAGTCCACCGCCGGAACCGGCCACACCTACGTGACCCGCAAGAACCGCCGCAACGACCCCGACCGTCTGACGCTGCGCAAGTACGACCCCGTCGCCGGCCGGCACGTCGATTACCGAGAGGAGCGCTGAACCTCCGCCATGCGCAAGGGAATCCACCCCGCCTACGGACCGGTCGTCTTCCGCGACCGCGCCGCCGGACACGCCTTCCTCACCCGGTCGACCATGACGAGCGACAAGACGGTCGAGTGGGAGGACGGGCACACCTATCCCGTCGTGGACGTGGAGATCTCCGACGTCAGCCACCCCTTCTACACGGGCACCGCACGGGTGCTGGACACCGCCGGACGCGTGGAGCGCTTCGAGCGCCGGTTCGGGAAGCGGGGCGGGGCGTGAGCCTGGCGGTGGCCGTCGTCGGCGGGCTGCACGCCGCCGCCCGCTCGGCGGCCGTCGGCCGGCTGCTCGCCGACGTGGCCGGGAGCGTCGTGCTCCACCACGACCTGTCCGCGGCCCGTGCCGGCACCGTCGCGCGCACGGTCCGCGACCGCGACGGCGTCGTGTCGAGCGGAACGACGCCCCTGGTCGACGACTGTGCCTGCTGCGCGCTGCGCGAGGACCTGGTGCCCGAGCTGCGCCGGCTCGCCGACACCGGTGTCATCCGGCTGGCGATCGTCGAGCTGTGGGACTCGGTCGAGCCCAAGGCGATGGCCGAGGTGATCGCGTCCGGCGGGCTGGCCGTCACCTCGGTGATCACCGCCGTGGACCCGGCGCTGGTGCTGCCGTACCTCGGCAACGGCGACGACCTCGCCGAGGCCGGGCTCGCCGCGGCGGCCACCGACCGGCGCACGGTCGCCGACACCTTCGCCCGGCAGCTGGAGTACGCCCCCGTGCTCGCCGTCGCCGACTCCCCGGAGGCCGACGACGAGGACCACGAACTGCTGGCCCAGCTCCACCCGACGGCCCGCCGGATCCCGATCGGCGTGGAAGACCCCGACCGCCGGGCCCCGGCCGGCGCCGACGCCGGTGCTCCCGGGCCGCTCGCCCGGGCCGCCCTCGCCGGATTCGACGTGGCCGCCGCCGCCGCTGCCCAGCACCCGGCCTGCGCCCTGCTGCCCCAGGAGGCCGACGACCACGGCGTCACCACCCTGGTCTGGCGCCACCGCCGCCCTTTCCACCCGGAGCGGCTGTACGGGGCGCTGGAGGACCTGACCTGTGCCGCCGCCCGCAGCCGGGGCCGGTTCTGGCTCGCCGACAAGCCGGACACGCTGCTGCACTGGGACGCGGCCGGCGGGGCACTGTGCGTGGAGAGCGCCGGGCCCTGGCTCGCCGCGCTGCCGGACGCGGCCTGGGAGCTGGTCCCGCCGGTGCGCCGCGCCGCCGCCGCGCTGGACTGGCACCCGGAGCACGGCGACCGCCGCAACCACCTCGTGTTCACCTCGCCCGGCCTCGACCGCGAGGGTCTGGTCCGGCTGCTGGAGTCCTGCCTGCTCACCAACGCCGAGTACGCCGCCGGACGGGACCTTTGGCGCCGGCTCCCGCCCGCCTTCGACACCCTGCTGAGGGTCTGATGCCCCGGGAGGGCGACCGTCCGTCCGCCCGGAACCGCCCCAGCCCCCTGGATGTGTCCGGGATCACCTTCATGGACTGCAAAGACACCGCCTGCCGCGGGAGTTCCTCCCGGACCGGGGCGAGATCCGCAGCCGCCGGGTGACCCGGGTCACCGCCCGCCGGCAGCGACTGCTCGCACGGGCCGTGAAGAACGCCCGGGGGACGGCACTGCTGCCCTGCCTCTCGCCGTACCGGGGGGTACTGCGGAACGAGTCGCTCCGGAGGGCTGCGCCGACCGGCACCGGATGATCTCCGTCACGTGTCCCGGCACCCGCGGCCCGGTGCCGTAACGGCGGGGCCGCCGGTCTACGCCACCCACCGGAGGCCGTCCCTCCGGTGGGCGGACGCCGTTCCGGCCAGTCCGGCGGGCCGTCACTTGCCCGGAGGATGGAACATGGAGGGCGTCGCACGCGTCTCTCCCTAGTGCGGGGCCGGGCATGTCGTGCCTGCTCCGGGGTGGGCGCGGGAGCGGCTCTGGCAAAGCACACGTCAAAGCTGTAATCGCGGGAACACCGCTCGTGCACGTGCATCTGCTCATGCATCCGCACGTGAACAGAGTTATGATCCGGGTCAGTTGACCACAGCACCTATGGCCACACAGCCAGTGCACCACCGGGGAGCGACCTGTGGACCGCGACGTTGACGGCGTGTACGGGGGGTACGACGTGTACAACGGCATGGCTGCCACGCAGCTGGACGGAGTGGCCTGGCAGAAGAGCAGGCACAGCAACTCGCAGGGTTCCTGCGTGGAGTTCGCGCGGCTGCCGGGCGGCGATGTCGCCGTGCGCAACTCGCGCTTCCCGGACGGGCCGGCGCTCGTCTACACCCGCGCCGAGATCGAGGCGATGCTCCTCGGGATCAAGGACGGCGAGTTCGACCACCTGATCGCGAGCTGACCGCCCGACGGCCCGGTCCGCGCGCGTACGCGGAAGCGGGCGCGGGGCGCCGCGTACGGCCGACGGGCGGCCGCCGGCCGAAGACGTCACCGCACGGGCGACGGGTGTACGCGCGTAGATCCCGCCCGCGCGCCCGCGCCGGGCCGGATCAGCCCGCCGGGTGCAGCCGGAACAGCGCCCAGACCACCTTGCCCTCCAGCGTGCCCGCGAGCGGGTGCCAGCCCCAGCTGTCGGCGAAGGAGTCGACGAGGAAGAGGCCGCGGCCGGACTCGGCCGAGAAGTCGTCCGAGTCCTGCGGCACGGGCGTCTCGTGGCTCGGGTCGCGCACCGCGCACACCAGCCGCTCGCGCCAGCGCATCAGGTGCAGCCGCACGGAGGGGAGCCCGCCGACGGGACACGGGTCCGCCGGCACCGCGTGGCGCAGGGCGTTGGTGACGAGTTCGGAGACGACGAGGCACACGTCGTCGAAGCGGTCGCCGACGTCCCACTGGGCCAGGGTGTCCCGGGTGAAGCGCCGGGCCTCGCGCACCGCCTCGTAGCGGGCGGGGAGGGCGCAGGAGGCGGCATCGGACACGGCCGCGGGATCCAGCGGCGGAAGGCCCTGCCGTAACGGCTTGAGCATGGTCGATCCATTCGTCCCCATGCGAGGCACTCCCGGGAATTCGCGGTCGTTGCGATGCAGCGGTGGCGCGGCACCCATGGTTTCGGAAGCGCAGAGCAGATGCAAGGGCAGATGCACGTGCACGCGAGCGAAATGGCACTGCCCGTACCACTTCTTGGCCATTTTTTCCGCCGAGTTCACCTCGTCACCCGCCAGAGGTCCGGACCTCTTTCCCGGTCCGGGCCAGACGGAAACGGCCGAGCTCTTTCCGTTTCCGTAACCGGGCGAGTACTGCTCGGAGTGTTTTAGTGGCAGACTTCGGCCCCTGGGAGACGGTTGGGGAGGCTGGCGAAAGTGAGCGCGGGAGAGCCCGGATCGGTGGTGCGGCGGATGCTGCTCGGCTCGCAACTCAGGCGACTGCGGGAAGCGCGGGGGATCACGCGCGAGGCGGCGGGTTACTCGATCCGCGCCTCCGAGTCGAAGATCAGCCGGATGGAGCTGGGCCGGGTGAGCTTCAAGACCAGAGACGTGGAAGACCTGCTGACGCTCTACGGCATCACCGACGAGTCGGAGCGCGAGTCGCTGCTCTCCCTCGCCCGGGAGGCGAACGTGGCGGGCTGGTGGCACAGTTACACGGACGTCCTGCCGAGCTGGTTCCCCACCTATGTGGGCCTGGAGGGCGCCGCCTCGCTGATCCGGGTCTACGAGGTGCAGTTCGTGCACGGCCTGCTGCAGACCGAGGAGTACGCCCGCGAGGTGGTCCGGCGCGGCATGAAGGGCGCGAGCGTCGCCGACATCGAGCGCCGGGTCGCCCTGCGCCTGGAGCGGCAGCGGCACCTGCTCTCCGACAACGCCCCGGAGCTGCACATCGTCCTGGACGAGGCCGCCCTGCGCCGCCCCTACGGCGACCGGGACGTGATGCGCGGCCAGCTCCAGCACCTGATCGACATCTCCGAGCGGCCCAACGTGCGGCTCCAGGTCATGCCGTTCAGCTTCGGCGGGCACTCCGGTGAGAGCGGCGCCTTCACCATCCTCAGCTTCCCCGAGTCCGACCTGTCGGACGTGGTCTACCTGGAACAGCTGACCAGCGCCCTCTACCTGGACAAGCGCGAGGACGTCGCCCAGTACGAGCAGGCCCTGAAGGAACTCCAGCAGGACAGCCCCGGCCCGGACGAGAGCCGGGACCTGCTCCGCGGCCTCCTGCAACTCTCCTGAGCGATTGCGGCTCTCAACTCGCCACGGTCACAAGTACCATGACGTCCAATCAGACGTGGCGTAGATCTGGTGTCCGCTAGCGATCGAGGGATCACATGTCGTCCTACTTCAGCGACCTGGCCCGGCAGTACATCGACGGCGAATGGCGCCCGGGCTCGGGCTCCTGGGACGTCATCGACTTCAACCCCTACAACGACGAGAAGCTGGCCTCGATCACGGTGGCCACCGTCGACGAGGTGGACCTGGCCTACCAGGCGGCCGCCCGCGCCCAGAAGGAGTGGGCCGAGACCAACCCCTACACCCGGCGGGCCGTCTTCGAGCGGGCGCTGCGGCTGGTGGAGGACCGCGAGCAGGAGATAGCGGACCTGATCACCGCGGAGCTGGGCGGCACGCGGGTGAAGGCCGGCTTCGAGCTGCACCTCGCCAAGGAGTTCCTGCGCGAGTCGATCCACCTCGCGCTGCGCCCCGAGGGCAGGATCCTGCCCTCCCCGGGCGACGGCAAGGAGAACCGCGTCTACCGCGTCCCGGTCGGCGTCGTGGGCGTGATCAGCCCGTTCAACTTCCCCTTCCTGCTGTCGCTGAAGTCGGTCGCCCCGGCCCTCGCGCTCGGCAACGCCGTGGTGCTCAAGCCGCACCAGAACACCCCGATCGCCGGCGGCACCCTGATCGCGAAGATCTTCGAGGACGCCGGTCTGCCCGGCGGCCTGCTGAACGTCCTGGTCACCGACATCGCCGAGATCGGCGACGCGTTCATCGAGCACCCCGTCCCGAAGGTGATCTCCTTCACCGGCTCGGACAAGGTCGGCCGGCACGTCGCCACCGTGTGCGCCAAGCACTTCAAGCGCTCGGTCCTCGAACTGGGCGGCAACAGCGCCCTGGTGGTGCTGGACGACGCCGACGTCGACTACGCGGTGGATGCGGCCGTCTTCAGCCGGTTCGTGCACCAGGGGCAGGTCTGCATGGCCGCCAACCGGGTGCTGGTGGACCGCTCCGTCCACGAGGAGTTCACCGAGAAGTTCGTCGCCAAGGTCCGGAGCCTCAAGGTCGGCGACCCGCGCGACCCGCAGACCGTGATCGGCCCGATGATCAACTCCGCGCAGGCCAACGCGATCTCCGGCACCGTCGAGCAGGCGCTCGCCGAGGGCGCCACCGCCCTGGTGCACGGCACCACGACCAACAACCTGGTCGAGCCGAGCGTGCTGACCGGCATCCCGGCCGGCTCCCCGCTGCTCCAGCAGGAGGTGTTCGGCCCGGTCGTCTTCCTCATCCCGTTCGACGGCGAGGAGGACGCGGTGCGGATCGTCAACGGCACCCCCTACGGCCTCAGCGGCGCCGTCCACACCGGGAACATCGAGCGCGGTGTGGCCTTCGCCAAGCGGATCGACACCGGCATGTTCCACGTGAACGACGGCACCGTCCACGACGAGCCGATCGTGCCCTTCGGCGGGGAGAAGCACTCGGGTGTCGGCCGCCTCAACGGCGAGACCACGCTGGAGGCGTTCACCACGGTCAAGTGGATCTCGATCCAGCACGGCCGCAGCGGATTCCCGTTCTAGCGCCCGTCCGGTCCGGGGAAGCGCCCCGGTGAGGGGCCGGACGAGAGGCGGCGGACCGTGGTCGTGCGCATCCGGGCCTGACACGGGGTCCTAACCTGGACCCCATGTCAGCGATCCGTCTCCTCGTGCTGGGCGCGGTCCGTCAGCACGGCCGGGCCCACGGCTACCAGGTGCGCAACGACCTGGAGTACTGGGGCGCGCACGAGTGGTCCAACGCCAAGCCCGGCTCGGTCTACCACGCCCTGAAGCAGATGGCCCGGCAGGGACTGCTGCACGCGCACGAGACGGCGCCGTCCACGGCCGGCGGGCCGCCGCGCACCGAGTACGAGATCACCCCCCGCGGCGAGGAGGAGTTCCTCCGGCTGCTGCGCGAGTCCCTGGTCTCCTACGACCAGAAGACCGACGTCCAGTCGGCGGCCGTCGGCTTCCTGGTCGAGCTGCCCCGCGCCGAGGCCCTGGAGCTGCTGCGGGAGCGGATCCGCCGGATCGGGCGGTGGCGGGACTCCGTCACCGGGCACTACCTCCCCGAGGGCGGCCCGGAACAGCTCGGCCACATCGGCGAGATCATGCGCATGTGGCTCCACACGGCCGACTCCGACGCGGCCTGGACCCAGGGCCTGATCGACCGCCTGGAGGCGGGCGCCTACACCTTCGCGGGGGAGGGCGAGCCGTTCGTCGGGGTCCTCGCCGAGGGCCAGGAGAACCCCTACGCGACGGGGGAGCGGCACCCGGGGGACGACCACTGAACGCCGCCCGCGGCGCTGGGGGCGGTTTTCAGTGGTGGAAGCCGGTGGCCGCCGCCTTGTCCCGGGTCAGCGGACGCGGCTGCCGGCGCAGCTCCGGCAGCAGCCGGGCCAGGTCGGCCAGGAACAGGTCGGCGAGATCGTGCGAGAAGCCGTTGCGGCACACGACCCGCAGCACCGACAGGTCCTCGCGGTGCGCCGGGAAGGTGTAGGCGGGCACCAGCCAGCCGCGCTCGCGCAGCCGCCGGGAGACGTCGAAGACGTCGTACGACGTGACGTCCCCGGCCGTGGTCAGCGCGAACACGGGGAGCTGGTCGCCGTGGGTGAGCAGCCGGAAGTCGCCGAGTTCCGCGATCCGCCGGGCCAGCGAGGTCGCCACGTCCCGGGTCGCCCCCTGGACCGCGCGGTAGCCCTCCCGGCCGAGCCGCAGGAACGTGTAGTACTGCGCCACCACCTGGGCGCCGGGCCGGGAGAAGTTCAGGGCGAAGGTCGGCATGTTCCCGCCCAGGTAGTCGACCCGGAAGACCAGCTCCTCGGGCAGGGCCGAGCCGTCCCGCCACAGGGCCCAGCCGACACCCGGGTAGACCAGGCCGTACTTGTGCCCCGAGGTGTTGATGGAGGCCACCCGCGGCAGCCGGAAGTCCCACACCAGATCCTCGTCCAGGAACGGCGCCACCATGCCGCCGGACGCCGCGTCCACGTGCACCGGGACGTCGAGCCCGGTGCGCTCCTGGAGGGCGTCCAGGGCCGCGCACAGGCCGGCTACCGGTTCGTAGGAGCCGTCGAAGGTCGAGCCGAGGACGCCGACCACGCCGATGGTGTTCTCGTCGCACAGCCCGGCGGCGGCCTCCGGGTCCAGGTGGAAGCGGTCGCCCTCCATGGGGACCTGCCGGGCCTCGACCTCCCAGAAGTCGCAGAACTTCTCCCAGCACACCTGGACGTTGATCCCCATCACCAGGTTGGGCCGCGCCCCCGGGTACCGGTCCGCGTTGGCCTTCGCCCAGCGCCGCTTCAGCGCCATCCCGGCGAGCATGCACGCCTCGCTCGACCCGGTGGTCGAACAGCCCACCGCGGCCGACGGGTCCGGCGCGTGCCACAGGTCGGCGAGGATCGCCACGCAGCGCCGCTCCAGCTCGGCCGTGCGCGGGTACTCGTCCTTGTCGATCATGTTCTTGTCCCGGCACTCCGCCATCAGCACCCCGGCCTGCGGCTCCATCCAGGTGGTGACGAAGGTGGCCAGGTTCAGCCGGGAGTTGCCGTCCAGCATCAGCTCGTCGTGGACCAGCTGGTACGCCGTGGACGGGGGCAGCGGGGTGTCCGGCAGCCGGTGCGTGGGCGGGGCCTCGGTCATGCCGCCGACCGGGTCGGCCGCCCCGAAGAACGGGTTGACCGACACCGTCCGCGCCTCGTGCCGCCCGGAACCTCTGTGCAGCGCCATGGACACACCATAAACGGACAGAACGCCATCAACATCCCGAATCGAAGCCGGCTTGCACCTCACGCGACGTGAGGCCCCAGTGTGGACGGCGTACCGACCGAAGGAGCGGAAGCAGTGAGTCACCCCGTGGACCGGGAGCCCTCCGTGGGACGGGTCTACACCGTGGGGCAGGTCGCCGGATTCGCCGGGATCACGGTGCGCACCCTGCACCACTACGACGGGATCGGCCTGCTCGTGCCCGGCGAGCGCACCCACGCCGGGCACCGGCGCTACACCGACGCCGATCTCGACCGGCTCCAGCAGATCCTGTTCTACCGGGAGCTCGGCTTCCCGCTCGACGAGGTCGCGGCCCTGCTCGACGACCCGGACGCGGACCCGCGCGCGCACCTGCGCCGGCAGCACGGCCTGCTGACCGCCCGGATCGAGAAGCTGCGCGAGATGGCCGCGGCCGTGGAGCACGCCATGGAGGCACGCACGATGGGCATCAACCTGACACCCGAGGAGAAGTTCGAGGTCTTCGGCGACTTCGACCCGGACCGGCACGCGGACGAGGTGGAGCGGCGCTGGGGCGACACCGAGGCCTACCGGCAGTCGCGGCGCCGGACCGCCGCCTACACCAAGGAGGACTGGAAGCGGGTCAACGGCGAGCTGGACGCGGTCCACGGCCGCATGGCCGCCCTGCTCGCCGAGGGCGTTCCCGCTAACTCGCCGGCGGCCATGGACGTCGCCGAGGAGCACCGCCGGTTCATCACGGGCGCGTACTACGACTGCGGGCACGAGCTGCACGCGTGCCTCGGTGAGATGTACGTCACCGACGAGCGGTTCACCGCCACGTACGAGGCGATCCGTCCCGGTCTGGCGGGGTACATGCGGGACGCGATCGCGGCGAACACGGCCCGGCACACCGCGTCCTGAAAGGTCACACGGGTCCCCGGAGTCACAGCTTTCTCCGGGGCCTCGCACAGGGCATCCTGGAGCCACCGGTGGAACCTGGGGCGGTCACATCGCGTTGATAGCTTTGTGCGGCCGCACTTGGACGCCGTAGCCGCCCTCACCCCTTCAGGAGCCCGGACCCGTGATGACACTCGCCCTAGGCCCGAGCTGGCTCGATCCGAACTACCTGCTCGACACGTACAGCATCTGGGGTCTGCTGCTCATCGTCTTCGCCGAGTCCGGTCTGCTCATCGGCTTCTTCCTGCCGGGCGACTCGCTGCTGTTCACCTGCGGTCTGCTGATCACCTCGGGCGATCTGGACTTCCCGCTGTGGGCGGCGATCGGCCTGATCTGCCTCGCGGCGGTCCTGGGCGACCAGGCGGGCTACATGTTCGGCAAGAAGGTCGGCCCGTCCCTGTTCAACCGGCCGGACTCCCGCCTGTTCAAGCAGGAGAACGTCACCAAGGCGCACGAGTTCTTCGAGAAGTACGGCCCGAAGTCCCTGGTCCTGGCCCGCTTCGTGCCCATCGTGCGCACGTTCACGCCGATCATCGCGGGCGTCAGCGGCATGCGGTACCGCTCGTTCCTGGCCTTCAACGTCATCGGTGGCGTCCTGTGGGGGGCCGGCGTCACCCTGCTCGGCTCCTGGCTCGGCAACATCGAGTTCGTCAAGACCAACATCGAGGCGATCCTCATCCTGATCGTCCTCGTCTCCGTGATCCCGATCGCGATCGAGTTCCTGCGGGCCCGCTCCAAGGAGAAGAAGGCCGCCCAGGCCGGGCCGCGGCCGGTCCCGCAGCAGCAGCCCGCGCACCAGCAGCCCCGGTACCAGCAGCCGCAGCGGCCCCCGGTCATGGACGACGCCACCACCCGCCTGCGCCGCATCGAGCCGGACCAGCCGTCCCACGAACAGCGGCCGCAGTACGGGCAGCCGCAGCACGGACAGCCCCCGTACGGCGGGCAGGCCCCGTACCAGCAGCCGCAGCAGCAGGACTGGAACCAGCAGCAGGGCTACGACCAGTACTACGACGGACAGCAGCAGTACCAGCAGCCGTACGACCAGCAGCAGTACCCGCAGCAGCAGGACTGGGACCGGCGGCAGGGCTACGACCAGCAGCAGTACGACGAGAACGGCTACCCGTACGACCAGCGCCGCCAGTGACCGCCCCGGGCCCGGGCCGGGCGTCGCTCAGAAGCCCCTCGTCCGCTTCGCCGCCCGGCGCTTTCCGGCGGAGCCGATCCGCAGGAACAGCCGGAAGATCTCCGATCCCAGGTTGACCCCGATGGCGATGGCCATGGCCAGCGACGCGGCCTTGGCCAGCGACACCAGCCCCTTGTCCATGTCGTTCTGGGCCATGGACAGCAGGCCGAAGTAGGTCGCGGAACCGGGCAGCAACGGCCCGATCGCCGCCGTGGTGTAGGGCAGCGCGGAGGCGAACCGGTACCGGGCCAGCAGCTGCCCGAACAGGCCCACCAGGCCCGCCGCCACCGCCGTGGAGGCCACCGGCGAGAGGTCGCCGGCGTAGTACATCGCGCCGTACACCGTCCAGGCGACGCCCCCGTTGAGGGTCACCCACAGCACGGTGGAACGTTCCTGCTGGAGCAGGACGGCGAAGGTCAGCGACAGCAGCATCGAGGCCGCCAACTGGACCAGCGGCTCCTCGTAGCCGCCCGGTTTCGCCTCCGGGTTCAGCTTGCCGCCGATCTGCACCCCGAAGTACAGGACGGTCAGCACGCCGATGACGATGCCGACGAAGAAGTACATGACCTCCAGCAGGCGCGCGGAGGCGGTGATGTAGAAGCCCGTCAGTCCGTCCTGCACCCCCGCCACCAGCGCCCGTCCGGGCAGCAGCGCGAACAGCCCACCGGTGATCACCGCGGAGCCCTTCACGTCCACGTGGGCCAGGGTCAGCGCCACCCCGATCGCCGCCGGCGGCATCGCGGCCACCGTGAACTGGTAGAACTCCGGCAGCCCGCGTCCCGCGCACAGCCAGGCCAGCCGGTCGCCGAGCATCGCGCCGACGGCCGCCGCCACGAACACGATCGGATCGGCGCCGCCGACCAGCACGGACGCCGCGCCGGCCAGCAGCCCGCCGGCCAGGGTCAGCGCCCAGCCGGGGTAGGGGTGCCGGTTGCGGCGGATCTCCGCCAGGCGCCGGTAGGCCTCCTCCAGGGAGACCTCGGTCTCCGGGTCGGTCAGGTCGTCCACCAGGCGGAAGACGGCCGCCAGCCGGGTGTAGTCGGTGCCCCGCCGCCGTACCGTCCGCGACGCCGTCACCGGGTCCTCCACCAGGGACGGCTGGTGCGAGATCGACAGCAGGGTGAAGGTGACGTTCGGCTCGCACCGGTCCAGGCCGTAGGACCGGCACACCGCGAACATCGCGGCCTCCACGTCCTCCGCCCCCTCGCCGCCGGCCAGCAGCAGCTCGCCGATGCGCAGGGTCAGGTCCAGCACGCGCGGGACGGCCGGGCCGTCCTCCTCCTCGCGCTGCACCGGCTCCGGGGCCGGCCGCTCGGTGACCGGCATCCGCAGCATCGTGCGCATCCGGTCCTGCCAGGGCGCGTCCTTGATCAGACTGACCAGCGGCACCCCGGCCGGCGGGGTGAAGACGGCCGGCGCGTCCTTCGCGCTGTAGGTCCGCGGCGGGCTGAACGCGGAGCCCTCCGGCTCGGCGGCGGGCGGCTGCGGCGGCGCCGGCAGCCCCTCCGGCATGGCGAACTCGGAGGTCGTCTCGCCCTCACCCGGGCCCTTCGGGACATCGAGACCCCGCGGAACGGCGAACTCGGAGGTGATCTCCGGGTCGTACCGCGCCTCGTCGGACCGGGGCTTGCGGTCCTCCGCCTCCGTCACTTCGCACCGCTCCCTGCACGACACCTTCGCTGGGCCTCAGTATGCGCACGCGTACCCCGTCCGGCCGTATGCGTGCACACACGCGAACGGGCCGCACGCCTGCGCGTGCGGCCCGTTCACGGGGAGAGGGGCTCAGTGACCGCCCTGCTCCTCGAAGCGCTTGTACGACCGCTCGATCTCCGCCTCGGCGTCCGTACGGCCCACCCAGTTGGCGCCCTCGACCGACTTGCCGGGCTCCAGGTCCTTGTACACCTCGAAGAAGTGCTGGATCTCCAGGCGGTCGAACTCCGACACGTGGTGGATGTCACGCAGGTGCTCCACACGCGGGTCGGTGGCCGGAACGCACAGCAGCTTGTCGTCGCCGCCGGCCTCGTCCGTCATCCGGAACATGCCGATCGCGCGGCAGCGGATCAGGCAGCCCGGGAAGGTCGGCTCGTCCAGGATGACCAGCGCGTCCAGCGGGTCGCCGTCCTCGCCGAGGGTGTTCTCGACGAAGCCGTAGTCGGTCGGGTAGGCGGTCGAGGTGAAGAGGCGACGGTCCAGGCGGATCCGGCCGGTCTCGTGGTCCACCTCGTACTTGTTCCGCGAACCCTTCGGGATCTCGATCGTGACGTCGAACTCCACCGGTGGCTCCTCCATGATCAGCACATAGTTCTGGTGGTTAAGTGTCCCTCACGCAGGTGTGTGATCGCGAAAGGGGCTGGTGGTCGTGCCAGAGCTGGGGCCTTGGCGAGCCGCGAGACCGCGGGTGGCGCGGCTCGCGAACGCCGTCCGACCACGTCTCACGCGCGCCGTGACGGCCGTGCGGCCGTCGCTCGCGCGGCTGCCGAAGGCCGTGCGGACCGGCCCTGCGCACCTCCCCCGTCTCCCCCGTCCGCGCGACGCCCGCGCCTGGCGGTACACCGCGGGCGCCGCCACCGCCGGCCTGGCACTGGCCGCCGGTGCGGTGACCGTGGCCGGACCCTGGGACGCCACGGGTCAGCGTACGGCCGAGCGGCACCGCGCCGCCGCTCTGGAACCGTCAGGTGGCGCAGATCACGGTCGCGCCGGCACGGGCGCGGGGGTGCCCCGGCCCGCGCCGAGCGCCGGACCCGTCCTGACGGGCCTCGGCGGCGCCTCGGGCGCCGTGGGCACCCAGCGGACCGCGCCGGACGCCCGGGCCGTCTCCGACGCCCTGGGGCCCCTGCTGGACGCCCCCGCGCTCGGCGGCGGCCGAGCGGCGGCCGTCGTCGACGTCACGACCGGCGAACGCCTGTACGACGCCGACGGCGGCAAGGCCCTCACCCCCGCCTCCACCACCAAGATCGCCACCGCCGTCGCCGCCCTGTCCGCCCTCGGCCCCGACCACCGCCTCACCACCCGCACCGCCCTGGAACCCGACACCGGGGAACTGGTCCTGGTCGGCGGCGGCGACCCCACCCTCACCGCGCACGCCCGGGACGGCGGCTGGGCGAGCCTGCGGGCGCTG
Source organism: Streptomyces sp. NPDC029296 (assembly GCF_055569255.1). NCBI lineage: Bacteria > Bacillati > Actinomycetota > Actinomycetes > Kitasatosporales > Streptomycetaceae > Streptomyces > Streptomyces sp. NPDC029296. The sequence continues at coordinate 100,977 of NZ_JBVHXT010000016.1, forward strand.
GCCGCCGACACCGCGAAGGCCCTCGCCGAGCGCGGCATCCGCGAGGTCACCCTGTCCTACGACACCACGCTGTTCACCGGCCCCGCCCTGCACCCCATCGGCGTCAACGACAACCTCGCCCCGGTCACCGCCCTGACTGTCGACGAGGGCCGCACCGACGACTCCACCAGCGGGCCGGTGATCCGCGTGGGCGACCCGGCGGCGGACGCGGCGGCCAAGTTCGCGGGCCTCCTGAAGGGCGCCGGCATCACGGCCACGCACCCCGGCCCGTCCAAGGCCAGCACGCGTGCGCAGACCCTCGCCGGCGTCTCCTCGCCCCCGCTGTCCGCCCTGGTCGAGCGGATGCTGACCAACAGCGACAACGACATCGCGGAGGCCCTGGCCCGGCACACGGCCCTGGCCGGCGGGCGGCCGGCCAGCTTCGCGGGCGGGGCCGGGGCCATCGCCACCCAGCTGCGCGAGCTCGGCCTGCCGATGGCGGGCGCCGTCTTCCACGACGGCAGCGGCCTGAACCGCGCCGACCGGCTCACCGCCGGCCTGCTGACGGGTCTGCTGGTCCGGGCCGCCGACCCGGACCGCCCCGGCCTGCGCCCGGTCCTCACGGGCCTGCCCGTCGCGGGCTTCACCGGCACCCTGAGCAATCGTTACGCCGACGGCGCCTCCGGTGTCGTACGCGCCAAGACCGGCACCCTGACCGGTGTGAACACCCTCGCCGGCACGGTCGTCACGCCCACCGGCCACCTCCTGGCCTTCGCCTTCCTGGCCTCCGGCACCACGGACCCGGTCCAGGCCCAGTCGGCCCTGGACGAGGCGGCGACGGCACTGGCGGGCTGATCGCCACGGCCGGGGCGCCGGCCCCCGTCGGCCCCCCACGGCCTGCCCCAAGCGGCGGCGAGCACGTACGGTTGACAGCATGACTGGCTTCGGTGGCACCGCATCTCCCGGGATGGTCGACTGGAACCTCGCTGTGGCGACCGCGACGCGGCTCGTACGGCCCGGCCCCGACGTCAGCCGCGACGAGGCCAGGGCCGTCGTCGCGGAGCTGCGCCGGCACGCGAAGGCATCGGAGGAGCACGTCCGGGGCTTCACCCGGATGGGCACCGAGGAGACCCACGACACCCCCGTCCTCGTCGTCGACCGCCCCGGCTGGGTCCGCGCCAACGTCGCGGGCTTCCGGGAACTGCTCAAGCCGCTGCTGGAGAAGATGCAGGAACGGCGCGGCGGCGGCCCGGGCGGCGCGGTCCTCGGCGCCGTCGGCGGCAAGGTCACCGGCGTGGAGGTGGGCATGCTCCTGTCGTTCCTGTCCTCCCGGGTCCTCGGCCAGTACGAGACCTTCGCCCCGGCCGCCCGCGACCTGCCGGCCGGCGCGAACGGCGGCGGCCGGCTGCTGCTCGTGGCGCCCAACATCGTCCACGTGGAGCGCGAACTCGACGTCGAGCCGCACGACTTCCGCCTGTGGGTGTGCCTGCACGAGGAGACCCACCGCACGCAGTTCACCGCCGTGCCCTGGCTGCGGGACCACCTGGAGGGCGAGATCCAGTCGTTCCTCGCGGAGACCGACGTCGACCCGATGACCTTCCTGGAGCGCATCCGGGACGCCGCCCAGTCCCTGGTCGGCGGCCGTCCCGAGGGCGAGGAGGAGGACGGCGGGCGCTCCTTCGTGGAACTCGTGCAGACCCCGGCCCAGCGGGAGATCCTCGGCCGGCTCACCGCCGTGATGTCCCTGCTGGAGGGCCACGCCGACTACGTCATGGACGGCGTCGGCCCCAGCGTCGTGCCGAGCGTCGCCGAGATCCGCGAGAAGTTCCAGCAGCGGCGGGCCAAGGGCGCCTCCCGCCTGGACGCCGCCCTGCGCAAGCTGCTCGGGCTGGACGCCAAGCTGAGGCAGTACCGCGACGGCGAGCGGTTCGTGCGGGCCGTCGTCGAGCAGGTCGGCACCGACGGCTTCAACCGCGTGTGGACCTCGCCCAACACCCTTCCCACCAAGGCGGAGATCGCCAAACCGGCGGACTGGGTCACGAGGGTGCACGGCAGGGCCGAGGGGTGAACGGCGCGGGGGAGTCGTGAAGCGAGTCCGGCCGACGGCAGGCGAACGCCCCTCCAATCACCCGTCCGAGGGACCGTATGCCATGCGTAGGCGTGCGATGCTCGGGGAACGGCCCGGTTCTGTCACCATTTACACACTCTGAGTGACCGTCCCGGGCTCGCCCCCCGGAAAACTTCATGAAGGGAACCGGACATGGGTCCCCATCCTGCGGTCGCGGCGATACGCCTGGCGGTCCGCCGCGTCCTCCACGACATCCTGAACGACCAGACCTCCCGCGCGCCCGCGGGCCGGACGGCCGAGCGGCCCCCCTCCCCGCTCGTCCTCGTCGCGTGCTCCGGCGGCGCCGACTCCATGGCCCTCGCCTCCGCCCTCGCCTTCGAGGCCCCCAAGCTCGGCGTCCGCGCCGGCGGGGTCACCGTCGACCACGGCCTCCAGGCCGGCTCCGACCTCCGCGCCGAGGAGGTCGTCCTGCGCCTGCGCGAACTGGGCCTCGACCCGGCCGAGTCCGTCGCCGTGACCGTCGGCCGCGAAGGCGGCCCCGAGGCCGCCGCCCGCGACGCCCGCTACGCCGCCCTGGACGCCGCCGCCGAATGCCACGGCGCCGCCGCGGTCCTGCTCGGCCACACCCGCGACGACCAGGCCGAGACCGTCCTGCTGGGACTCGCCCGCGGCTCCGGCATCCGCTCCCTGTCCGGCATGGCCGCGGTCTCGGGGGCCGACGGCCGTTACCGGCGGCCCTTCCTGCACCTGGACCGGCAGACCGCCCGCAAGGCCTGCATGGTCCAGTCGCTGCCGGTCTGGGACGACCCGCACAACACCGACCCGGCCTACACCCGCTCCCGGCTGCGGCACGAGGGCCTGCCCGCCCTGGAGAAGGCCCTCGGCAAGGGCGTGGTGGAGGCGCTGGCCCGCACCGCCCAGCTCTCCCGCGACGACGCCGACGCCCTGGACGCCTGGGCCCGGCAGGCCGAGGCCTCCGTACGGGACGCGGCCGGCCTGCTGGAGTGCGCCAAGCTGTACGCCCTGCCGCCCGCCGTGCGCCGCCGGATCCTGCGCCGCGCGGCCATCGAGGCGGGAGCCCCGGCCGGTGCGCTGTTCGCCCGCCACATCGAGGAAGTCGACCGTCTGATCACCGGCTGGCGCGGCCAGGGGGCCATCAACCTCCCCGGCCGGGTCGTCGCCCAGCGCCAGGGTGGCAGACTGGTGATTCGGCAAGGCTGACGACCGGCCCCGCGGAGTGCCCTCACCCGGTGCCCCGGCGGGCCGGGCGGCCCACGGGCCGTACCTGCGGCCGTAGCCGGTGGCCGCGCTCGCGGCCGTAAGTGCGGGACGACCGAAAGTGATGCGGGTGGACGCGAAAGACATGGGTGCCGACCTCCAGCGGGTGCTCATCACCAAGGAAGAGATCGACGCGAAGCTGGCCGAGCTGGCCGCGAAGATCGACGCGGAATACGCGGGCAAGGACCTGCTCATCGTCGGCGTCCTCAAGGGCGCGGTGATGGTCATGGCGGACCTCGCCCGGGCGCTGTCCACCCCCGTCACCATGGACTGGATGGCCGTGTCCTCCTACGGCGCGGGCACCCAGTCCTCCGGTGTCGTCCGCATCCTCAAGGACCTCGACACCGACATCAAGGGCCGGCACGTCCTGATCGTCGAGGACATCATCGACTCGGGCCTGACCCTGTCCTGGCTGATCAACAACCTCGGCTCCCGCGAGCCCGCGTCCCTGAAGGTGTGCACGCTGCTGCGCAAGCCGGACGCCGCCAAGGTCGCCATCGACGTGGAGTGGGTCGGCTTCGACATCCCGAACGAGTTCGTCGTGGGCTACGGCCTCGACTACGCCGAGAAGTACCGCAACCTGCCGTTCGTCGGTACGCTCGCGCCTCACGTCTACGGCGGCTGAGCCGGTCGGCCCAAGCCCACGAGGACGATCGGGAACCCCAGCGGGTTCCCTGCCGTTGAAGCAAGCGGAGACGGGTTTTCCCAGCCGTCGAATCGGCTCCGTGCGGCTTCGGGCAACAATGCTGGGGTACCGTCAGAAGAACTGTCTTATCAAACTCACTATGGCAGGAGGGACGGGGCGGCACCGCTCCGTATGGATGGACGTGAAGCGATACTTCCGTGGGCCGGTCATGTGGATCGTGCTGGCCGTCCTTGCCGTGGTCGTGTTGATGCAGGTCGTCGGCTCGTCCGGCGGCTACAAGACGGTGGACACCGGCCAGGTCGTGGCGGCGATCAACGACAACAAGGTCGAGTCGGCCAAGCTCACCACCGGTGACGAGCAGAGCATCAAGGTCACGCTCAAGGACGGCTACAAGGTCGAGGGCAGCTCGAAGATCCAGGCGAGCTACATCGGCGACCAGGGTGTGCAGCTCGCCGGCACGCTGCAGACCAAGTACCAGGAAAAGCAGATCACGGACGGCTACACGGTCTCGCCGTCCAAGCAGAACCCGTTCGTCGGCGTCCTGCTGTCCCTGCTCCCCTTCGTCCTGATCGTGGTCGTCTTCCTGTTCCTGATGAATCAGATGCAGGGCGGCGGCTCCCGGGTCATGAACTTCGGCAAGTCCAAGGCGAAGCTCATCACCAAGGACACCCCGAAGACCACCTTCTCCGACGTCGCCGGCTGTGACGAGGCCGTCGAGGAGCTCCAGGAGATCAAGGAGTTCCTCCAGGAGCCGGCCAAGTTCCAGGCCGTCGGCGCCAAGATCCCCAAGGGTGTGCTGCTCTACGGCCGCCCGGGTACCGGCAAGACCCTGCTCGCGCGCGCCGTCGCGGGCGAGGCGGGCGTGCCGTTCTACTCGATCTCCGGTTCCGACTTCGTCGAGATGTTCGTCGGTGTCGGTGCCTCCCGTGTGCGCGACCTGTTCGAGCAGGCCAAGGCGAACGCCCCGGCGATCGTCTTCGTCGACGAGATCGACGCGGTCGGCCGCCACCGCGGCGCCGGCCTCGGCGGCGGTCACGACGAGCGCGAGCAGACCCTGAACCAGCTGCTGGTCGAGATGGACGGGTTCGACGTCAAGGGCGGTGTGATCCTCATCGCCGCCACCAACCGTCCGGACATCCTCGACCCCGCCCTGCTGCGCCCCGGCCGCTTCGACCGGCAGATCGCGGTCGACCCGCCGGACCTCCAGGGCCGTCTGGAGATCCTCAAGGTCCACCAGAAGGGCAAGCCGGTCGCGCCCGACGTCGACCTGTCCGCCGTGGCCCGCCGCACCCCGGGCATGACCGGTGCCGACCTCGCCAACGTGCTGAACGAGGCCGCGCTGCTCACCGCCCGCGGCGACCAGAAGCTGATCGACAACAAGGCGCTGGACGAGGCGATCGACCGCGTGGTCGCGGGCCCGCAGAAGCGGACCCGGATCATGTCGGACAAGGAGAAGAAGATCACCGCGTACCACGAGGGCGGTCACGCCCTGGTCGCGGCGGCCTCGCCGAACTCCGACCCGGTCCACAAGATCACGATCTTGTCCCGCGGCCGTGCCCTCGGCTACACGATGGTCCTGCCCGACGAGGACAAGTACTCGACCACCCGCAACGAGATGCTCGACCAGCTCGCCTACATGCTGGGCGGCCGGGCGGCCGAGGAACTGGTCTTCCACGACCCGACCACCGGTGCCGCGAACGACATCGAGAAGGCCACCAACCTGGCCCGCGCGATGGTCACGCAGTACGGCATGACCGAGCGTCTCGGCGCGATCAAGTTCGGCGGCGACAACAGCGAGCCGTTCCTCGGCCGGGAGATGGCCCACCAGCGGGACTACTCGGAAGAGGTCGCCGCGCTGGTCGACGAAGAGGTCAAGAAGCTCATCGAGACCGCGCACAACGAGGCCTGGGAGATCCTGGTCGAGAACCGCGACGTGCTCGACAACCTCGTTCTCCAGCTGCTGGAGAGGGAGACCCTGGGCAAGGAGGAGATCGCCGAGATCTTCGCCCCGATCGTCAAGCGCCCGCCGCGGCCGGCCTGGACCGGTTCCTCCCGCCGCACCCCGTCCACCCGTCCGCCGGTGCTCTCCCCGAAGGAGCTGGCACTGACCAACGGCGCGAACGGCGCCACGGCGTCGATCAGCACCGCCAAGGCGACGGCGGCGGAGTCCGCCCCGGCGACGGAGCAGACCCCGGAGGACCGCTCCGATAGCTGACCGTGCGCCGGACACACGGGCCGGAATGAATGCCGCGTCCCTCGGGTTCTAGCCTGGGGGCGCGGCATTTCGCATGTCCGCAGTTTCGGAACGCGAGACACACGCGCGTCATGGCGCAGGAACGAGGAACCAGATGACCGACCCGGTGACGCTGGACGGCGAGGGACGCATCGGCGAATTCGACGAGAAGCGCGCCGAGAACGCCGTACGCGAGCTGCTGATCGCGATCGGGGAGGACCCGGACCGCGAGGGGCTCAGGGAGACGCCGGCCCGGGTCGCGCGGGCCTACCGGGAGATCTTCGCCGGTCTGTGGCAGCAGCCGGAGGACGTCCTGACGACGACGTTCGACCTCGGGCACGACGAGATGGTCCTGGTGAAGGACATCGAGGTGTACTCGACCTGCGAGCACCACCTGGTGCCGTTCCGGGGCGTCGCCCACGTCGGCTACATCCCGTCCGAGAGCGGCAAGATCACCGGGCTGTCCAAGCTCGCCCGCCTCGTCGACGTCTACGCCCGCCGGCCGCAGGTGCAGGAGCGCCTCACCACGCAGATCGCGGACTCCCTGATGGAGATCCTGGAGCCGCGGGGCGTCATCGTCGTCGTCGAGTGCGAGCACATGTGCATGTCGATGCGCGGCATCCGCAAGCCGGGTGCGAAGACCATAACGTCGGCGGTGCGCGGACAGCTGCGGCACGTCGCCACGCGCAACGAGGCCATGAGCCTGATCATGGCGCGCTGATCAGGCCGCCGGGCGGCGCCGGGGCTCAGGCCGCCGGCTCCGCTCCCGGCGGGTTCTGGTCGTCGTCCTCCGGGAGCCGGCAGATCCGCTCCAGGAACAGGGCGGCCGCTATCACGGCGAGGCCGGCCAGCACCGAGAAGCCCGCGTAGATCGCCTGGTCGCGGCGGGCGGGGAAGTCCAGCAGCTCCAGCAGCAGGACGCCCGTGCCGCCGTACATACCGGCGACGAGGGCCGCGACCAGGGCGCTGGCCTGGCCGAAGACGACCGCCCGGGCGGCCATCAGCGGGTCGACGCCCTTGGCGCCGGGCCGGCGCTCGCGCTGGGCCTTCAGCCGGGCCCGCAGCGAGAGCGCCGTCGACAGCAGGACCACCGCGATCAGCGCGAGGACCACGGGCGCGGCCAGGGGGACGCTCGGGAGGGTCCCGATCGAGTTCCAGAGGCGGGCGCCCGCCCAGGACAGGACGCCGGCCACGACGAACACGCCCGCCAGCACCCTGATGCGCAGCTCTCTCACGGTGTCCCTTCGGTTTCCCCCGGACCATTCCGGACGGTGGCCGTCTTGGTCTTGACTTGATCCGTCTCGACCTTAACGACTACTCGGGCAGCCGGAGTTCCAGGTCCCCGCGGTGCGCCACACCCTCACGGGTGATCACGGACAGCAGTTCGGCCACCGTGCCGCGGCCGGGGAGCTGTGCCTCGGGGTCCACGTCGTGCCAGGGCGCCAGCACGAAGGCACGCTCGTGGGCGCGCGGATGGGGCAGGGTGAGCCCCGGGTCGTCCGAGGTGACGTCGGCGTAGGCCACGATGTCGACGTCCAGGGTGCGCGGGCCCCAGCGCTCGTCCCGGACGCGGTGGAAGGCCTCTTCGACGGCGTGCGCCCGCTCCAGCAGGGAGGCGGGGGGCAGCGTCGTCTTCAGCACCACGACCGCGTTGAAGTACGACGGCTGGCTGCCGGGCTCGACGCCCCACGGCGCGGTCTCGTACACCGGGGAGACGGCCTTCACCCGGACGCCCGGGGTGTCCTCCAGGGCGTCCACGGCCCCCTGGAGGGTCTCCAGGCGGTTGCCCAGGTTGGAGCCGAGGGAGATCACGGCCCACTGGGGGTTGTGCAGGGTGGTGTCGGCGGCGTCCACCTTCTCGACGACCGAGGCGGGCACCGGCTGGACGGTCGGGTCGCTGTGACCCTGGCGGAAAGGTCGGGTCATGCTCGGCTCCGGGTGATGGTGACGGTCACGTCGTCGAAGGGGACGGTGATCGGCGCGTCCGGTTTGTGGACGCACACCTCGACCTCCTCGACCGCTTCGTGCTTCAGGCAGGTCCGGGCGATCCGCTCGGCGAGGGTCTCGATGAGGTCCACCGGGTCGCCTTCGACCACGGCCACGACCTCCTCGGCCACGATGCCGTAGTGCACGGTCTTCGTCAGGTCGTCGTCGGCCGCGGCCGGCCGGGTGTCCAGACCGAGGACGAGGTCCACGATGAAGGTCTGACCCTCCTCGCGCTCCTTGGGGAACACCCCGTGGTGCCCACGGGCCTTGAGGCCGCGCAGCGCGACACGATCCACGCGAATCACTCCTGCAATCGTCGGGAAGGGCCGGCCCGTACCGCGTGCGGGCGGCACACCGGCCTCGGACGAATCTACCTGCGGGCACCGACAGAGCCCGGCCGCGGGGGCGGGGACCGGGCCGGAACCCGGAGGGTTCACCGGCGGTTTCCCCTGCGGAACCCGACCCTGTCACGGGCCCGTAGCCGCTGCTACCCGGGGGTAGGTGATTCCGGCCACGTGCCCGTGACCGGTGCCGGCCGCCGTCCGGCCGGGCCGGTCCGGGGCCCGCTCCCGTACCGCGCCTGCCGTCCCTCGTGGGTCCGGGTACCCGGTCAGGCGAGGGGGCCGTCGTCCGGATTCACGCCATTCACGCCGCCGTTCTCGTCGTCCTCGGCGCTCTCGGTCAGCACGGGGGAGGCGTGGTGCGACCAGAGCTTCCAGCCGGTGGGGGTGCGCCGGAACACGTTGGTGGCGACGACGAGCTGGCCCACCAGCGGCCCCAGCTCCGCGCCCTCCTCCGGGGCGGGCCCGCCGCTGAGGATGTTCTCCGTGCACGTCACCAGGGCCGTGTCACCGGTCACGGAGACGTGCACATCGGTCAGGAAGAACTGGATGTAGTCGGTGTTCGCCATGATCAGGGCGTACGACCTGAGGACCTCGCCGCGGCCGGTCAGCACCGGCCAGCCGGGGTGCACGCAGGAGACCACGCCGGAGTCCGCGGGGTCGTGGTACGTCTCGTCCACGCCCAGGTCCGCGGGCGTCAGCCAGAGGCCGGAGACCTCTTCGAAGTCGCCGCGTTCCAGCGCCTCGTAAAAGGCGGTGTTGGCGGCCTCCACCTGCTCGACGTCGGTGTGGGGGGCGCTCACCGGGCTCCTTCCGGCCCGCGCTCGTCGTCCGCGCCGGGCGTGCGCGCCGTGCCGCGCGCCTCGGCCACGGCCCGCGCGACCCGTACCGCGTCCGCCGTGGCGCGCACCTCGTGGACGCGCACCGCCCAGGCGCCCGCCTGCGCGGCGAGCGCGGAGACGGCGGCCGTGGCCGCGTCGCGCTCCCGGGCGGGCGGGGGCGCGCCCTGCGGCCCGGCCAGGACCCGGCCGAGGAACCGCTTGCGGGACGCGGCGACCAGCAGGGGGTGCCCGAGGGCGCGCAGCCGGTCCAGGTGGGCGAGGAGGGCGAGATCGTGGCCGGCCTCCTTGGAGAAGCCGAGGCCCGGGTCGACGACGACGCGGTCCGGGGCGATGCCGCCGGCGAGCACGGCCTCCACGCGCGCGTGCAGCTCCGTGACGACTTCGCCGACGACGTCCTCGTAGACCCCCTTGACATTGCCGCCCTGGAGGAAACCGCGCCAGTGCATGACGACGAAGGGGGCGCCCGCGGCGGCCACCACGGGGATCATCGCGGGGTCGGCGAGGCCGCCGCTGACGTCGTTGACGAGGGCGGCGCCGGCCGCGAGGGACTGCTCGGCGACGGAGGCGCGCATGGTGTCGACGGAGACGACGACGCCTTCGGAGGCCAGGCCGCGCACCACGGGGACGACCCGGCGCAGCTCCTCGGCCTCGTCCACGCGGGTGGCGCCGGGCCGGGTGGACTCGCCGCCCACGTCGACCAGGTCCGCGCCCTCGGCGACCAGGTCCAGGCCGTGCTTGACGGCGACGGTGGTGTCGAACCAGCGGCCGCCGTCGGAGAAGGAGTCGGGGGTGACGTTCACGACCCCCATGACCGCGCACCGGTCCCATGCCGGAAGGCCGGCCACCCGGCCGCGCCCGCTGATGCTGTTCATACGTTCAGCGTAGGCCCAGGTCGGTGCCGGGAACGCGCGGCGGCCCCCTCGGGGGAGGGGGCCGCGCGGGGCCGGTCGCCGGGCCGTACCGCCCGGTGCCCGGGGCTCAGGCGGCCCGGACGTCGCGCTCGCCCACGTGCGCGCACGGGCGCCCGGCGGCGGGCCGGCGCCGGCGCAGGAAGCGCGGCAGCGGCACGGCGAGGTTGACGAAGCCCTCCGCCTGCATGGCGGCGAAGCCGATGCGGGGCAGGTCGGCGGGGGCCCGGTAGACCACGAACCGCGGCTCCCAGCGTGGCTGGAACTTGGCGTTGAACTTGTACAGCGACTCGATCTGGAACCAGCGCGAGAGGAACACGAGCAGCCCGCGCCAGGCGCGCAGCACCGGACCGGCGCCGATCTTCTCCCCGCGCGCGAGGGCGGAACGGAACATCGCGAAGTTCAGCGAGACCCGGGCGATGCCGAACTTCGGGGCGGCCTGGAGGGCGGCGACGATCAGCAGCTCGTTCATGCCCGGGTCGGCGGCGCGGTCGCGGCGCATCAGGTCCAGCGAGACGCCGTCCCCACCCCACGGCACGAAGTGCAGGATGGCCTTCAGGTCACCGTACTCGCCCGGCTCGTCGTCCTGCTTGTGCGCGGTGGCGATCAGGCAGTCGCCGTCGGCCGGGTCGCCGATGCGGCCGAGCGCCATGGAGAAGCCGCGCTCGGTGTCCGTGCCGCGCCAGTCCTCCGCCGCCCGGCGGATCCGTTCCAGCTCCGCGTCCCCGAGGTCACGGATGCGCCGGACCCGGGTTTCGTAGCCGGCCCGCTCGATGCGCTTGACCATCTGGCGCACGTTGCGCATCGCGCGTCCGGCGAGCGAGAAATCCGCCACGTCCACCACCGCCTCGTCGCCCAGCTCCAGGGCGTCCAGGCCGGTCTCGCGGGTCCACACCTCGCCGCCGGTCTCCGAACAGCCCATGACGGCGGGCGTCCAGGAGTGGGCCCGGGCCTCGTCCATGAAGCGCTCGATGGCACCCGGCCAGGCCTCGACGTCCCCGATGGGGTCGCCGCTGGCGAGCATCACACCGGAGACGACCCGGTAGGTGACCGCGGCCTTGCCGCTCGGGGAGAACACCACGGCCTTGTCGCGGCGCAGCGCGAAGTGGCCGAGCGAGTCCCGCCCGCCGTGCCGCTCCAGCAGGGCGCGCAGCCTCACCTCGTCGTCCTCGGTGAGGCGCGCGGCCGGGTGCTCCGGGCGGAAGGCCAGGTAGGCGGTGGTCGCCGCGGTGATCCAGCCGAGCGCGCCGAGGGAGAAGGCCACCGTCCAGGAGGTGTTGCCCTGGTAGTCGACCGGGCCCTCGAAGCCGAACAGGCCGTAGATGACGTGCGTCAGCCGGTCGGCCAGGCTCGGGTCGCCGATCGTGCGGCCCGGGTGGACGCTCACGATGAGGAGTCCGAGCAGGACCGAACCGGCGCTCATCAGTACGAAGTTCGCGAGGGCGCGCCACCGGCTGCGCGGGTCCGGCAGGGCGCCGAACTGGTCCCGGTGGCGCAGCAGGGGCACGAGCAGGGCGACCGCGATGAGCGCGCCGACGAGCGAGTGCCGGTACGCGAACTGCGCCGCCGCGCCCACCGGGAGCAGCGCCACCGCGGCCCGCCACGCCCGGCGCTTGCGCCGCTTGAGCCCGTGCGCGAGCAGCAGCAACAGCACGCCCGAGCTGAGCGAGAGCGCCGCCGCGAACGGCCCGAACGAGCCCGGCAGCACCTCGGCCAGGGCGTGCATACGGCTGTGCCTGAAGCGCGGGAAGACACCCGCGGCGATGTCCAGGAGGCCCACGAGCGTGGCCGCCCGGCCGACCAGAACGGGAACGGCCTCGGGGCGCGGACCGCGCAGCAGGCGCCGTCCACGGCTTGATCGGCTCAGAACCCCGCCCGACACTTCCCCATCTATCCTGACAGACATCGCATCCCGTAGTTGTGCGAGAGACCTTGAACCCGGTGCCGATCGGGGCATCCGGCGACATTGCGCCCTCTAGGACGGTGTCTGGGGGAGGGAGGTTCACTCCCCACCGGAAAGTCGGGTCAAAGGGCAAGGAAAGCCCCGGGCAAGCGCACGCACCAGGCGTGGGCACGGCGCGGGCGGAAAGCGCAGGCAGGGAACACCCCATGGGTCTCACGAGCAACACAGTGCTGTGGCTGGCGATAGCGATCGCCGCCGTGCTGTTCATCGGCACGGTGTGGCTGTGGCCGCGCCTGGCCCGGCAGAGCTGGCGGACCGTCAGCGGGCGGATCGGCCTGCTGCTGTCCACCCAGGTGGCCCTCTTCGTCTCCGTCGGCCTCGCCGCCAACCAGGCCTTCGGCTTCTACGCCAGCTGGGCCGACCTGTTCGGCACGGAGACCGGGCAGGGCGTGGTCGTCGACCACGCGGCCGACGGCACGGCCGGCGGCCCGCTCCGGGTGACCTCCACCTCCGAGGTGCCCGGCGTGCGCGCCACGCGGCCGGAGCGGGGCGGGCAGATCCAGAAGGTGGACATCGTCGGCCGTACGACCCGCATCGCGACCCCGGCGTACGTGTACCTGCCGCCGGAGTACTTCCAGCCGCAGTACCGCACCCGCACCTTCCCGACGGCCGTCGTGCTGACCGGCTACCCGGGCACCGCGCGGGCGCTGGTCGACAAGCTGGACTATCCGAGCACCGCGCAGCGGCTGGCCGGGGACGGCCGGGCGCAGCCGATGATCCTGGTGATGATGCGGCCGACCGTGGCACCGCCGCGGGACACCGAGTGCGTCGACGTTCCGGGCGGGCCGCGGACGGAGACGTTCTTCGCCAAGGATCTGCCGGACGCCGTCCGCGGCCACTACCGGTCCGCCGGGCGGCCGGGCGGCTGGGGCGTCATCGGCGACTCCACCGGCGGCTACTGCGCGCTCAAGCTCGCCATGCACCACCCGGACGTGTACGCGGCCGGCGCGGGCCTGTCGCCGTACTACAAGGCGCCGATCGACCCCACGACCGGCGACCTCTTCCACGGCGACGCCGGGCTGCGCGACCGCGCCGACCTGTTCTGGCTGCTGCGGCACGAGCCCGCGCCGGACACCTCGCTGCTCGTCACCAGCAGCAAGGTCGGCGAGCACAACTACAAGTCCACGCTGGACTTCATCCGGCGGGTGCGGGCCACCGGCCGGACCCGGATCTCGTCGATCATCCTCGACAGCGGCGGCCACAACTTCAACACCTGGCGGCGCGAGATCCCGCCGACGCTCCAGTGGATCAGCGGGCGGCTCTCCGAGCGCTGAGCCGGCGGGCGCCCTGACGGCTCGTGAAGCCCCCGGTGTGGCCGTGTTTTTACGGCCCGGGGCCCATGATTCACCTACGCGCGGTAAGTTTCTGGCCATGCCACGTGGACGCCACCGCCATTCCTCCCCCCTGCACCGGCTGTTGCCTCCCTCGGCGATCGCCGGCGTCTCCGTCGTCTGTGCGTCGGCCCCCTGGGTGTTCTCCGAGGCCACGGTGTTGCGGGCGCTGGCCGCCGCGGCGGCGGCCACGTCGGTCCTCGGCGCGTTCGTGATGCGCCGATGGGACGTGCGGGCGGGCCGGCGGGTCGCCGAGCTGACGCGTGCGCGTGCCGGTGACGAATGGCGCTTCGAGGAGCGCGTCGCCGAACTGGAGACCGACCTGGAGGAGTCCCGCGAGCTGCGCGCGAAGCTGGAACAGCGGCTGCGCGCCAAGCGCGCCGAGCTGGCCGGCCTGCGCAACGAGCACGCGGCCCTGCTGCGCCGGTACGCCACCGCCGAGACCGAGCGGGCCAGCGCCCTGGAGGGCCGCCGGCTGCTGGAACTCGAGACGACGGCACCGGAACCGGGGCCCGCCCGTCCGTCGGCCCCGGCCCTGCCGCCCGCGCCCGCCCCGGCGGCCCCCGCGGTCTTCTCCCCCGAGGGCGCCCGCCTGTACCGCCGGGCCCTCACGGCGCTGTCCCGCTTCGACCGCGAGCCCCCGCACGAGCCGGGGGACGGCGACGGCCCGCGCGGCCAGGGGGACACACCGGCGGAGGCCGGCCCCGCGGGGGACGCGCCGGGGGAGCCCGGGGCTCCCGAGACCGCGACCGCGGAGTCCGGGGCGCTTCGGACCGCGACGGGGGAGCCGGCCACGCCGGACGCGGTGACGGGGGAGCCCGGCGCGACCGGGCTTCGTGCGGGAACGCCCGAGGCGGAGGCGTTCGTGTCCGGGACGCCGGGGGCGACGGCGCCCGTGGCCGGCCCGGCGCGGGTCTCCGGGCAGGAGACCCCCGAGGGCGCCGGGGGTGCGGCCGGGGCCGTCGTGGACGGCGGGGCCAGGCCGGTTCCCGTCGCCGGGTCCGTCCCGGGAACGGTGGCCGTTCCCGCCGCCGGGACGGGGTACGTCCCTCAGCCCGGGTCGGCTCCCGCGCCCGGGTCTGCTTCCGTGTCCGGGTCTGCTTCCGTGTCCGGGTCTGCTTCCGCGTCCCAGGGTGCTTCCGCTTCGGGGGCTGCTCCCGTGTCCGGGTCGGCTCCCGTGTCTGGGGCCGCTCCTGTGTCCGGGGCTGCTTCCGTGTCCGGGTCGGCTCCTGCCTCCGTGCCCGGGTCTGCTTCCGCGTCCCAGGGTGCTTCCGCTTCGGGGGCTGCTCCCACTCCCGTGTCCGGGCCGGCTCCCGTGTCCGGGCCGGCTCCCGTGTCCGGGGCCGCTCCTGTGTCCGGGGCTGCTTCCGTGTCCGGGTCGGCTCCCGTGCCCGGAGTCGCGTCCGCTTCCGGCGTTGCTCCCGTGTCCGGGGCCGCTCCCCTGACCGCCGCCGGGGCGCCGTCCGAGACCGCCGGGCCCGCGTCCGGAACCCCTGGCTTCGTCTCCGGAACCCCTGGGTTCGCCTCCGGTAGTCCTGACTCCGGCTCCGGCGGCCCCGCCCCCGCGTCCCGGCCCGCTCCCGAGGCGCAGGGCGTCGCGGAGCGGCCGGCCGGTGGCGCCGGGCCGGTGGTGCCGCCCGCCGCGGCCGTCGTGTCGCCCGCGCCCGCGCGGCGGCCGGTGGCCGAGGGCGGGTTCGACTTCTTCGGTACGCAGAAGGACTCGCAGAAGGGCGCCCCGAAGGCCGCGCTGGACGCCGTACAGAACGAGGACCTGGCCGATGTCGTGGGCCCGGAGGCGCTCGCCGTGCACAAGGCCGAGGCCGAGGCCGCGTTCAAGCCCGCCGACGAGCGGTCCCGGGGCGTCGGCCAGGTCATCGACCTGACCGCGCACGACGAGACCGAGCAGATCGACGTGCAGGGGCTGCGCAGCGCGGCCTACTGAGCCGCCGCCGGCGACGAGACGGGCCCGGTCCTCCCGCGGGGGAGCCGGGCCCGTGGTCTGCCCGGCCCGGGGCCCGTGCCGGTCAGCCCGCCGTCATCCAGCGGTCCGGCGGGGCGTCCCGGCGGCCCGTGCGTGACCTCTCCGCCTGTTCCGCGAGCAGCCGCGCGGCCTCCCCGGCGTCGCGCAGCCGGGCCGTGACGGTCTTGTCCGCCCCGGTGTCCACCCGTACGTCGGCGAGTTTCCAGCAGCGCTCCCAGGGCCCCTGGGTGAGCCGTACGCTCTGCACCTTGGCGTGCGGGACCAGCGACAGCCGGCGGCACAGCAGGCCGCTGCGAGCGGCGAACACCGTGCCGGTGACGGCGAGCCGGTGCCCGCGCCACCACACCGGTACGCACCACCGGGCCCGGCGCGGCACGGGCGACAGCTCCGGCGGCACCGTCATACCGGGCAGCACGCGCGCGAGGACGGATACGGCGACCGCGCGCGGGGCGACCGGTATCAGCACGGAGTTGTCGGATCCGGCCACGTCCAGTTCCACCCGCACCCAGCCGCGCCACCGCCACAGCAGCGGTTCCACGATCCGCACGGTCTGCACCCGGCCGGGCGGCACCGTCTCGTGCGCCCGGTCCAGCAGTCCGTGGTCGATGCGCAGCCCGTCCGGGGACTCGCTCACCGTCCAGTCGAACTCGGTGACGAACCGTCCCACACTGCTGGCCCCGGCCGTGCCGAGCAGCGGCAGGGCGGTGGCGAGGACCGTCCACAGGTTGTCCGTGACGAGCCACAGCACGGTCGGGACGATCAGCGCGGCGCACAGCGAGCCCCAGGTGGCGCCGGTCAGCACCAACGAGCGCGCCAGCTCGCGCGGGGGCACGCGCAGCAGGACGTGCGCCGGTGCTTCACCGACCTCACGCGCCGTCTCGGGAGCGAAACCGGCCGCGCGCGCGAGCAGCTCCGCGCGCAGGGCGTGCGCTTCGCGCTCGCCGAGGAAGGCCAGTTCGTCCTTGTCGTCGGCGCCCACGACGTCGATGCGCAGCTTGGCGACGCCCGTCACGCGCGCGAGGAGCGGGCGGGAGACGTCCACGGCCTGCACGCGCTCCAGCCGGATGTGCGCGGTGCGCCGGAACAGCAGTCCGGTGCGTATCCGCAGCTCGGTGTCGGTGACGGCGTAATGCGTGAACCACCAGGACAGGAAGCCGTAGAGGCCGGCCGCCGGCACCAGCACCGCGAGCCCCAGCAGCAGCATGGTGTCGGTCAGCCGCGCGAGCTGCTCCTGCGTGCCGTTCGGGTCGTGCACGGCCCAGCCGGCCAGCACGGCGAGCGGCGCCCACGCCCGGCGCAGGGGCGTGACCGGATGCAGCCGGCGCTCGATGACGGGCGCACGCTCCGGTATGCCGCCCCCGGCGTGGTCCGGGGGCGTCACAGGCCCGCCGATCGTGCCTCGCCCAGCTCGGTGAGCCGGTCGCGCAGCCGTTCCGCCTCGGCCGGGTCCAGGCCGGGGATGGTCGCGTCGGTCGCGGCGGCGGCCGTGTGCAGCTGCACGGTGGCCAGCCCGAAGCGCCGCTCCACGGGCCCGGAGGTCACCTCCACCAGCTGCATCCGTCCGTACGGCACCACCGTCTCCTCGCGCCACAGGACACCGCGGCTGATCAGCAGGTCGTCGGCGCGCTCGGCGTACCGCCAGGAGTGCCAGTTGCGCCCCAGCAGCCGCCAGCACACGGCGGCGCACGCCGGCGGCAGCAGCGCGCACGCCGCCCACGCGGGCCCCGCGAAGAGCCCCGGCAGCAGCCCGGCCGCCACCGCGAACACCCCCGTCCACACCACCAGCAGCAGTCGCCGCACCCGCAGCAGGCCGGGCTCCAGCCGCCGCCACGCCGGCTGGTCCGCCGCCGCTCCGGTCCCGTCCAGACTCCCCGTTTCCATGGGCCCAGCCTACGTAGGGGAAACTGGGCCCATGACTCCTACGACGGAGACCACGGTCGGTATCGGCGGCGCGGCGGAGAGCACCGACATGGTGCTCAACATCGGGCCCCAGCACCCGTCCACGCACGGGGTGCTGCGGCTCAAGCTCGTGCTGGACGGGGAGCGCATCCTCCGCGCGGAGCCGGTGATCGGATACATGCACCGGGGTGCCGAGAAGCTGTTCGAGGCGCGCGACTACCGGCAGATCATCGTGCTCGCCAACCGCCACGACTGGCTGTCGGCGTTCTCGAACGAGCTGGGCGTGGTCCTCGCGGTGGAGCGGATGCTCGGCATGGAGGTCCCGGAGCGGGCGGTGTGGACGCGCACCCTGCTGGCCGAGCTGAACCGGGTGCTGAACCACCTGATGTTCCTCGGCTCCTACCCGCTGGAGCTGGGCGGGATCACGCCGGTGTTCTACGCCTTCCGGGAGCGTGAGGTGCTCCAGAACGTCATGGAGGAGGTCTCCGGCGGGCGCATGCACTACATGTTCAACCGCGTCGGCGGCCTCAAGGAGGATCTGCCGGCGGGCTGGACGGCACGCGTGCGCGAGGCCGTCGCCGCGGTGCGTTCGCGGATGGACGTCTTCGACGACCTGGTGCTCGGCAACGAGATCTTCCGGGGGCGCACGCGGGGCGTGGGGACGCTCGCGCCCGAGGCGGTGCACGCCTACGGCGTGAGCGGGCCCATCGCGCGCGCCTCGGGCGTCGACTTCGACCTGCGCCGCGACGAGCCGTACCTGGCCTACGGCGCCCTCCAGGACGTCCTGAAGGTGGTGACCCGCGCCGAGGGCGACTGCCTCGCCCGCTTCGAGGTGCTGCTGGAGCAGACCCACAACGCCCTGGACCTCGCCGACGCCTGCCTGGACCGGCTCGCCGGGCTGCCGCCCGGCCCGATCAACCAGCGGCTGCCGAAGGTGCTGAAGGCGCCCGAGGGGCACACGTACGCGTGGACCGAGAACCCGCTCGGCATCAACGGCTACTACCTGGTCAGCAAGGGTGAGAAGACCCCGTACCGGCTGAAGCTGCGCTCGGCCTCGTACAACAACATCCAGGCGCTGACCGAGCTGCTGCCGGGGACGTTGGTGGCGGACATGGTCGCGATCCTGGGCTCGCTGTTCTTCGTGGTCGGCGACATCGACAAGTAGGCCGCCGGTCGCCGCCGCCCCGGCTCCGGGGCCGCTACCGCCCCGGCTCCAGGGGGTCCGGGACACCGACCGGCTGGAGCAGCCAGCCGAAGTCGCCCAGGCCGCCCGGTGCCGTGAGTTCGGCGGCCTCCCCGGCGCTCGCGAGGGCGCGCAGATATCCGGAGGGGTCCGTGGAGGCCAGCGCGAGCGGGGGGCGTGCGCCGGTGAGGTCCAAGGCGCGCAGGGCAGCGCGCTGCGTGAGCAGGCGTGGAACGGGAAGCTCGCGCGCCGTTTCGGGGGTGACCTGCGCCGTCTCGGGCGTGGCGGAGGGCACGGAAGGCGCCCCAGGGCGCGTGAGCGGTGTCGTACGCCCCGGAGCCGACGGCGTGCACTGCGCGCCCGGTTCCGCCGCGCACGCGTCCAGGGCGACGTGTGCCGTGATGTCGCACGAGCCGTCCGGCACGGGCGCCGTCTCCCGGCCCGCGCGGAAGCCGGTGAGCGTTCCGAAGGGCGGGCGCGTGTCCAGGGTGTGCGCGTAGTCCACGGCCACCGCGAGTCCCCGTGTCACCCGGGCCACGGCCGCCGCCCAGGCCCGGTCCCGGGGCAGCCCGATCTCCGCCCGCAGCCCCTCCTCGGGCGGCAGCGGCCACCAGCGCGCGAGCCAGTCGGCCGCCGCCCCCGTCACGGGCTCCCCGAGCCGCTCGGAGCCGTCCTCCGCGACGAGCACCAGCCGGGGCACGCCCGCCGCGTCCACCTCCACGACGTCCACGGGGACGTTGTCCAGCCACTCGTTGGCGAACAGCAGCCCGGTGACCGCGTCCGGCGGCTCGCCGCGCCAGACGATCCGTTCGTCCAGGCCGGGCGGGCGGCCGGCGAGTTCGACGGCGTACGCACGCGTGCGCGCGGCCACCTCGCCCGGCAGCGCGGCGAGCACCCCGCCGGCCAGTTCCCCCCGCCCGGCGCCCATGTCGACGAAGTCCAGCACGGCGGGGCGCCCGAGCGCCGCGTCCACCCGGCACAACAGCCGGGCCACGGCCCGCGCGAACAGCGGGGAGGCGTGCACGGACGTACGGAAGTGACCGGCCGGGCCCTCCGGGCGCCGGTAGAAGCCGTCCGGCCCGTACAGCGCCGCCCCGGCCGCCGCGCGCCAGCCGCGCGGGCCGGGCTCCCCGCGGCGTACGCCCGTGGTCGTCTCATCCGTCACGGGGCCAGCGTAGGCGCACAGGTGATCACGGCATCCACCTTGCGGAGTACGCGCGCCGGGCGCGGATCGGCCCTCCGGTTGACCCCTACACACACCCGGTTTCCCTACGCTGGGTTACGTGCAGCGCCTCTATGACTTCCTCCGCCGCCACCCGTTCTGGGTCGACACCTTCTGGGCCGTCGTCCTGTTCGGGATGTCCGGGATGAGCGAGGTCAGTTTCGACGGGTCGCCGCACCACCACGGGTCGCTGCCCGCCGGTATCGCCGTGTCCGCCGTCCTGTGCGTGGTCGTGGCGCTGCGCCGCCGCTTCCCGGAGCCGATGCTGCTGGTCGCCGTGGCGACCGGGCTGGCCCAGCTGGTCCTGGACGTCGAGACGACCGTCGCCGACTTCGCCATGCTGGTGATCACCTACACGGTCGCGGCCGTCGGCGCGCGCTGGTCCTCCCGGCTCGCCCTCTCCGTCAGCCTCTGCGCGGCGGCCGTGGCCCAGATCCGCTGGCCGCAGGAGCAGGCCAGCTTCGCCGGGCAGGTCGCCATCGCGGTCTTCCAGACGGTGCCCTTCGTCCTCGCCTGGGTGCTCGGTGACTCCATGCGCACCCGGCGTGCCTACTTCGCCCAGCTGGAGGAGCGCGCGGCCCGTCTGGAGAAGGAGCGCGAGGCGCAGTCGAAGGTCGCGGTCGCCGCCGAGCGCGCCCGTATCGCACGCGAGCTGCACGACGTGGTCGCGCACAACGTGTCGGTGATGGTGGTGCAGGCCGACGGCGCCGCCTACGTCATGGACACCGCGCCCGACCAGGCCAGGAAGGCCCTGGAGACGATCTCCTCCACCGGCCGCCAGGCCCTGGCCGAGATGCGCCGCCTGCTGGGCGTGCTGCGCACCGGCGAACACCAGGAGAGCGGGGAGTACGTCCCGCAGCCCGACGTCGAGCAGATCGACGACCTCGTCGAGCAGTGCCGCGGTTCCGGCCTGCCGGTCGACTTCAAGGTGGAGGGCACCCCGCGCCCGCTGCCCAGCGGGGTGGAGCTGACCGCGTACCGGATCGTGCAGGAGGCGCTGACCAACACCCGCAAGCACGGCGGGCCGGGCGCGGGCGCGAGCGTGCGCCTGGTCTACTTCGACGACGGTCTCGGCCTGCTGGTCGAGGACGACGGCAAGGGCGCCCCGCACGAGCTGTACGAGGAGGGCGGTGCCGACGGCCGGGGGCACGGCCTGATCGGCATGCGCGAGCGCGTCGGCATGGTCGGCGGCACGCTGGACGCGGGCCCGCGCCCCGGCGGAGGATTCCGCATCAGTGCCCTGCTGCCGCTCAAGCCGGCGCACTGACCCCGCCGCGCGCCCCGCCGCCACGCAAGACGGCACCCTGAGACCGCACCCCCAGGACGGCCACCGGAGACGGCGGCCGACGACACGGAAGAGGACCCATGACGATCCGCGTGATGCTCGTCGACGACCAGGTGCTGCTGCGCACCGGGTTCCGGATGGTGCTCGACGCCCAGCCGGACATGGACGTCGTCGCGGAGGCGGGCGACGGCGTGGAGGCCCTCCAGGTGCTGCGGTCCACCGCCGTCGACGTCATCCTGATGGACGTCCGGATGCCGAAACTGGACGGCGTGGAGGCCACCCGGCGGATCTGCTCCGAGCCCGAGCCGCCGAAGGTGCTCATCCTGACCACGTTCGACCTGGACGAGTACGCCTTCTCCGGGCTGAAGGCGGGCGCGTCCGGCTTCATGCTCAAGGACGTGCCGCCCGGCGACCTGCTGGCCGCGATCCGCGCCGTGCACAGCGGTGACGCGGTCGTCGCGCCCTCCACCACCCGGCGGCTGCTGGACCGCTTCGCGCCGATGCTGCCCGCCACCGGCAAGGAGCCCCGGCACAAGGAGCTGGAGCGGCTCACCGAGCGCGAGCGCGAGGTCATGGTGCTGGTCGCCCAGGGCCTGTCCAACGGCGAGATCGCGGCCCGGCTGGTACTGAGCGAGGCCACGGTGAAGACCCACGTGGGCCGCATCCTGACCAAGCTCGGCCTCCGGGACCGGGTGCAGGTGGTCGTCCTGGCGTACGAGACGGGACTCGTGCGCGCGGGCGGTCACGGCTGACACCCCGGCCGGTTCCGGGACGGCGGCTCAGCGCAGGACGCCCTCGATGAAGTCGCTGCCCAGCCGGGCCACCGCGGCCAGGTCCAGCTGGTGCTGGACGTACCGGCCGCGCCGGCAGTCGGTGATCAGGCCCGCCTTCTTCAGCACCGACAGGTGCCGGGATATCTCGGGCGCCGTCATGCCGTGCGCGTCGGCCAGCTCGCTGGTGGTGTGCGGGGCGCGCGCGAGGTGCCGGCACAGCCGCATCCGCACCGGGTGCGCCAGCGCGTCGAGCCGGCGCGTGAGCTGCTCGACGGACGGGGCCTGCGGCCGGGGGCCGCTCGCGGGATAGGTGATCGTCGGCTGCCAGCCGTACCGGTGCAGGACCATCAGGTGCGGCCAGCCGAGGCTGGTCGGCACCAGGACCAGGCCGCCGTCGCCGGTGGCGGTGCGGCCGGTCAGCAGCTTGTCGACCCTGATCAGCCGGCCCTCCTCGTCCAGCGACACCGCCGCGGACAGCGAGGCGAGGGCCTCGCCGAGGCCCTTGCGGCGCAGCAGCTCGGTCTTGTGCCGGGCGTCCGCGGCCAGCTGGGGCTGGATCCGGGCCCAGGTGTCGGCGAAGAACGCGTCGTCGCAGTCGAGCATCAGCTGCCGGAACCAGGCGCGCACGGCCGGCGGGTCGGTCAGCAGGCGGCGCGTGAACCGCTCCTGCACGGCACCGCGCGCGGCGGCCAGCTCCAGGGAGCGGCGGCGCAGTTCCGGGTCCTCCAGCGGGCCGGTCTCCTGGACGTCGTAGCGCAGCTGGCAGGTGAACTCCAGCGCCGCGTTGACGAACTGCCCGTCCGTCAGCTTGTCCAGCAGGTCCAGTTCCTCGGCGAGCGTGGCCCCGGGCAGCGTGCGTCCGCCCGGGATGCCGGCGAACGGGGCGAAGACGTCCGAGAACGTCGAGTGCCACAGGAAGTCCGCCTCGCACAGCCGGTCGGCCAGGCAGGGCTCCAGCCGGGAGGAGACGGCGGTCGCCCAGCCCCGCAGGTCGGGATGGTGGCCGGGCTCGCTCAGCGCGTGCAGCGCCATCCCCAGTTCCGCCAGCGGAGACGGCACGACGCTGACCTGCTCCAGCGGCAGTCCGGTGATGTCGATGGTCACGCTCATGCCCCCATCGTGCACCGGACCACCGACAGTGCCCCCGTCGATTGACGGCAGCCGTCAATCGACGGGACAACCGCGCGGGCCGGACAGCAGGCTGAAGGCACCGGGGCAGCCGCGGAGCCCGATCAGTCACCCGATCAGTTCACGTCCCGAGAAGGCGATCCGTCATGAGCGTCACCCAGCAGTACCTCCTCGACACCTACCGCGCCCGTCTGCACGGCGAGCCCGGACCGCCCGCGCCGGGCCGGCACGACCTGGACGCGCTGCGCGGACTGCGGGAGCACCGGCGCTTCGACGCCGTCATCGCCGGGCGCCCGGCGCGCGGGAGGCTGCGGTACGCCCTGCGCCGGTGGCTGCGGCCGAGAGCGCTGTGACGCCTCGCGCACCGTGGCCCCCACCGCCCGTGCTCCGTGCCGCACGGCGTGCGGGCCGCGCGGGCGCGGACGTCGTGACGGCCCGGCGGTCGTAGCGGCGCGCGACGTCGCACAAGCCGCGCCGGTGCGCGGGCCGCGCACATCGTGCGCGCCGGTCACGCGTCGGGCAGTCGGCGCGCGAAGCCGGCGACGGCCGCCCGTACGTCGTCCGCCGTCCAGTCCAGGCCCTGCGCGCGCACCGAGACCTCGGTGAAGGCGAGCCCCGGACCGCCGTGGTCCCAGGCGTCGGCGAAGAGGAACGTGCCCGTCTCCTCCGCCTGCCGCACGGCCGCCTCCGTCAGGACGTCGGCGTCGTACGGCAGCCAGACCCGGAACTCGTGGGTGTGCGGCTCCCCGGGGTGCACGCGGGCCCACGGGAGGCCGGCCGCGGCGAAGCCCTCGCGCAGCGCGGCGGCGACCACGCGCGCGTGCCGCACGTAGTCCGGCAGCCGGGGCAGCTCGCGCTCCAGCCCGACGAGCGCGGACAGCACGGTGGGGAACTGCTGGTAGACCGCGCCGCCGTACCGGTGCCGCCAGGTCCTGGCCTCCTCCACCAGGGTCCTCGGGCCGGCCAGCGCGGCGCCGCCGAATCCGTCGAGGGACTTGTAGAACGACACGTAGACGCTGTCGGCGAGGCCCGCGATCTCCGCCAGGGGCCGGCCGAGGCGGACCGTGCACTCCCACAGGCGTGCGCCGTCGAAGTGCACCACCGCGTCGCGCTCCCGCGCGGCCTCGACGACCTCCGTCAGCTCCTCCCAGGTGGGCAGCACGAATCCGGCGTCCCGGAGGGGCAGCTCCAGCGCCAGCGTCCCGAAGGGCTCGGGGAAGTCGCGTATCTCGGCCGCCGTGGGCAGCCGGGGCGCGCCGGTCACCCGCACCGGTCGCAAGCCGCTGACCTGGCTGAACGCATGCCGTTCGTGCACCTCGGGGTGGGCCAGGGCGTGCAGGGCCACCGTCGGGTTCCCGGTGCGGCCCGCCCAGCAGCGCAGGGCCACCTGCTGGGCCATCGTGCCGGTCGGGAAGAACGCGGCGGCCTCCGTGCCGAGCAGGGCCGCGACCCGCTCCTCCAGGTCCGCCACGATCCCGTCGCCGTAGACGTCCGAGTACCGGTCCAGGTCGTACACCCCGGACGCCGCCTCCAGGACCGCCAGCCGCTCCCGGATCGTGCGCCGGTAGCCCGGCCGCGACAGCACGCGTTCCGCCTTCACGAAGGCGGCCCGGCGCCGCTGCCGCATCCGCTCCGCCGCGGGGTCCTCCGGGTCCGCCCGCCGGTCGTCGTCCTCGTGTCCGTCCGGTACCGCCGCATCAGTCATGGACGGATCATGCCGCCCCACGCGCGCGTGGGCGCTCGGATTTCCGCCCGGAGGTGTGGACAAACCCACAGCCTGTGGACGACCGGCCGCCGCCGCACCCGATAGCGTTAACATGACGAGAAATCGTCCGGTACCCAGAGCGGACTGGAACGGGAAGGCCTCCGTCGCGTGAGTACAGTCCACCAGCCAGACCTCAAGGACCGCCCCGCGCGGCTCACCGTCGGTGTCGTCGGCGCCGGCCGCGTGGGCCCCGCGCTGGCCGCGTCCCTCCAGCTCGCCGGGCACCGCCCGGTGGCCGTCTCCGGAGTCTCCGACGCCTCCCGCAGGCGCGCCGAGGCCATGCTCCCGGGCGTTGCGCTGGTGCCGCCCGCCGAGGTGCTCCAGCGCGCCGACCTGGTCCTGCTCACGGTCCCCGACGACGCCCTGCCCGGCCTGGTCGCCGGCCTCGCCGAGACCGGTGCGGTGCGGCCGGGACAGCTGCTGGTGCACACCTCCGGCCGCTACGGCGCGAGGGTCCTCGACCCCGCCCTGCGCGCGGGCGCCCTGCCGCTGGCCCTGCACCCGGCGATGACCTTCACCGGCACCCCGGTGGACGTCCAGCGCCTCGCGGGCTGCTCCTTCGGCGTCACCGCGCCGGAGGAACTGCGGCTGGCCGCCGAGGCCCTGGTGATCGAGATGGGCGGCGAGCCGGAGTGGATCTGCGAGGAGAACCGCCCGCTGTACCACGCGGCCCTCGCCCTCGGCTCCAACCACCTGGTGACCCTGGTCGCCCAGTCCATGGACCTGCTGCGCACGGCCGGCGTGGGCGCCCCCGACCGGATGCTCGGCCCGCTGCTCGGCGCCGCCCTGGACAACGCGCTGCGCTCCGGTGACGCCGCCCTGACCGGGCCGGTCGCGCGCGGGGACGCCGGCACGGTCGCCGCGCACATCACGGAACTGCGCAAGCACGCCCCGCAGACCGTGGCCGGCTATCTGGCGATGGCGCGCGCGACCGCCGACCGCGCGCTCGCCGGCGGCCTGCTGAAGCCGGAACTCGCCGAGGACCTCCTCGGGGTACTCGCCGACGGGTGCCGCACGGGCCACGGCACCGACGGCACCGACGGCACGAACGGCATCGAGGGGAACGACCGATGACCACCGCCCTGCTGAGCACCGCCGAAGAGCTGCACGCGCGCGTGCGCCACGGCCGCCGCGCCGTCGTGATGACCATGGGCGCCCTGCACGAGGGCCACGCGACCCTGATCCGCTCCGCGCGACGGATCGCGGGCCCGGACGGCGAGGTCGTCGTCACGGTCTTCGTCAACCCGCTCCAGTTCGGCGCGGGCGAGGACCTGGACCGCTACCCGCGCACCCTGGACGCCGACCTGGAACTGGCCGGGCGGGCTGGCGCGGACGCCGTGTTCGCGCCCTCCGTGGACGAGGTGTACCCCGGCGGCGAGCCCCAGGTGCGCGTCAGCGCCGGCCCCATGGGCGAGCGCCTGGAGGGTGCCGCGCGGCCCGGCCACTTCGACGGCATGCTCACCGTCGTCGCCAAGCTGCTGCACCTCACCCGCCCCGACGTCGCCCTGTTCGGGCAGAAGGACGCCCAGCAGCTCGCCCTGATCCGGCGCATGGTGCGGGACCTGAACTTCGGCGTCGAGATCGTCGCCGTACCCACCGTGCGCGAGGAGGACGGGCTCGCCCTGTCCAGCCGCAACCGCTATCTGTCGCCCGGGGAGCGCCGGACCGCGCTCGCGCTGTCCCGCGCGCTGTTCGCCGGCCGGGACCGGCACGCGGCCCAGGAGGCGCTGCGCGCGCGGGCCCGGGAAGTGCCCTCCACGCACGCGCGTGCCGAAGCGCTCAGCGCCATAGGCGAGTCCCGCGCCGCCGCCGACGCGCACGCCGTGGCCACCGCCGTGCCCGGCGGCCCGGCGGCCGTGCGCGCCGCCGCCCAGCAGGTCCTGGACGAGGCACTCCGCCTCGACCCGCCGCTGCGGCTGGACTACCTGGCGCTGGTCGACCCCGCCGACTTCACCGAGATCGGCGACGACTTCACCGGCGAGGCCGTCCTCGCCGTCGCCGCGCGGGTCGGCTCGACCCGGCTGATCGACAACCTCCCCCTCACCTTCGGAGCCGCCTCGTGACCAGCACAGGCATACGACTGCACGCGCCCGCCCCCGGCTGGGCCATCTCCGCGGACGTGGTCGTCGTCGGCTCCGGTGTGGCCGGCCTGACCGCGGCCCTGCGCTGCGAGGCCGCCGGTCTCACCACCGTCGTGGTCACCAAGGCGCGGCTCGACGACGGCTCCACGCGCTGGGCGCAGGGCGGCATCGCCGCCGCCCTCGGCGAGGGCGACACCCCCGAACAGCACCTGGAGGACACCCTCGTCGCCGGCGCGGGCCTGTGCGACGAGGAGGCCGTACGGACCCTCGTCACCGAGGGCCCCGACGCGGTCCGGCGGCTGATCTCCACCGGCGCCCACTTCGACACCGACGACGGGGGCGGCATCCACCTCACCCGCGAGGGCGGCCACCACCGGCGCCGCATCGCGCACGCCGGCGGCGACGCGACCGGCGCCGAGGTCTCCCGCGCCCTGGTGGAGGCGGTCCGCGCACGCGGGCTGCACACCATCGAGAACGCGCTCGTCCTGGACCTGCTGACGGACGCCGAGGGCCGTACGGCCGGGGTCACCCTGCACGTGATGGGCGAGGGCCAGCACGACGGCGTGGGTGCCGTGCACGCCCCCGCGGTGGTCCTCGCGACCGGCGGCATGGGCCAGGTGTTCTCCGCGACCACCAATCCGTCGGTGTCGACCGGCGACGGCGTGGCGCTGGCGCTGCGCGCGGGCGCCGAGGTCTCCGACCTGGAGTTCGTGCAGTTCCACCCGACCGTGCTGTTCCTCGGCGCGGGCGCCGAGGGCCAGCAGCCGCTGGTCTCCGAGGCCGTGCGCGGCGAGGGCGCCCACCTGGTCGACGGCGACGGCGTGCGCTTCATGGTCGGCCGGCACGAGCTGGCCGAGCTGGCGCCCCGGGACATCGTCGCCAAGGGCATCCTGCGGCGGATGCTGGAGCAGGGCGCCGAGCACATGTACCTGGACGCGCGGCACTTCGGCGCCGAGATGTGGGAGCAGCGCTTCCCGACCATCCTGGCCTCCTGCCGCGCCCACGGCATCGACCCGGTCACCGAACCCATCCCGATCGCCCCGGCCGCCCACTACGCCTCCGGGGGCGTGCGCACCGACGCCCACGGCCGCACCACCGTGCCCGGCCTGTACGCGTGCGGCGAGGTCGCGTGCACCGGCGTGCACGGCGCCAACCGGCTCGCCTCCAACTCCCTGCTCGAAGGGCTCGTCTACGCCGAGCGGATCGCCGCCGACATCGCCGCCGCGCGGGCGGACGGCGCCCTCGACGCGCGCGTGCCCGTGCCGGTCCCGCAGCCGGACCGGCCCGCGCACCCGCTGCTCGCCCCCGAGACCCGGTTCGCCGTCCAGCGGGCCATGACCGAGGGCGCGGGCGTCCTGCGCTCCGAGGAGTCCCTCGCCCGGGCCGCCGACCGGCTCCAGTGGCTGCACGCCGAGGCCCGGGAGGCGCTGGAGGAGAACGGCAAGACCGCCGAGCCCGGCGTGGACACGTGGGAGGCGACCAACCTCCTGTGCGTGGCCCGGGTGCTGGTCGCCGCCGCCCGGCTGCGCGAGGAGACCCGCGGCTGCCACTGGCGCGAGGACCGCGCCGACCGCGACGACGCCCACTGGCGGCGCCACATCGTCGTACGGCTGAATCCGGACCGGTCGCTGGCCGTACGCACCACCGACACCGCAGACTTCCCCCCTACCCGGCAATCCCAGCGCCCCCAGGAGCAGTGACAGACGTGAGCACCGACGACCTTCCTCTCGCCCCGACCGGCGGCTGCGGCGACGGCTGCGGCTGCGGCGCCGAGGGCGACGAGGAGTACCTGGAGTGCGGGCTGGACCCCGCGCTCGCCGAGCTGCTGGCCGCCGCCGGGCTCGACCCGGTCGAGGTCGAGGACATCGCGACCGTCGCCATCCAGGAGGACCTGGCCGGCGGCGTCGACGTGACCACGGTCGCGACCATCCCCGAGGACGCGGTGGCCACCGGCGACTTCACCGCGCGCGAGGCGGGCGTCGTGGCCGGCCTCCGGGTCGCCGAGGCCGTGCTCTCCGTGGTCTGCACGGCCGAGTTCGAGGTCGAGCGGCACGTGGACGACGGCGACCGGGTCGAGGCCGGGCAGAAGCTGCTGTCGGTCACCACGCGCACCCGTGACCTGCTCACCGCCGAGCGCAGCGCGCTGAACCTGCTGTGCCGGCTCTCCGGCATCGCGACCGCCACGCGCGCGTGGGCGGACGCGCTGGAGGGCACCGAGGCGCGCGTGCGGGACACCCGCAAGACGACCCCGGGCCTGCGCGCGCTGGAGAAGTTCGCCGTCCGCTGCGGCGGGGGCGTCAACCACCGCATGTCGCTGTCCGACGCGGCCCTGGTGAAGGACAACCACGTGGTGGCCGCCGGCGGCGTCGCGCAGGCGTTCACGGCCGTGCGGGAGGCCTTCCCGGACGTGCCGATCGAGGTCGAGGTCGACACCCTGCACCAGCTGCGCGAGGTGGTGGACGCGGGCGCCGACCTGATCCTGCTGGACAACTTCACGCCCGGCGAGTGCGAGGAGGCCGTCGGCATCGTCGGCGGCCGGGCGCTGCTGGAGGCCTCCGGCCGGCTGACGCTCGCGAACGCGCGCGCGTACGCCGGCACGGGCGTGGACTTCCTGGCCGTCGGCGCGCTCACCCACTCCTCGCCGATCCTGGACATCGGCCTGGATCTGCGCGAGGCGGAGTAACGGCCATGCTGCTCACCATCGACGTCGGCAACACGCACACCGTCCTCGGTCTGTTCGACGGCGAGGACATCGTCGAGCACTGGCGCATCTCCACGGACGCGCGCCGCACGGCGGACGAGCTGGCGGTGCTGCTCCAGGGCCTGATGGGCATGCACCCGCTGCTCGGCGAGGAACTGGGCGACGGCATCGACGGCATCGCGATCTGCGCGACCGTGCCGTCGGTCCTGCACGAGCTGCGCGAGGTCACCCGGCGGTACTACGGCGACGTACCCGCCGTCCTGGTCGAACCGGGCGTGAAGACGGGCGTGCCGATCCTCACCGACAACCCCAAGGAGGTCGGCGCCGACCGGATCATCAACGCGGTCGCGGCCGTCGAGCTGTACGGCGGCCCGGCGATCGTCGTCGACTTCGGCACGGCGACGACGTTCGACGCGGTCTCCGCGCGCGGCGAGTACGTCGGCGGGGTGATCGCGCCCGGTATCGAGATCTCGGTGGAGGCGCTCGGCGTCAAGGGCGCGCAGCTGCGGAAGATCGAGGTGGCCCGGCCGCGCAGCGTGATCGGCAAGAACACCGTCGAGGCCATGCAGGCGGGCATCGTGTACGGGTTCGCCGGCCAGGTCGACGGCGTGGTGGAGCGGATGGCCCGGGAGCTGGCCGGCGACCCGGACGACGTGACGGTGATCGCCACGGGCGGGCTCGCGCCGATGGTGCTGGGGGAGTCCTCGGTGATCGACGAGCACCAGCCGTGGCTGACGCTGATCGGGCTGCGCCTGGTCTACGAACGGAACGTGTCCCGGCTGTAAGGGGCTCGGAGGGCCCGGACGGGGGAACCGGGGAGCGACACGCGGCGAAAAAACATCCTGTTGTGTCGCTTTTGTCCGATTAGCGCTAGCGTCGCCGCATGCCCACGCCATACGGATCCCGCGGCGGCATGGCGTTCGGCGCGGAGGAGCTGCGTGTGCTCCGCCGTGCCCTCGCCCTCGCCCTCCACCCCGGCCACGCCTCCGCCGAGGACGTGCAGGACTGCCTCCGGCTCGCCGACTCGCTGGACGAGGCGTTGTGCGAGGGGGCCAGGCTGCGCGCCTTCCTGGTGGCCGACCTGGGCCGCTACCGGGCCGCTCTGCCGGGTACGGCCGCCGGTTACCTCGTCCTGCTGGAGGAGGCCCTCGGAGCCGGGCACCGTCCGACGCCCGACGATCTCGCCGCGCTCCGGGCGCTGCGCGGGAACCGGGTGGCGGCGGCGCTGCTGGACCGCTGCCGGGCGCTGGCCGGGCAGGACGTACGGGCACGGTTCGCCCAGGGGGCGCGCAGGGTGCCGGCGCCCGCCGTGCCGGCCGCGCGGACGCGGCTGCTGGCCCTCGCGGGCGGGGCGGGGGAGTCCGGGGCGCGGCAGGGCGCCGTGGCGGCCGGGGAGCCGCCGAAGCCGGCGGAGAAGCCGGCGCCCGTGCCCCCGGAGGAGCGGCCCGGTGCGGAGCCGGGGGCACCCAAGCGGCCCATTCCCACGCCGGGCGAGGTCTTCCCGCGCCGCAAGCCGGCACCGCCCGCCGGGCCGGCGGCTCCGCAGCGGCTGGCCGCGGTCTGAGGCGCCCCGCCCCGCCGGGCGGTTCACCGTTCACGGCGTGCGGCCGGCCGGGGCGGGCGTTTCCGCGGTTGTCGGTGGGGCTTGTGGTGCGTGGGGGTGGTTCGTCGCACCCCGGGCCTTTCGCGCGGGTCGCCGTGGCTACTCTGGAGGCATGGACTACGTCTCCGCGCTCGTGCCCCCGGTCGTCATGGCCGCGTTCTTCATCGGTGTGGTCAGGGTGATCGTGAAGACCCAGGGCGGGGCCGCCAAGGCCAAGGAGGACGCGGCCGTCGACGCCGCCCTCGCCCGCGTGGACGGCGCGCCCACGCGCCCCGCCGCCGACGTCTGAGCGGCCCCGGCCGGACGCGGACCCGGGTGGGACCCGGCCGCGCGGGACGCCCGCGCGGCCGCCGTGCGCTGCCCGGCGGCGTCGTCCGCCCCGGTGGGCCCGGCACCCTCGCTCGCAAGGCCCCGCTTCCCCCTCGACGCGCCTTTTTGTTCGGGTTTGCCGTCTTAGCGCACGTCCGGCACGCCATTGACCGGTTCTCCCACTATTGTTCTGAGCTGTGCCTCGCCCATTGGGAGAACTCGAAGACGCGGTCATGACGCGGGTGTGGAAGTGGAACCGCCCGGTGACCGTTCGAGAAGTCCTGGAAGACCTCCAGCAGGAACGCTCCATCGCGTACACCACCGTGATGACCGTTTTGGACAATCTCCATCAGAAGGGCTGGGTGCGCCGTGAGGCGGAAGGCCGGGCCTATCGATATGAGGCCGTGTCGACACGCGCCGCGTACGCCGCCGCCCTGATGAACGACGCCTGGTCCCAGAGCGACAACCCCGCGGCCGCTCTCGTCGCGTTCTTCGGCATGATGAGCGAGGAACAGCGCCAGGCCCTCAGGGACGCCGTACGCATCGTCCAGGGGCCGGAAGAAACCCGGGAAGCCGCCGAAGCCCGGCAACGGGAAGCGCCCGAAGCCCGGCAAGAGGAGAACCCCGGCTCGGCAGAGGGCGCCGGCGGGCGATAGCGTCCGCTCATGTCAGCAGAGCGTGCCGAAGTCTCCGCAAAAGCCATCACCGTCCGGCGGGCCCGGACCAGCGATGTCCCGGCCGTGCGCCGCCTCCTCGACGCCTACGTCCGCGACCGCATCCTGCTCGACAAAGCCACCGTCACGCTTTACGAGGACATCCAGGAGTTCTGGGTCGCCGAACGCGACGACAACGCCGAGGTCGTCGGCTGCGGCGCGCTGCACGTCATGTGGGAGGACCTGGCGGAAGTGCGCACTCTCGCGGTGAAGCCCGGCCTCAAGGGCGCCGGCGTGGGACATCGGTTGCTGGAGAAGTTGGTGGAGACCGCGCGCTGGCTCGGCGTTCGCCGGGTTTTCTGCCTGACCTTCGAAGTGGACTTCTTCGGGAAGCACGGCTTCGTGGAGATCGGGGAGACGCCGGTCGACACCGATGTGTACGCGGAGCTGTTGCGTTCCTATGACGAGGGCGTCGCGGAGTTCCTCGGTCTCGAACGAGTGAAGCCGAACACCTTGGGCAACAGTCGGATGCTTCTGCATCTGTGATCGTCATTGCCAGCGGTGCCCTATGTCCGAAACGCGCATGTTTCCGGGCCGGGCCGGGGTGCCGGGGCACTCCCGAGGGTTTGTGTTTTTCCGGCAAAAGCGGTTTGCTTTCCGACGTACTGCAGTACTGCATATAACAGGGGCGGCGAAACGGCGGACGCCGCACACCCCTGGTCCTCAACGTTATCGATGAAAGGAAATGCGGTGGCACAGAAGGTTCAGGTCCTTCTTGTCGACGACCTCGACGGCGGCGAGGCGGACGAGACCGTGACGTTCGCGCTGGACGGCAAGACGTACGAGATCGACCTCACGACCGCCAACGCGGACAAGCTGCGCGGTCTCCTCGACCCCTACGTGAAGGGCGGGCGCCGTACCGGGGGCCGTGCTTCCGGCGGGCGCGGAAAGGCGCGTGCCGCTTCCGGCGGCAACCAGGACACCGCGGCCATCCGCGCCTGGGCGAAGGAGAACGGTTACGAGGTCAACGACCGGGGCCGCGTTCCCGCGTCGATTCGCGAGGCCTACGAGAAGGCCAACGGCTGATCCCGCCGGCCGGCGGAACGCCCGGCGCACCCGCGCCGCAGCCGGACCCGGTGACAGTGCGCTGCCACCGTGTCCACCAGCCGTACGAGATCGGGGGCGCTCCCCTCGCGCCCCATGGCCGGCACGGCCGTCACACCGGGCACGCCCGGCATGGCCGGCAGCGAGGACCCGACGTCCTCGCGCCCCGGTCCGGGGGGCCGCAGCCACACGGCGGCCCCCTGCGCTGACCCGGCCCGCCCGCACCCGGCCGGCGCCGGGGCGCACAGCGTGCCGCCCGGTCCCAGGGCCCGCAGGTCCAGGGACACCGGACCCCATTCCAGCCACTCCAGCAGTCCCGGCAGCTCCTCCGCGCCGCCCGGAGCCACCAGCAGCTCCATGCGATCGCCCCGGAGGATCACCGGGGAGCCCGGCGCGAGATGCCGCAGCGCCCGCGCGCCCGCCTCGGCCGGCACGTCCAGCACGTCGAACCGCACCCCCGTGACCAGCCGCAGCGGCCGTCCGGGCGCGGTCGGCCAGCCCAGTTCGTTCTCGTACCAGTGCCGGGCCCGGGCGTCCGGGCCGGCGCCCGGGCCACCGGGCGGCGCGGCCGCCACGACGGGCCGGCGGGGCGGGGGGACCGAGGTCGTCACGGGGACGGAGCCAGCCATGCCCACTGCAACCGCGGGAGAGGCGTCAGGGTTACGCTGGGTGCCTCGTCGGCCGCGCTGAGTGCCGGAAGAGGGGGCGGGTGGGGGCCGGGGGCCGCGCAAGGCTGTTCGCCCGTAGCGGAGGGAACCGGTGCGCGCGGCATGGAGTGTCAGTCCCTGCGGGTAAGACATCCCTAGTGGGAGGGGGCGACACGCAGAACGGGCCGTCTCACGTTCGCCAACGGCGTACTGGCGAGTGGGGTAACTGCCTGGCCTGCGGGAACATCGTCTCGCACCATCGGGTTGGAGCAGATGTCGGCGCACACGGTCAGGAGGCCATCGACGGTGTCGGCAGTTGGAATGAGCGGTCCCCGCTTGCGGGACTAAGCTGCGGAAGGACAGGGAGGGGAAGTTCCCCCCACTGCCTGACCGCTCTGAGGAGCGATTAACGATGTTCGAGAGGTTCACCGACCGCGCGCGGCGGGTTGTCGTCCTGGCTCAGGAAGAAGCCCGGATGCTCAACCACAACTACATCGGCACCGAGCACATCCTCCTGGGTCTCATCCACGAGGGCGAAGGTGTCGCCGCTAAGGCCCTGGAGAGCCTCGGCATTTCGCTTGAGGCGGTCCGCCAGCAGGTGGAGGAGATCATCGGTCAGGGCCAGCAGGCTCCGTCCGGGCACATCCCCTTCACCCCCCGTGCCAAGAAGGTCCTGGAGCTGTCGCTCCGCGAGGCCCTTCAGCTGGGCCACAACTACATCGGCACGGAGCACATCCTGCTCGGCCTGATCCGCGAGGGCGAGGGCGTCGCCGCCCAGGTCCTGGTCAAGCTGGGCGCAGACCTCAACCGGGTGCGGCAGCAGGTCATCCAGCTGCTCTCCGGTTACCAGGGCAAGGAGACCGCCACCGCGGGCGGCCCGGCCGAGGGCACCCCCTCGACCTCTCTCGTCCTGGACCAGTTCGGCCGGAACCTCACCCAGGCCGCTCGCGAGTCCAAGCTCGACCCGGTCATCGGGCGCGAGAAGGAGATCGAGCGGGTCATGCAGGTGCTGTCCCGCCGCACGAAGAACAACCCGGTCCTCATCGGTGAGCCGGGCGTCGGCAAGACCGCCGTCGTCGAGGGCCTCGCCCAGGCCATCGTCAAGGGCGAGGTGCCCGAGACCCTCAAGGACAAGCACCTCTACACGCTGGACCTCGGCGCCCTGGTCGCCGGCTCCCGCTACCGCGGTGACTTCGAGGAGCGCCTGAAGAAGGTGCTCAAGGAGATCCGCACCCGCGGCGACATCATCCTGTTCATCGACGAGCTGCACACGCTGGTCGGTGCGGGTGCCGCCGAGGGCGCCATCGACGCGGCGAGCATCCTCAAGCCGATGCTGGCCCGCGGCGAACTCCAGACCATCGGTGCCACCACGCTGGACGAGTACCGCAAGCACCTGGAGAAGGACGCGGCCCTGGAGCGCCGCTTCCAGCCCATCCAGGTCGCCGAGCCGTCCCTGCCGCACACGATCGAGATCCTCAAGGGCCTGCGCGACCGGTACGAGGCGCACCACCGCGTCTCCATCACGGACGAGGCCCTGGTCCAGGCGGCCACCCTGGCCGACCGGTACATCTCGGACCGCTTCCTGCCGGACAAGGCGATCGACCTGATCGACGAGGCCGGTTCCCGGATGCGCATCCGCCGGATGACCGCTCCGCCGGACCTGCGCGAGTTCGACGAGAAGATCGCCGGCGTCCGCCGGGACAAGGAGTCCGCGATCGACTCGCAGGACTTCGAGAAGGCCGCGTCGCTGCGCGACAAGGAGAAGCAGCTCCTGGCCGCGAAGGCGAAGCGGGAGAAGGAGTGGAAGGCCGGCGACATGGACGTCGTCGCCGAGGTCGACGGCGAGCTGATCGCCGAGGTCCTCGCCACGGCCACCGGCATCCCGGTCTTCAAGCTGACCGAGGAGGAGTCCAGCCGCCTGCTCCGCATGGAGGAGGAGCTGCACAAGCGGGTCATCGGCCAGAACGACGCCGTCAAGGCGCTGTCGAAGGCGATCCGCCGTACTCGCGCCGGCCTGAAGGACCCGAAGCGTCCGGGTGGTTCGTTCATCTTCGCCGGCCCGTCCGGTGTCGGTAAGACCGAGCTGTCCAAGGCGCTCGCCGAGTTCCTCTTCGGTGACGAGGACGCCCTGATCTCCCTCGACATGTCGGAGTTCAGCGAGAAGCACACGGTCTCCCGTCTCTTCGGCTCGCCCCCCGGCTACGTGGGCTACGAGGAGGGCGGCCAGCTGACGGAGAAGGTCCGCCGCAAGCCGTTCTCGGTCGTCCTCTTCGACGAGGTCGAGAAGGCCCACCCGGACATCTTCAACTCGCTGCTGCAGATCCTGGAGGACGGTCGCCTGACCGACTCCCAGGGCCGGGTCGTGGACTTCAAGAACACGGTCATCATCATGACGACCAACCTCGGCACCCGGGACATCTCCAAGGGCTTCAACCTCGGCTTCGCCGCCGCGGGTGACACGAAGACCAACTACGAGCGCATGAAGAACAAGGTGTCGGACGAGCTCAAGCAGCACTTCCGCCCCGAGTTCCTCAACCGCGTCGACGACGTGGTCGTCTTCCCGCAGCTCACGCAGGAGGACATCCTGCGGATCGTCGACCTCATGGTCGGCAAGGTGGACGAGCGCCTGAAGGACCGGGACATGGGCATCGAGCTGTCCCAGTCCGCCAAGGAGCTGCTGTCCAAGAAGGGTTACGACCCGGTGCTGGGTGCCCGGCCGCTGCGCCGCACGATCCAGCGCGAGATCGAGGACACGCTCTCGGAGAAGATCCTCTTCGGCGAGCTGCGTCCCGGTCACATCGTGGTCGTGGACACCGAGGGCGAGGGCGACGCCGCCACCTTCACCTTCCGCGGTGAGGAGAAGTCGGCCCTGCCGGACGCCCCGCCGATCGAGCAGGCCGCGGGTGGGGCGGGTCCCAACCTGAGCAAGGACGCGTAAGCCTCCGGCGGTTCGACCGAACTGAAGGGGCCGGTGCCTGTGGGCACCGGCCCCTTCAGCGTTGTTCCAGGGCCACTTGCGCGTGGGGGAAGAACGGCTCGACGCGGGAGGGCGGAACGCCCGGGTGGGGCACCACGCTCACCGAGCGGAGGCCCGGCAGACGAGACGCCAGAGCGGACAGTTCCTCCGGGCCGAGGGCCGAGGAGACACACAACTCTCGAATGCCGGGAAGTTCCGGCATGAGGTGCGAGCCCCGGCAGGTGCTCCCCCTCAGCTGAAGCCGGACGAGGCAGGGCAGTCCGGTGACGCGTCTCCAGTCGTCGGCCGTCAGCTCTGTGGTCAGCAGTCCGAGGCTCAGCGTCCGCAGCTCGGTCCAGTGCTCCAGCCCGCGCAGTCCCGTGCTCTCGGTGCTGTCCCCACCGAGATGCAGGAACCTCAGCGGAGCATCGACGGGCAGGGCGTGGCGGAGATCGGTGCCCGGCAACCGCTGGGTCACGGCGAGCCTGGAGAGCGACCGCAAGGCACGCAGCTGGGCCGGATCGGCGATGTCCGGGCAGTCGAACTGCGCGAGCGGCAGCTCGGCGAGGCGGTCCACGCCGCTTACCGTGGGACAGGCGTACACCGACAGGCCGTGCAGTGCACGGAACCGCGTCAGGGCGCCCAGATCGGTGAGATGCGGATTGGCCGACAGGGTGAGTGCCAGCACCGTGTCGGGTGCCGGAACCGCGGCGAGGAGGTCCCCGATCAGGTGCACGCCCCGGAAGTGCAGGCGTTGCCAGGGACGCATCCGGGCGAGGGTGGCGCGCTGTTCGGCCGAATCGCAGGTGAGGACGAGGTCCGTGCGGTCCAGATGGTCCAGCACCTCGACCGCGTAGACATCGGCGTCGAAGCGTCCCCAGGTGCCCACGAGCTGCCGTCTTACATCGAGGTCCGGGTGGTCCCGGAACCGTCGCAGTACGGCCAGCGCGGCGTCCGGCTCCTCCGTTCCCAGCAGGGAGGCGGTGACCGTGACCCCGCGGGCCTCCTCGGCGGTCAGGCCCTCGGGCCCGGGCAGCAGCTCCAGAACCAGCGGTCCCGCTTCCGCCAGGGTCCTCGCCTCCTCCGTCGTCCGTGGCGGGATCAGCGCGCCCGCCCGGTCCTCGACCTCCGCCCGCACCCCGGGGTCCAGGGCGGTCGCGTGTTCCAGGCAGGCCAGTGCCAGCAGGGTCAGGCGGGGAGTGCCCCGGGCCAGCAACCGCCGTAGCAGGGATGCCCGTTCGCGTGGCCGGGCGTGGGCCACCGCCATGCGGATGACGTCCTCCCACTGGGCGTCGTCGGCGTGGCCGAGGAGGACGTCGAGGTGGCCCTCCTCCACCGCGTACCGTGCGCCCAGGTAGTCCTGGAAGGTGCGGTGGACGAAGTCGACCACCTCTTCCGCCGGCTGCCGCAGCAGGCCGCTGCGCAGCAGCAGCGCTCGCAGCACCGTGGCCGCGTCCCCGGACGCCGACGCGATCGCGGGCAGACACCGCTCCACGATCCCCTCGGCCGTATCGAGGTCCATCTCCGTGCGGCCGCTCAGCACCAG
Source organism: Streptomyces sp. NPDC029296 (assembly GCF_055569255.1). Taxonomy (NCBI): domain Bacteria; kingdom Bacillati; phylum Actinomycetota; class Actinomycetes; order Kitasatosporales; family Streptomycetaceae; genus Streptomyces; species Streptomyces sp. NPDC029296. Next base: position 139,388 of record NZ_JBVHXT010000016.1, read on the forward strand.
CGCGTACGCCAGCCGCTGGAGCAGTTCCAGCTGCGCCTCCTCACCGAGTTCGGCGCCCATGCCCCGTTCCCGGTCCCGGCGGGCGAGGAGCATGGTGAGGGCGGCGTCGTACAACTCCTTGCGGCCGGTGGGGAGATAGCCCCGGCGTTCCCGGTGCAGGGCGCAGATCAGGCCGCACATCAGCGGGTTGGTGGCCAGCCGGGCCAGATCGCGCTTGGTGCGCAGGGAATCCAGCAGCGGCTGCTCGTACTCCGGTGCCCGCGCCGCCTCGTGCCAGCGGTGCACGAACGTCGCCACCTCGGTACGGCGCATCGGGGCGAGGGTCAGTTCCCGGAAGCCTTCCGGGGCCAGCCAGTCGGGGCGTGCGGCGGTCGGGCGGGAGGTCAGGAGGACGGCGTTGCCGGGGTAGGCGGCGAGCAGCGAGCGCAGCCAGTCGCGGACGCGGTGGCGGTCGGCGGCCGGGATCTCGTCCAGGCCGTCGACCAGGAGCAGGCCCCGGCCCGCGGCCAGGAGCCGTTCGGTCCAGCCCTCCGGCGGGGTCAGCGGGCAGCTCACCGCCGTCAGGAAGCCGTCCGGCGCGGGCAGCGGGCCGGTGCGGACCAGGGTGCGCAGCGGGAGGACGAAGGGGACACGGTCGGCGTCGCGGGCCGCGGTGACCGCCAGCCACTGCACCAGCGTCGTCTTGCCGGAACCGGCGTCCCCGCGCAGCAGCACGCGGGAGCCGCCGGTCAGCGCCTCCTCGGCGGAGAGCCGGCCGGCCGTGACGTGCGGGTGCTCCGCGGGTTCCGGATCGCGCGGCCACTCGTCCTGGGCGGTCGCCTCCAGGCTGAGGTAGGCGACTTCGAGTGGCCACCGGTCGGGGGAGTCGCGCAGGTCGATGCCGTAGATGGTGATGTGGTCGTGGCGGTCGGCGAGGTAGGGGAGGTAGCGGCGTTCGAAGGCCGTGTCGCGGGCGTCGGGGCGCGGGGTGCGGGCGATCAGTTCGTCCACTTTGGCGATGAGCTCCGCCTGGGCGCGGCTCTGCTCCACCAGGGTGCGGGCGACGAAGGTCGACCGCCGGGTGAAGAACTCCAGGATGTGCAGGCAAGCCCACTCGGCGGCGGAGTCGAGGAAGGCGCAGGCGTCGGCGGACAGACCGTCCGGGGCCGGGGCGTGGCGCAGCAGCCGCCGGGCGAATTCCGCGCTGCCCAGCCGTACGGCCTGGACGTCCTCCATCTCCAGCTCGCCGAGGGCGAGCAGGCGGCGGGCGAGCGCGTCGGCGACCGCCTCCCGCTCGTCGGCGGGGAACGGGGGCTCGCCGGGCGACTCCACCGCCCGGGCCACGATCCGCCCGGCCAGCCGGTGGACGTCCTTCTCGCCCAGCGTCCGTTTCTCGCCCCGGAACGACACCAGCGCCGACAGCCGTACCGGGCGGTCGGCCAGGCCCGCGCCGGGGCCGTCCTGGACGAACAGCTTCCTCACCAGCGGGCCGATCAGGCCGGAGGCCAGTTTGCTGCCCAGTACGGCCGGCTCCATCCGCCACCCCCGTGTGCGTACCGACGTATGGGGTGAGCCTAGTCAGTGCAAACGTGCGGTGTTACGACAGCTGCCCGTCGTAGTCCGGCAGCTTGAAGGTCTTCTCGGCGTGGCCGCCGGAGAGGTCCGTGGTGTTGTTGCCTATGTTCGCGATGATCGTGTAACCGTCGTTCTCGATGCCGGCGCGCTGGGCGGTCTTGTAGGCGGCGACGTCCTTGAAGAGGTCGGTCAGGCCGCGGACGCGCAGGCCGGTGACCTCGTAGCCGTCGTGTTCGAGGTTGTACTGGGTGGGCCAGTACAGGACGCCGGGGCGGGCGGTGACGAAGAAGAGGGAGACGCCGTGCTCCTGGGCGTAGCGGGCGACGTCGAGGACGGGGCGATTGGCGGGCTGGGGGTAGCTGAAGCCGAAGTCGGTCTCCAGCGTGGTGTTGTCGATGTCGAAGACGATGGCCTGCTTCTCGCCGGGCCGGGCGGCGGCGACGCGCTGCTTCAGATAGGGCAGGGCCTGGCCCATGACCGCCTGGCAGTCCTTCTGCCAGGTGGCGCGGTCGACCTTCGCGGCCGTGGCGCCGGCCGGGGCCGTGGCGCCGGCCGCGGCCGTGGCGTCGGCCGCGGTCCGGGCCGGTGCGGCCTGCGCCGGTGCGGCCTGTACCGCCAGGGCGGCCAGCGCGGCCAGGGAGACGGCGGTCACGGAGCTGCGGCGTGCCCAGGGGCGTCTGGTCATCGGTGGGGGTCCTCTCACGTCCGTACGCGTGTCCGTACGCGTCCCGAAGGTCAGGGACATGATCCGAGCCGGGGGTGGCGTGTGGGGAACCGTAGGGTTACCGGGCGGTAGGGGGATAGAGGTCCGCGTCACAATTCCGTGCCCGGCCGTTTATGCGGCCGGTGACATGCCGCACGAGAGGTAAGTCACCTACTAACCCGCCCGGTGAACGGAAATAGGCGGATAAAAGGGACTTTTATTGCCGAAGTCGAGGGCGGAAAGCGGAGAGAACCCCGACGTCAGGGGCGGTGTCCGCCGGATGCGGCACGTGCCGGGAATCGACCGGTTTTAGAGGGCATCTACTACTCGGTGCCGTAGAGGCACCCTTTGTCAGCCCTCGGGGTGCTCGGTTACCAAGTAATGGCCGCTTCGGTGGACGTCCTCGACGGACGTCCGTGTGCCGGGTGGCCGACCAGTCCCCGAGTTCACGAGGTCACGATGTTCCGACGCTTCACGTCCCGCTCCGCCCGCACGTCCTCGCTCCGCGCCCGCGTGGCCGTCATGGCCGCCGGTCTCGGCGCCACGGCCGTCCTGGGCACCGGGGTCGCGAGCGCCGCCACCGCGTCCGCCACGTCCTGGGTCGACCCGGTGAAGCACTACACGCTCTCCGCCAGCTTCATGCAGGCCGGTGGCCACTGGGTCGCCAAGCACAGCGGCCAGGACTTCGCCGTGCCGACCGGCACCGAGGTCGTCGCCGCGCACGGCGGCACCGTCGTCAAGGCCGGCCCCAACGGCGCCGGTGACGGCCCGGCGTACGGCAACGCCATCGTCATCAAGCACGGCAACGGCACCTACTCGCAGTACGCGCACCTGTCCCGCATCGACGTGCGGATCGGCCAGGTCGTGGCGACCGGCCAGCACATCGCGCTGTCCGGCTCCACCGGCAACTCCACCGGTCCCCACCTGCACTTCGAGATCCGCACCACCCCGAACTACGGCTCCGCCGTCAACCCGGTCGCGTTCCTGCGCTCCCACGGCGTGGCGGTCTGACCTAGTCCTTGCGGCGGGCGTGTTCGTGCGCCTGCCGGATCATGTCCAGGGCGACTTCGAGAACGGCTTCGCGCCGCTTCTCGGAGTCGCTTTCGACGTCCTGCAGTACGAACATCCCGGCGTGCAGCGTGAACATCGCGCTGACCGAGCGCACCTGGTCCACCAGCTCCGCCCCGGGCGTGACGAGGATGTCCCGCAGGCCGCGCATCCGGTCCTTGAAGGTGTCGCCGATGCGCAGTTCGCGCACCGTCGCCTGGTTCTCCTGCATGAAGCGGAACAGTGGTTCCGCACCCGCGAGCGCCTCGCTGTAGCGGCGGATGATCTCCTCTTTGGTCTCCAGGGTGCCCGGCTGTCCCCTGCCCCACTCGATCAGGGCCTCGATCGGCTGCGTCAGGTCCTCGAAGAGGCTGACGATGATCTCTTCCTTGGTCTTGAAGTGGTAGTACAGCGCCGCCTTGGTGACGTCGAGGCGCTCGGCGATCTCCCGCAGGGAGGTCTTCTCGTAGCCCTGCTCCGCGAAGAGTTCGAGGGCCACGTCCTGGATGCGCTGGCGGGTGTTGCCGCGGCGCTGCTGCTTGGTGCCGTCCATGGTGCCGCCCATCCTCGTACTCCTCGCGCTCCCGCGGAAACTTACTTGACGCCCGGCTAGTAAGCCGTCTACCTTCCCAGTGTAGTGAGAACTAGCCGGGCGGCAAGTAAGTATCGCCCTGGGGGAAACGGGAAGATGATGGCGGACACAGCCGAAGGCGTCATAGCGGGCAAACGCCCCAGGAGTGTGCGAGTAGTGCTGCTCGCACTCATGATCGCGATGATGCTCGCGATGCTCGACAACATGATCGTGGGCACGGCGATGCCCACGATCGTGGGCGATCTCGGCGGCCTGGAGCACCTCTCCTGGGTCGTCACCTCCTACACCCTGGCCACCGCGGCCTCGACCCCGGTCTGGGGCAAGCTCGGTGACATGTACGGGCGCAAGGGGGCCTTCCTCGCCTCGATCGTGATCTTCCTCGTCGGCTCGGCGCTGAGCGGCATGGCCCAGGACATGGGCCAGCTGATCGGGTTCCGGGCCGTGCAGGGTCTCGGCGCCGGCGGTCTCATGGTCGGCGTCATGGCGATCATCGGCGACCTCGTGCCGCCCCGGGAGCGGGGCAAGTACCAGGGCATGATGGCCGGCGTCATGGCGCTGGCGATGATCGGCGGCCCGCTGGTCGGCGGCACCATCACCGACAACTGGGGCTGGCGCTGGGCCTTCTACATCAACCTGCCGCTGGGCGCGGTCGCCCTCGCGCTGGTCACCGTCGTGCTCCAGCTGCCGAGGAAGCGGTCCAAGGCGGGCATCGACTACCTGGGCGTGGTCCTGCTGACCGTCGGCATCACCGCGATCGTGCTGGTCACGACGTGGGGCGGCACCGAGTACGCCTGGACCTCCGCGCGGATCATGGAGCTGATCGGCATCGGCGTGGCCGCGCTGATCGGGTTCGTGTTCTGGCAGACCAAGGCCGCCGAGCCGGTCCTGCCGCTGCACATCTTCAAGAGCGGCAACTTCACCCTGATGGCGGTCATCGGTTTCATCACCGGGTTCGTGATGTTCGGCGCCACGCTGTTCCTGCCGCTGTACCAGCAGGCCGTGCAGGGCGCCTCCGCGACCAACTCGGGTCTGCTGCTCCTGCCGATGCTCGGCGCGATGCTCGTGACCTCGATGATCGCCGGACGGATCACCACCAACAGCGGCCGGTACAAGATCTTCCCGATCGTCGGCGGCGCCCTGATGATCGTCGGTCTGTACCTGCTGTCGACGATGGACACGGGCACGACCCGGTTCACCTCCGGCGTCTACATGGCCGTGGTCGGCGCCGGCATGGGCTGCCTGATGCAGATCACCATGCTGGTCGCGCAGAACAGCGTGCAGATGAAGGACATGGGCGTGGCGTCCTCCTCGGCCACCCTGTTCCGTACGCTCGGCTCCTCCTTCGGCGTCGCCATCATGGGCGCGCTGTTCAACCACCGCGTGCAGGACGTCATGACCGCGCGGGCCGGCGACCTGGGCTCGAAGATCACCGCCAAGTCGGCGCAGCTGGACGCGGACAGCCTGGCCAAGCTGCCGGCGGCGGCCCGCGAGGCCTACCAGCACGCGGTCTCCTCGGGCACGCACTCCGCGTTCCTGCTCGGCGCCGTGATCGCGGTGCCGGTGCTGATCGCGGCCCTGTTCGTCAAGGAGGTGCCGCTCAAGGGCGGACCGAAGGCCTCCGGCGAGGGCACGGAAGCGGTGCCGCAGCCGATGGCCGAGGCCATCTGAGCCACCCCGCACCCGAAGGCCCCGGCGCGTGTCCGCCGCCGGGGCCTTCGGCGTCTTCCCGGGCCGGGCGCACCGCCCGCGGCATCGCGTGGGCGGCCGGCGCCGAGGACGAGCCGCGCGACGGCGAGACGCGGGGGCCCGGCACCTCGGCGCGGGGCGCGGCCCCCGTCGGGATACCGGACCGGGGCGGGCCGGGCGGGCGCCCGTCGGTGGACAGGAACACCATGGCCTGCGCGACCGTGCGGCCCGTGGGTGGGCGGGGACGACCGTGACCGGTCCGCCTGCCCCCGGTGCTACGTCCGTCGCCGGTTCCTCCCGGACACCGGAAGCATCGGATAGCTGCCCGGACCGGGCCGGGCGGGCGCCCGTCGGTGGACAGGGACACCACGGCCCGCGCGACCGTGCGCCCGTCGGTGGACAGGAACACCACGGCCCGCGCGACCGTGCGGCCCGTGGGTGGACGGCGACGACCGTGACCGATCCGCCCGCCCCGGTGCTACGTCCGTCGCCGGTTCCCCCCGGACACCGGCAGCATCGGATAGCTGCCCGTGTTGGTGGGGGCGTGCTCCGGGAGCCACAGGACGGCGACCGCACCCTCGGCGGGCAGGTGGGCGGGGGTGCCGACGGGGCGCACGTTGCGGAAGGTCAACCGGGCGCCGAGGACGCGGGCCTGGCCGGCCGCGATGGTCAGGCCCAGCCCGTGGCCCTGCCCGGCGCGGTCCTTGCTGCCGGTGCGGAACCGGCTCGGTCCCTCGGCCAGCAGCTCCTCCGGGAAGCCGGGGCCGTGGTCGCGGACCCGGATGACCCGGCCCTCCACGGTGACCTCGATCGGCGGCCGGCCGTGCCGGGCGGCGTTGGCGAGCAGGTTGAAGAGCACCCGCTCCAGCCGGCGCGGATCGGTGGTGACCTCCGACTCGTGCACGACCCGCACGGCGGCCTCCGGGTCCTTGGCCGCCACCCGGCGCGCGACGAACTCGCCCAGCATGATGTCCTGCAGTTCCGCCCGCTCCGAGGCGCTGTCCAGCCGGGCCACCTCCAGCACGTCCTCGACCAGCGTGCGCATCGCCTTGGCCCGGTCCAGGACCAGTTCCGTGGGCCGCCCGGGCGGCAGCAGTTCCGCCGCCGTCAGCAGCCCGGTCACCGGGGTGCGCAGCTCGTGCGCGATGTCGGCGGTGACCCGCCGCTCGGCCTCCAGCCGCTGCCGCAGCGCGTCCGCCATGGCGTCCACCGCGCGCGCCAGATCGTCGGTCTCGTCCCGTACGACCCCGCCGATGGCCTCCCGCACCCGCACCTCGGTCTCGCCCTTGGCGACCTGGTTCGCGGCGGCCGCCGCCTTCCGCAGCCGGCGGGACAGCTGCCCGCCGATCAGCACGCCGAGCGCGCTGCCGCCGAGCACCACCGCGACCGAGCCGATGACCAGGGCCTGGTCCAGGTCCCTCAGCATGTCGACGCTGCGGTCCGGCAGGTGCAGGTGCACGGACAGCACGTGCCCGCCCTTGACCGGGACGGCCGCCCAGATGTCCGGGTCCTTGCCGTGCCGGGAGACGTCACTGGCCCGCCGGCCCCGCTCGACGCTCTCGCGCAGCGCGTCCGGCAGCTCGGGGTCGTCGACCTGGACGTAGGGGAAGACCGGTCCCCGGTTCAGTTCGTAGTTGCGCTGGGCCAGCACCAGGCGGTCGTTGGCCAGCTCGCGCGCGTTGTCCAGCATCGAGACCCGGGCCGCGTTGTGCACGACCAGGCTCAGCACGACCGCCACCAGGCCGGCCACCAGCGCGATCGCCGCGCTCAGCTTCCATCTGAGCCCCGTGCGCAGTCCCGCGCGTTCCACGCGCCGCACCGGGTGCCGCAGGATCCCCCGCATACCGCCCCGCTCAGGCCTTCAGCTTGTAACCGAAGCCGCGGACCGTCTCGATCCGGTCCTGGCCGATCTTCTGCCGCAGCCGCTGCACGTGCACGTCCACGACCCGGGTGTCCCCGCCCCAGCCGTAGTCCCACACGCGTTCCAGCAGCTTGTCGCGGGAGAGCACGGTGCCCGGCGCGGAGGAGAACTCCAGCAGCAGCCGCATCTCGGTCGGGGTGAGCGCCACCGGCCGTCCGGCCCGCCGCACCTCCATGCCCTCGGTGTCGATCTCCAGGTCCCCGAAGGTCAGCGTGCCGGTGACCGCGGCCCCGGGCTCCTGCGCCCGCTCCCCGCCCGCGTGCCCGAAGCGGCGCAGCACCGCGCGGATCCGGGCGACCAGCACGGCACCGTCGAACGGCTTGGTCACGTAGTCGTCGGCGCCCGCCTCCAGGCCGAGGACGACGTCGATGGAGTCGGCGCGCGCCGACAGCATGATCACCGGCACGGTCGACTCGTCCCGGATCCGCCGGCACAGGCTGACCCCGTCCAGGCCCGGCACCATGACGTCCAGCAGGGCGATGTCGGGGCGGTCCGCCCGGAACGCCTCCAGGCCCGACAGGCCGTCGGGCATCGCGGTGACCGCGAAGCCGTCCCGCTCCAGGGCGAGCTGGGTGGCCTCGCGGATGACGTCGTCGTCCTCGACGAACAGAACGTGGGTCTGGTCTGCCATCCCGGTGCTCTCAGTCCTCATGATGTGCGTGTGGGGGATCAGGTGCCCGGCACCGGCCGCGGGGTGCCGTCGGCGGACTTGCCGTACTCGTTGCGGGTGGGTTTGCCCGGGACGAACCGGCCCGCCTTCCAGGTGTAGGGGGTCACGATGTCACCGGACGGGCTGGAGATCGGGTCGTCCTGCTCGTAATACTGCCGGGTCACCGACAGGGTGCCGCGGTCGATCTCCGCGTAGACCGGGGACTCCTCGCTCTTGAAGACGTTCCGGAACACGCCGTCCTCGTCCCGGTACACGTACGAGCCGATGCCGACCCAGTCCGCGCAGGTCATCACGTTGATGACGACGTCGTCCACCGGGGCGTCGGTGAGATCGGCGTACGAGACGTCGACCTGGTAGTCGTCGCCGTCGCACGGCTTCAGCTCCCGCTTGACCGCCGCCGACACCCCGGGGTCGCGCTTGAGCAGCGCCACGGCGTCCACCCGCCGGAACTTGCCGAAGGCGGTGCTGGGGGAGGGGGAGGGAGCGGCGGCGGCGTCCGCCGCCGCCGAGGCGTGCGCCGGGCCCTCGTCCCGGGCGCCGGTGCCCCCGCTGCCGCAGGCGGCGAGGAAAAGGGCGAGGGCGGCGAGCGCGGTCCCCACCGCGATCACCGCCTGTGAACTCCCTCGGACCCCGTCGGGCCCGGCCCCGGTCAGGCCGCGCAACGCTCCCGCTCCTCACGCTCCAGCGCGCGTGCGTCCAGATCGCGGGCCTCCAGCTCCTCGCGGAGCCGGGCGAGCGCCCGGTGCAGCGTGCTCTTGACCGTACCGGCCGACATGCCGAGGGCCGCGGCCGTCTCCTCTGTGGACATCTGCTCCCAGTGTCGCAGCACCACGACACTGCGCTGCTTGGGTGCGAGCACCTTCAGGACGTCCATCAGCAGGGCCCGGTCCGCGTGCTGCTCGGTGGCGTCCGCCACGGAGGCGTCCGGCAGCTGCTCGGTCGGCACTTCCTCCAGCTTGCGCGCCCGCCACCACTCGGTCCGCGTATTGATCATGACCCGGCGCAGATAGGCGTCGGCGAGCCGCTTGTCGGCGATGCCCTCCCAGCGGCCGTACGTCCGCACCAGCGCGGTCTGCAGCAGGTCCTGGGCGTCGACCGGGTCCGGCACCAGCCGGCGGGCACTGCGCAGCAGCGCGTCCTGCCGGGTGCGGACGTACTCCTCGAATTCGAGCACCTCGCCCTGCGACATGATCAACCGCCTCCGTTCCCCGTCGTGCCTCCGGCTCCTGCCGGAAGTCCCGCTGTCCCCGAGCCCGGTGGTCCGCCGGGCACGGACAAGAAGTTACGGAGCGGTTGTCACGGGGCTGTGCGGACCAGCCTGCGGCTGGCAATCGGCTATCCGTCGGTTGTGTAACGGAAGCCGTGACAGGGTAGGGCGCAGGGAAGTTGCGTCCCTTTATGGGGCGTTATGAGGTATTGGTTCCTTCGTAACGTACGCCCCGGGAATGTGACCTGGCTGTGTGTCAGCCCAGCGGCAGCCGGTACAGACCGCCGGGCAGCGGCTCCACCAGACCGTCCGCGACCAGCCCGTCCAGCGCGCGGGCCCGCTGCACCGGCTCGTGCCACACCCGGTCCAGCGCCGCCTGCGGCACCGGCACGTGCGCCTCGCGCAGCACGGCCAGCAGCTTGCCGCGCACCTGCCGGTCCGTACCGGCGTACGTCTGTCCGCGCCGCGGCGGCCCCGAGTGCTCCGGCTTGCCCGCCAGCCGCCAGGCGCACTGCCCGGCGATCGGGCACCGCCCGCACCCCTCGTTCTTCGCCGTGCACACCAGCGCGCCCAGCTCCATGGAGGCGGCGGCCCACCGCGCGGCGGTCCGCTCGTCCTCGGGCAGCAGTTCCCGGGCCAGGCGCCGTTCGGCGGCCGTGGTCGCGTTCGGCGGGTACTGCACCCCGGTCACCGCCCGCGCGATCACCCGGCGCACATTGGTGTCCAGCACCGCGTGCCGCTGCCCGTAGGCGAAGGAGGCGACGGCCGCCGCCGTGTACTCGCCGATCCCGGGCAGCGCCAGCAGTTGCGCGTGGTCCGTCGGCACGTCCCCGCCGTGCCGCTCCGTTATGGCGACCGCGGCGCCGTGCAGCCGCAGGGCGCGGCGCGGGTAGCCGAGCCGGCCCCAGGCGCGCACCGCCTCGCCCGGCGCCTCCTTCGCCAGGTCGGCGGGGCGCGGCCAGCGGGTCAGCCATTCCTCGTAGACGGGCAGCACCCGGTTCACCGGGGTCTGCTGGAGCATGAACTCGCTGACCATCACGCCCCACGGGCCCGCCTCCGGGCGGCGCCAGGGGAGGTCACGGGCATGGGCGTCGAACCAGGCGATCACGGGGGCGTGGAGCTTCTCAGTCATGGCCCTTCGATCCTGCCACGGGTGGCCGGGTGTCGTGCGTGAGGGTGCGGTCACCGAGCGTGGCGAAACGCTAAGGGCCGCACCGTCCAACGCAGTTAGGCGAAATGATGATCCGGAAAAGTTCACCGCGGCGCGGCGGGTGACGCGAGCGAGCGCGGCGATCTCTCGTACAGTTTGCGCGTGGGATCTCTGCGCAATCCGGTCGGGCCGCTTCCCTCCTCCATCTACTGGCGTCGGAGGGTCGTACTGCTGTCCGTGGTCGCCCTGTTGGCGCTCGTGATCACGGTGATCGTCACCACCGGCGGCGGAGGTGGCAAGAAGGACACCGCCGGGTCCGACGGCAAGAACCCCACGCACACCATCACGCCCGGACCGAGTCCGTCCGGCTCCGCGATCAGCCAACACCCGGGCGGGCGCGACGAGTCGGGCGGCGGGGACACCGGCGGCGGCGGGGACTCCGGGGGCTCCGGTGACGGCGGCGTCCCGGGATCGGCCGCGGGCTCCGGCGGCTCGTCCGGGGCCGGCGGGTCCGGCGGCCCGGCCGGTTCCGCGGGCGCGGGTTCCGGCGGTGCCGCCGTCGCCGCGGGCGACGCGCTCCCCGGCTCCTCCACGCTGCCCGACTGCACCCCCGACGCGGTGGCGTTGAGCCTGCGCAGCGTCCGCAACTCCTACTCGCCGGACCAGACCCCGACCTTCGAACTCACCGCGAAGAACGGCTCGTCGGCGGACTGCAAGGTCGATCTCGGCCCGAAGCGCGCTGTGTTGACGATCACCCCGGCGGACGGCGACGACGCGTTCTGGTCCTCGGACGACTGCCCCGAGGGCCCGGGCAGCCTCGCCTTCCGGGTGCCGGCCGGACAGAGCGTCACCTACACCGTCAAGTGGGACCGCGAGCCGAGCGCCGCGCGCTGCGCGACCCCGTCCGGCGGTGCGGCCAAGCCCGGCACCTACCTGCTGGAGGCCAAGGCTCCCGGCCACGGCAAGCTCCAGGCGTCGTTCGTGCTGTCGGCGGACTGAGAGCGGCCCGCAAGGGCGCGGGGAACGGCGCGGGCAACCACGACGAACCCGCAGCCGCCGACCGACCGGAAGGCCCGGGCTGTCAGGCGCCCCGCCGAAACCTCAGACGTACCGCTCCAGGATCGACGACTCCGCGAGCCGCGACAGCCCCTCCCGGACGCTGCGCGCCCGCGCCTCGCCCACGCCGTCCACGGTCTGCAGGTCGTCCACGCTCGCGGCCAGCAGCTTCTGCAGGCCCCCGAAGTGCTCCACGAGCCGGTCGATGATGGCGCCCGGCAGCCGCGGCACCTTGGCCAGCAGCCGGAAGCCGCGCGGCGAGACCGCCGAGTCCAGCGACTCGGGCGACGCGGTGTAGCCCAGCGCACGCGCCACCGTGCCCAGCTCCAGCAGCTCCGCGTGGGTCAGCGCGTCCAGCTCGGCCAGCGCCTCCTCGACCGTGCGGGACCGCTTCGCCGTCGGCTCGGGCACATAGTCGCGGACGACCAGCTCGCGGTCCGGCTCGACCCCGGCGATCAACTCCTCCAGCTGGAGCGCGAGAAGCCGGCCGTCGGTGCCCAGCTCGACCACGTACTCGGCGATCTCGGTCGCGATGCGGCGGACCATCTCCAGCCGCTGCGCGACCGCCGAGACGTCCCGGACCGTCACCAGGTCCTCGATCTCCAGCGCCGACAGCGTGCCCGCGACCTCGTCCAGCCGCAGCTTGTACCGCTCCAGGGTCGCCAGCGCCTGGTTCGCGCGGGACAGGATCGCCGCCGAGTCCTCCAGGACGCGCCGCTGACCGTCCACGTACAGGGCGATCAGCCGCATCGACTGGGAGACCGAGACCACCGGGAAGCCGACCTGCTTGCTCACCCGGTCCGCCGTGCGGTGCCGCGTGCCCGTCTCCTCCGTGGGGATCGTCGGGTCCGGCACCAGCTGCACGCCCGCGCGCAGGATCTTCGACAGGTCCGACGACAGCACGATGCCGCCGTCCAGCTTGCACAGCTCCCTGAGCCGGGTGGCCGTGAACTCGACGTCCAGCACGAACCCGCCCGTGCACATCGCCTCGACCGTCTTGTCGGAGCCGAGGACGATGAGACCGCCGGTGTTGCCGCGCAGAACCCGCTCCAGGCCGTCCCGCAGGGGCGTGCCCGGTGCCACGGCGCTCAGCGAGGCGCGCATCAGACCGTCGGAACCGGCACTCCCACCGGACTTGCCGGGAGCCGCTGCCCGGTCGTTGGCTGCCACTGCACTCCTCCGGTCGCAGGTTCTGACGCGCCCCCGTACCCGCACTCGGTTCGTACGGACGGGCGAGACCAGGGCAAAGTCTACCGGCGCTCCTCCGCCTCCCGTGGGGCCTCTCGGCGACGGGAGCGCGGCAGAACCCGCAGCGCGTCCCCCATGTCGGCGACCTCCAGCACCTTCATGCCGGCCGGCACCTTGCCCGGATCCGACGGCACGAGCGCGTGTGTGAAGCCCAGCCGGTGCGCCTCGGCGAGCCTGCGCTGCACCCCCGTGACCCGTCTGACCTCGCCGGCCAGCCCCACCTCGCCGATCGCCACCAGGTTCTTCGGCAGCGGGGTGTCGCTGGCGGCGGAGGCCAGGGCGAGCGCGATGGCGAGGTCGGCGGCGGGCTCCGACAGCTTCACCCCGCCGACCGTCGCGGAGTAGATGTCCCGCTTGCCGAGCGCGCTGATCCGGCCGCGCTGCTCCAGCACGGCCAGCATCATCGACACCCGCGAGGTCTCCAGACCGGACGTCGTGCGCCGCGGGGAGGGGATCTGCGAGTCCACGGTCAGCGCCTGCACCTCGGCCACCAGCGGGCGGCGGCCCTCCAGGGTGACGGTCAGGCAGGTGCCCGGCACCGGCTCGGCGCGGCGGGTCAGGAACAGGCCGCTGGGGTCGGCGAGGCCCGTGATGCCCTCGTCGTGCAGCTCGAAGCAGCCGACCTCGTCCGTCGCCCCGTACCGGTTCTTCACGCCCCGCACCAGGCGCAGGCGCGCGTGCCGGTCGCCCTCGAAGTGCAGCACGACGTCCACCAGGTGTTCCAGCAGGCGGGGACCGGCGATGGCGCCGTCCTTGGTGACGTGGCCCACCAGCAGCGTGGACATGCCGCGATCCTTGGAGGCGCGGATCAGCGCGCCGGCCACCTCCCGGACCTGGGCCATGCCGCCGGGCGCGCCGTCGATCTCGGGCGAGGCGACCGTCTGCACCGAGTCGAGGATCAGCAGGGACGGCTTGACCTCGTCCAGGTGACCGAGGACGGCGGCCAGGTCGGTCTCCGCCGCCAGGTACAGATGGTCGTCCAGGGCGCCGATGCGGTCGGCGCGCAGCCGCACCTGGCTCGCCGACTCCTCACCGGTGACATAGAGGGTGCGGTGCTCGGCGCTCGCCGACTTGGCGGCCACGTCCAGCAGCAGGGTGGACTTGCCGACGCCCGGCTCGCCCGCGAGCAGGACGACCGCGCCCGGCACGAGGCCGCCGCCGAGCACCCGGTCCAGTTCGGGCACGCCGGTGGCGCGGGCGGTGGCCTGCCGGCCGTCGACCTGGCCGATCGGCAGCGCGGAGGTGCTGACCCGGCCCGGCGCCGTCGTGCGGACCGCGGGCGCGCCGTACTCCTCGACCGTGCCCCACGCCTGGCATTCGGGGCAGCGGCCGAGCCACTTGGCCGTCTGCCAGCCGCACTCCGTGCAGCGGTACGACGGGCGGTCCTTGGTGGTCTTGGTACGGGCAGCCATGCGGAAACCGTAGCCCCCGGCACTGACAACGGGACCGCGACGGCCGCTTCCCGGCCGGCCCTCCCGGGAACCGGACGCGGGAACACGGTGTACTTGTCCCCTTATGAGGGATCGTTTCACCCGTACGGATTAAAACTGCTCAAGGTTCCCGAAGGGGCACTCCGGCGCCGCCTACGGTCGCACGGGTGATGAGCAGCAGCCCGGAGACCACCACCCGCACCGCCGGGGCGCACCAGGCGCGGAACGAGCCGTGTGACGCGCGACGGGAGGCGCGTGAGGCACGAGAAGCACGCGAGGCCCGTGAGGCGCGCGACCGTGCCGCCGCGCGCACCATCGCCCAGCGCACGCCGGCGCCCTACGACTCGTATCTGGACGGCCTGTTCACCTACTGCCTGTCGGTGCTGTGCGACCACGACGCGGCCACCGGCGCCCTCGCCGACGCCCTCGCCGTGGCCGGCCGGCGCGGCCACCGCCGCCCCGAGTCCCCCGGCGACCTCAGGGCCTGGCTCTACGCCCTGTCCCGCTGGGCGTGCCTGCGCGGACTGGCCGAGACGAAGCGGCGACGCCAGGGCACGCACGCGGCGGGCCGGGGCGGGGCCGCCGCCGCGAGGGGCCCGGGCGCGGGGCCGGGCGCCGGGGGCGGGACCGGGGCAGGGCTTGAGGCCGGGGCGGGGGCCGGGCCCGGGTTCGGTGCCGGTGCCGGGATCGGCGTGGACGCCGGAAGAGGCGCGGGCAGAGGCGCGGGCAGAGGCGCCGGAAGGGGCGCGGGCGGCCCGGAGGCGGCTCTCGCGCCGGAGGCCGAGGAGCGGCGGCGCCGCGAACTCGCCCTGCTGGCCTGGCCGGAGGCGGCCGGCACCACCCCCGAGCAGCGCGAGGCCCTGGAACTCGCCGTCCGCCACCACCTCGCGGCCCACGAGGTCGCCGCCGTCCTCGGCCTCCAGCCCGCCGCCGCCCGCGAGCTGCTTGCCTCCGCCGCCTGCGAGGTGGAGCGGACCCGTGCGGCCCTCGCCGTCGTCGAGGCGGGCGGCTGTCCGAGCGTGGCCCACCTCACCGGGGACAACCGGCTGGTCCTGAGCACGACCCTGCGCCGTGAACTGGTCCGGCACGTGGACGACTGCCCGCGCTGCCGCCGCACCGCCGAGCGCGCCGTCCCCGGCCGCTGGCCCGGCGCCACGGTCACCCCCGCCGAGCTGCCCGTCCTGGAGGCGCCGCGCACGGCCCTCCACATGGCGCTGGCGCACCAGCCGCGTGCGCGTGGCGCGGGCGTGCCCCGCTTCGACCGGCGCGGCTTCCCGATGGACCCCGAGGACCGGGCGGCCCGCCGGGACCGGATGCGTGCGCGTGCCGTCACCACCACGGTGGTCGCCACGGTCGTCGCCGCGCCCGTCCTCGCGCTGTGGGCCGCGTACCGGGGCGGGCCGGCCGGGCAGGACGACGGGCCGTCCGCGACCGCCCGCGAGGCACAGGAGCCCGACGCGCTCGGCGACGGCCCGGCCGACGGTTACGGGAACGCGGGGAACGCCGGGGCGAAGGCGGGCCCGCGCATCGGCGGCGACGGCAAGGCGGACGTCTCCGTGCAGGTCGTGAGCGTCGGCGGCACGGACGGGAGGGACGCGGCGCGGCTGGCGGTCGGCGCGGCGAACGACGGGGACACCACGCTGATCACCCTCACCGCCTCCCCGGGGTCGTCCGGGATCCGCTGGTCGGTGTCCACGCCGGCCGCGTGGCTCTACTTCAGCCGGTCCTCGGGAACGCTCGCCCCCGGCCGGACGCTGACGGTCAAGGTGTACGTCGATCACCTCCGCGAGCCGTCCGGTCCCTGGCACGCGCGCGTGGCGGTGGCCCCGGCGGGCGCGGTGGTCTCCATCGACGGCTACGGCACGGCACCGGCCCGCCCGACCCGCCCGGCCCCGCGCCCCTCCTCCCCGTCCGCCTCTCCGACGCCCTCCACACTCCCGACCACCCCACCGGCCGGCACCTCCCCGCCCCCGGCGCCGACCCCGCCCCCGTCCACCCCGCCCCCCTCCCCTGCGGACACCCCGCTCCCGACCCCCTCGGAAACAGGGGTGCCGAGCCCTTCGGGGAGCTAGGGACCGGGGGAGGGGAGCGCACGCCGGGCAGCCCACCGGCCAGGAGGCGGCGGCGGGCGGGAGGACGGTGGAAAACCCCGGCTACTCCACGGGATCCGCGGGATGCGGGGCCACCAGGGGCAGCTGGGAGGCCAGGCGCTGCGCGCACAGTTCGGCCAGGCGGTCGTAACCGGCCTTGCCCATCAGTTCCGTGAGTTCGGCGCGGTAGGAGACGTAGACCGGCTCGCCCGCCCCGTGGGCGGACGTCGCCGAGGTGCACCACCAGTGCAGGTCGTGGCCGCCCGGGCCCCAGCCCCGGCGGTCGTACTCGCCGATGGACACCTGGAGCACGCGCGTGTCGTCCGGGCGCTCGATCCAGTCGTAGGTCCGCCGGACCGGCAGCTGCCAGCACACGTCCGGCTTGGTCTCCAGCGGCTCGCGCCCCTCCTTCAGGGCCAGGATGTGCAGCGAGCAGCCCGCGCCGCCCGCGAACCCCGGCCGGTTCTGGAAGATGCACGAACCCTGGAAGGGCCGCGTCTGCCGGGACCCCTCCTCGTCCTCGGAGATCCAGCCGCCGCGCGTGCCCTCGTCGTGGTGCTGCCAGATCTCCGGGGTGAGCCGCGCCACGTGCCCGGCGACCCGCTTCTCGTCGTCCTCGTCGGAGAAGTGCGCGCCCAGCGAGCAGCACCCGTCGTCCGCGCGCCCCGCCTGGATGCCCTGGCAACCACTGCCGAAGATGCAGTTCCAGCGAGAGGTCAGCCAGGTCAGATCGCAGCGGAAGACCTGCTCGTCGTCCGCCGGGTCCGGGAACTCCACCCAGGCACGGGCGAAGTCGAGCCCCTTCTCGTCGCTCACCCTCGCCTCCTCGGGAGTTCCGGCGGCCACACGCTCTTCGCCCGCCTTGCCGACCTTGCCTGCTTTGTCGGCCTTCGCCTTTTTCGTCTTTGGCACCCGTCCAGGGTAAGTGGCCGGGGAGCACCGGGGACACCGAGGACGGAGGATCTGGCAGTAGGTTTCCGTACATGAGACTCGGTGTCCTGGACGTGGGTTCGAACACGGTGCATCTGCTGGTGGTGGACGCCCACCCCGGCGCGCGCCCCCTGCCCGCGCACTCCCACAAGGTCGAACTCCGGCTCGCCCAACTCCTCGACGACAGCGGTGCGATCGACGAGAGCGGCATCGACAAGCTGATCGAGGTCGTCCAGGACGCGCTCCGGGCCGCCGAGGACAAGGGCGTCGAGGACCTGCTGCCGTTCGCGACCTCCGCCGTCCGCGAGGCAGGCAACGCCGACGACGTCCTGGGGCGCGTGGCCGACAAGACCGGCGTACGCCTCCAGGTCCTCTCCGGCGAGGAGGAGGCCCGGCTCACCTTCCTCGCCGTACGCCGCTGGTTCGGCTGGTCCGCCGGGAAGCTGCTGGTCCTGGACATCGGCGGCGGCTCCCTGGAGATCGCCCACGGCATGGACGAGGAGCCGGACGCGGCGGTCTCCCTGCCGCTCGGCGCCGGCCGCCTCACCGCCGGCTGGCTGCCCGGCGACCCGCCCGCTCCGGAGGACGTCCGCGCCCTGCGCCGCCACGTCCGTACCGAGATCGCCCGCACGGTCGGCGAGTTCGCCCGCTTCGGCGCCCCCGACCACGTGGTCGCCACCTCCAAGACCTTCAAGCAGCTCGCCCGCATAGCCGGCGCCGCCCGCAGCGCCGACGGCCTCCACGTCCAGCGCGAGCTCAAGCGCGAGTCCCTGGAGGCCTGGGTCCCGAAGCTGGCCGGCATGACCGCCGGCCAGCGCGCCGGGCTCCCCGGGGTGTCCGAGGGCAGGGCCGGCCAGCTCCTCGCGGGCGCCCTGGTGGCCGAGGGCGCGATGGACCTCTTCGGCGTGGAGCGACTGGAGATCTGCCCCTGGGCCCTGCGGGAAGGCGTGATCCTGCGGCGCCTCGACCACATGGTCACGGCATAGCGCTCCCGGGCCCGCGGGGCACCGCGTCCGCGGCGCCCGAATGGCAAACCTCACAACGGATAATCGGCACCCGGCACCCGCCCCGCCCGACGCCGTATGGTGACGGACGTGGCTGAACCAACGGACGTGCGCATCGCGCTCTCGACCGCCTCCGTCTACCCGGAGTCCACGGCGACCGCCTTCGAGATCGCCGCGCGCCTCGGTTACGACGGCGTCGAGGTCATGGTGTGGACCGACCCGGTGAGCCAGGACATCGAGGCGCTGCGCCGGCTGTCGGACTATCACGGCGTTCCCGTCCTGGCCGTCCACGCCCCCTGCCTGCTGATCACCCAGCGGGTGTGGACCACCGACCCCTGGACGAAGCTGCGCCGGGCGCGGGCGGCGGCGGAGAAGCTCGGGGCCTCCACCGTCGTCGTCCACCCGCCGTTCCGCTGGCAGCGGCAGTACGCCCGGGGCTTCGTCGAGGGCATCTGGCGGATGGCGGACGAGACGGACGTACGGTTCGCCGTCGAGAACATGTACCCCTGGCGCTACCGCGACCGCGAGATGCTCGCCTACGCCCCCGACTGGGACGTCACCCACGACGACTACCGGCACTTCACGATCGACCTCAGCCACACGGCGACGGCCCGCACCGACGCCCTGGACATGGTCGACCGCATGGGCGACCGGCTCGGGCACGTCCACCTCGCCGACGGCCGGGGCTCGGCCAAGGACGAGCACCTGGTGCCCGGCCGCGGCACCCAGCCCTGCGCCGAGCTGCTGGAGCGCCTCGTGCGCACCGGGTTCGACGGCCACGTGGTGATCGAGGTCAACACCCGGCGCGCGATGTCCGGCGCCGAGCGCGAGGCCGACCTCGCCGAGGCGCTGGCCTTCACCCGCGCCCACCTGAGCACGGCGGCCGTACGGGTGCCCCGGCGATGACCCCGTCCCGCGCCCCGGCGGCGGACGGCGGCACCCCCGGCCCCCCCGCCCGGCGCCGTGGCCGCCCCCCGCGCACCGAGTCCGCCGGCACCCGGGACCGGATCCTCGCCGTCGCCCGCGAGGAGTTCTCCGCGCGCGGGTACGAGAAGACGTCCGTGCGCGGCATCGCCAAGGCCGCCGGTGTGGACTCGGCGCTGGTCCACCACTACTTCGGCACCAAGGAGCAGGTCTTCGAGGCGGCCGTCGCGGTCGCCTTCGCCCCCGCCCTGAGCGCGCCGGACGCGATCGCCGAGGGCCCGGCGGACGGGATCGGCGAGCGGCTGACCCGGTTCGTGTTCGGCGTCTGGGAGGACCCCGCCACGCGTCCCCCGCTGCTGGCGATCGTGCGCTCGGCCGTCGACAACGACACGGCCGCCGCCGTCTTCCGCCGCCTGGTCGCCACCCAGCTGATGCGCCGCATCGCCGCCCAGCTGGAGCTGCCGGACGCCGAGCTGCGCGCCGAGCTGGCCGCCGCCCAGCTGGTCGGCTGCGCCATGCTGCGGTACGTGATCAGGCTCGAACCGCTGGCGTCGGCGGACCTGGAGCGGATCATCGCCCGCGTCGCCCCCGTCGTGCAGGGGCACCTGACCGCCCCGTGAGAGGCCGTCCGGTGGCGCCCGGTGAAACAGGCGTCCCGGGATTCGGACACCTTGTCCCGCCAGCTGGATGACCGGCGTACGCTCGACAGCAGGCACACCCGTCTGAAGGAGCGAGCGACGATGCCCCAGCTGAGGTCCCGCACAGTCACCCACGGCCGCAACATGGCGGGCGCCCGCGCCCTTATGCGCGCCTCCGGTGTACCCGGTGCGGACATCGGCCGGAAGCCGATCATCGCCGTCGCCAACTCCTTCACCGAGTTCGTGCCCGGCCACACCCACCTCCAGCCGGTCGGCCGGATCGTCAGCGAGGCGATCAGGGAGGCCGGCGGCATCCCGCGCGAGTTCAACACCATCGCGGTGGACGACGGCATCGCCATGGGCCACGGCGGCATGCTGTACTCCCTGCCCTCGCGCGACCTGATCGCGGACTCGGTCGAGTACATGGTCGAGGCCCACTGCGCCGACGCCCTGATCTGCATCTCCAACTGCGACAAGATCACCCCGGGCATGCTGATGGCGGCCCTGCGCCTGAACATCCCGACGGTGTTCGTCTCCGGCGGCCCCATGGAGTCCGGCCGCGCCACCCTGGTGGACGGCACGGTCCGCACGCTCGACCTGGTCGACGCGATCTCCGACGCCGTCAACGACAAGATCTCCGACGAGGACATCCTCCGCATCGAGGAGAACGCCTGCCCGACCTGCGGCAGCTGTTCCGGCATGTTCACCGCCAACTCGATGAACTGCCTGACCGAGGCCATCGGCCTGTCCCTGCCCGGCAACGGCTCGGTCCTCGCCACCCACACCGCCCGCCGCGCCCTGTACGAGAACGCGGCCCGCACGGTCATGGACATCACCCGCCGCTACTACGACCAGGACGACGACACCGTCCTGCCCCGCAACATCGCCACCTTCCAGGCCTTCGAGAACGCCATGGCCCTGGACATCGCGATGGGCGGCTCCACCAACACGATCCTGCACCTTCTGGCCGCCGCGCAGGAGGCGGGCGTCCCGTTCGGCCTGGACGAGATCGACGCCGTCTCGCGCCGCGTGCCCTGCCTGGCGAAGGTCGCCCCGAACGTCGCCAAGGACCGCACGTACTACATGGAGGACGTGCACCGCGCCGGCGGCATCCCGGCCCTGCTGGGCGAGCTGCACCGCGCCGGCCTGCTCAACGAGGACGTGCACGCCGTGCACAGCCCGTCCCTGGCCGACTGGCTGAAGACCTGGGACGTCCGCGGCGGCTCGCCCTCGCCCGAGGCGGTCGAGCTGTGGCACGCGGCCCCCGGCTGCGTCCGCTCCGCCGAGGCCTTCTCCCAGTCCGAGCGCTGGGAGGCCCTGGACGAGGACGCCGAGAACGGCTGCATCCGCTCCGCCGAGCACGCCTACTCCAAGGACGGCGGCCTGGCGGTGCTGCGCGGCAACCTCGCGGTCGACGGCTGCGTGGTCAAGACGGCCGGCGTGGACGAGTCGATCTGGACCTTCGAGGGCCCGGCGGTCGTCTGCGAGTCCCAGGAGGAGGCCGTCCAGCGGATCCTCACCCAGGAGGTCAAGGACGGCGACGTCGTCGTCATCCGCTACGAGGGCCCCAAAGGCGGCCCCGGCATGCAGGAGATGCTGTACCCGACCTCGTACCTGAAGGGCCGCGGCCTCGGCAAGACCTGCGCCCTGATCACCGACGGCCGCTTCTCCGGCGGCACCTCGGGCCTGTCCATCGGCCACGCCTCCCCCGAGGCGGCCTCCGGCGGCACCATCGCCCTGGTCCGCGACGGCGACCGCATCCGCATCGACATCCCGAACCGCACGATCGAGCTGCTGGTCGACGACGCCGAACTGGCCCGCCGCGAGCAGGCCCTGAACGGCGTCTACGCCCCGAAGAACCGCGACCGCAAGGTCTCCGCCGCCCTGCGCGCCTACGCGGCGATGGCCACGAGCGCCGACAAGGGCGCGGTGCGCGACGTGTCCCGCCTGGGCTGACCGGCCACGGACAGGGGCCGCCCTCCGGACGGGGGCGGCCCCTTCGCCGTACCCGGCCGCCCGGCCCGGCAGGCCGGCGGCGGGCGGCCGGAAGCCCGGCTCACCACGCTCCCGGCGAGCGGCCGTCCACGGTGAACACGGTGCCGTCGGGCGCGGTCGCGCAGATTCGGGTGCCGACCGGCACCGGGGCGGGCGGGGTGCTCATGACCCGCGCCGAGTCGGTGCCGAGCCGCGCGGGTGTCTGCCCGACCAGCCGCCCCCCGCGGGCGTCGACGGCGAGCAGCCGGCCGTCGCTCGCGGTCAGGTACACCCGCTCGCCCCGCGCGACCGGCAGCGAACCCCGGCTCACCGACGTCTCCAGGTGCCACAGCCGCCGGCCCGCCGCCACGTCCACGGCGTCCAGGGAGCCCCCGGTGGCCAGGACGTAGACGACGTTCCCGCGCACGGTGGCGTGCGCGCCGTCGAGCACGGTGGGCAGCGCGACCCGCCGGGCCGCACCCGTCGCGGGGGAATAGCGGACCACCTCCCGGGCGCCGTACCCGTGGTCGAAGGCCAGGAGGAACACCGACCCGTCGGCCCCCGCGGCGACCGGCTTCAGCCAGCCGCGCAGACGGACGTCCCACCGCACCCGGCCGCTCACCGGATCCACGGCGGTCACCCGGGTGTGCGTGCCGTCGGCGGACGTACGGGTCGCGTAGGCCGACGAGTCGCCGGGGAACGCGTCGAAGAACGGCACGCCCTGACCGGGAACCGTGCCCTGCCAGCGGGTGCGGCCCGTCGCGCCGTCCACGCCGGTGACCGTGCCGCCGGCCCCGACGAGCAGGGCGGTGTCCCCGGCGTAGCGCACCGTCGTCCCGGCGGGCAGCCCGCGCCGCCACACCTCCTCGCCCGTGTCCGGGTCGAGTCCCGCGAGCCGGGCGCCGCCGTCCGTGTACGGCTGCACCAGCCCGCCGGAGACGACCGGCGGGCCGCTCGTGGTCCGGGTGCCGGTCCCGTGCCGCCACAGCAGCCGGCCGTCGGCCGGGGAGAGCGCGAAGACGACGCCCGGCCGCGCGCAGAGCAGCTTCCCCGCGCCGTACGAGCACTGCGGCATGCCCGCGCCGCCGACCGCCGGCCGGGCCGTCCAGCCCCCGGAAGCCGCCGTCAGGGCGGGCGCGTCCCCGCCCCGGCCGGCCTGATCGTTTCGCCCCGCCCCCCACACCGCGACGAGTCCGCCCACCAGCGCCAGCCCGAGCACGCCCGCCGCCAGCGCGACCATCCGCCGCCCGGGCCGCGCGGCACCGCCCGGTGCCGGCTCCGGCACGGACGCCGCCGCCCGCCCGCGCCCCACGCGCCACACCCGGCGCCGGCCGGGACCCGCGGAGGCCGGAGCCGAGGCGGGCTCCGGCGCCGGCGTCCCCGGCTCCTCACCCGTCCGCTGCGCCGGTATGAACGCCTGGGTGTCGTACGAGGCCGCCACCGACCGCAGCTCCCGCATCAGCTCGTCCGGGGTGGGCCGGTCGGCGGGCTCCTTGGCCAGGCACCTGCGCACCAGCGACGCGAGCCCCACCGGCACCCCGGTCAGATCGGGCTCGTCGTGGACGACCTGGTAGGCGACGACGTAGGGACTGTCGGAGTCGAACGGGCCGCGCCCGGTGGCCGCGTGCACCATCACCGAACCCAGCGCGAAGACGTCGGCGGCCGGACCGACCTCCCGGGGCCGGCGGAACTGCTCGGGCGCCATGAACGGCGGGGTGCCGATCAGCTTGCCCGTCTCGGTGCGCAGCTCGCTGTCCTTCGGCCGGGAGATGCCGAAGTCGATGACCTTCGGACCGTCCTCGGCGAGCAGCACGTTGCCGGGCTTCAGATCCCGGTGCACCACGCCGACCCGGTGGATGTCGCGCAGCGCCTCGGCGAGCCCCGCCATCAGCCGCCGCAACTGCTCCGGAGTCATGGGCCCGCTCCGCTTGACGTGCTCGGAGAGGGTCGGCCCGGGAATGTACAGGGTGGCCATCCAGGGCCGGTCGGCCTCCGGATCGGCGTCGACGACGGGCGCGGTGAAGGCACCGCTGACCCGGCGCGCGGCGGCCACCTCCTGCCGGAAACGCCCCCTGAACTCCGGGTCCCGGGCGAATTCGGCGTGCACGACCTTCACCGCGAGCTTCATCCCCGAGGTGCTCCGGGCGAGATGGACGACGCCCATGCCACCCGATCCCAGACAGGACTCCAGCTGGTAGTGGCCGGCGTATTCCGGAAGTTCCGCTTCCGCGTCCGTTCCGGCGTTGCGCTGTGGCGCCATGGACCACCCCCGTGCTGTTCGTCCGTGCGCGCGACGCACGGAGCCTAGTCGATGACTCGTACGGGACAGAGGCGGCTTGCTAGCGTCTGCGTCCGAGTCGCGCGCACATGTCCCGCGACGGCTCGCACCGCAGAGGGAAAGCGACGGGGGAGGACCACTTTCATGTCTGTCGACACACCAGAGGCCGGAAGCGTGGACGAAGGCCGCGACGGCCTGACGGCCCAGGCGGCGGCGGCCGTACGCACCTACGCCGTGGCGCCCGGCGTCCGGCTGAACGTCCGCAGCGGCCCGGGCACCCAGTACAACCTGATCCGCCAGCTCCCCGAGGGCGTCCGGGTGCCGATCTACTGCCAGGCACCCGGCACCACGGTCTCCGGCACCTACGGCACGACCAACATCTGGGACCTCATCGACAACGGCGAGTACGTCTCCGACGCCTACGTCCACACCGGCAGCGACGGCTACATCGCCCCCCGCTGCGGCTGACCCGCCGCGGACCACGGCCGGCCCCGGCCCGCAGCCCTTGTACGGCCGGGGCCATAATCGTGCCGTGAGCGACGAAACCGGCACCCCGGACAGCCCGGCGGGCTCCACCGGCGACGCGGCGCGGGACGACGGCCCCCGCCCCGAGCCCCTGCGCTTCTTCGGCACGTCCTGGGTCGACCACGACAACGGCTACGCGGCCCGCCGCGCCGGTGTCGCCGCCGGCTCCCTCGCCGCGGCCGCGGCCGCCTGCCTGGTGCTCCGCCTCGCCTTCCAGGGCATCCGGATCGCCGACACCGGCCCCTTCGTGACCGTGCTGATCGTGGTGATGTTCGCGATCTGCAGCGCGTTCGCCTTCCGCAACACCTGGGAGGGGTTCGGCAAGCGGCACGACCCGCAGCGCCAGGCGTCCCTGCGCGGCATGCTCGCCATCGGCTTCGTCGGCTCCCTCCTCGCCTACTTCGTCCGCTCCCTCATCGAGGCACCGGGCGAGAAACTGCACCGCGAGGAGTACGCACGGGCCCGCGAGGCCCACGCCCGCCGCACCACCCGCCGCACCGGCGACCCGTCCCGCAAGAAGCGCCGCCGCTGAGCCCCGCCGGGTCCGGGACACCCGGCCACGATGCCCACCCCGGCGGAACGGACCCCCGGCACGGCAGCCGGCCGGACGCCCACGGGACCGCCCGCCCCGGCCCGCGCCGGGTTCCCCGCGCTCACCGTGATGCCGTAGACCTGATCCCATGACAGCCGTCCCCCCGCCCTCCCCCTCCGCCGACCCGCACGCCGCCCGGGCCGGGTCCTTCAACGCCGTCGCCGCCCAGTACGCCGCGAACCGCCCCTCCTACCCGCCCGCCCTCCTCGACGCCGTCGGGGAACTGGCCGGCCGCCCCCTGTCCGGCGCCCGGACCGTGGACGTCGGCGCCGGCACCGGGATCGCCAGCGCCCTGCTGCACGCCCGCGGCGCCGACGTCCTCGCCGTCGAGCCCGGCGCGGGCATGGCCGCCGAGTTCCGCCGCGCGCTGCCGCACCTCCCGCTCGTCCGGGGCGACGGCAACGCCCTGCCCGTCGCCGACGCCACCGCCGACCTCCTCACCTACGCCCAGTCCTGGCACTGGACCGACCCGGCGCGCTCGGTCCCGGAGGCGCTGCGCGTGCTGCGGCCGGGCGGCGCGCTCGCCCTGTGGTGGAACACCAACGCCCTCGACGTCGACTGGATGGCCGACGCCGCCGGCCGGGCCGCACGCTTCCTCGGCATCGACGTCGCCGCCGAGCAGCGCAAGGCAGGCGAACGCGTCGAGCGCGCCGACCCCAGCGGACGCCTGGACTTCACCCGCCGCACGCTCCGCTGGAGCCGCCGCGTCCCGATCGACACCCACCTCGCCAACGTCGCCACCCACTCCGCCCTCCTCGTCACCCCCGAGGAGCGCACGGCCGCCTTCCTGGAACAGGAGCGCGCCCACCTGCTGGAGGTCTTCCCGGACGGCGTCGTGGAGGAGACCTACGACGTCCTCCTCATCGTCGCCCGCACCCCCTGACCCGCCCCGTTCCGCCCACCGGACAACCGGCCCGCACACCGCACCCCGGTGCCAGACTGATCCGCATGAGCCAGAAAGTCGCAGTCCTCGGCACCGGCAAGATCGGCGAAGCCCTGCTCAGCGGAATGCTCCGGGCCGGCTGGGCCCCCACCGACCTCCTGGTCACCGCCCGCCGGCCCGAACGCGCCGAAGAACTCCGCGCCCGTTACGGCGTCGACCCGGTCACCAACACCGAGGCCGCCAAGACCGCCGACACCCTGATCCTCACGGTCAAGCCGCAGGACATGGGCACCCTCCTGGACGAACTCGCCCCGCACCTGTCCGCCGACCGCCTGGTCATCAGCGGAGCCGCCGGCATCCCCACCTCCTTCTTCGAGGAGCGGCTGGCCCCGGGCACCCCCGTCGTCCGGGTCATGACCAACACCCCCGCCCTCGTCGACGAGGCCATGTCGGTCATCTCCGCCGGCAGCCACGCCACCGAGCGGCACCTCGCGCACGCCGAGGAGATCTTCGGCGGCGTCGGCAAGACCCTGCGCGTCCCCGAGAGCCAGCAGGACGCCTGCACCGCGCTGTCCGGCTCCGGCCCGGCCTACTTCTTCTACCTGGTCGAAGCCATGACCGACGCCGGAATCCTGCTCGGCCTGCCTCGCGACAAGGCCCACGAACTGATCGTCCAGTCCGCGATCGGCGCCGCCGTGATGCTCCGCGACAGCGGGGAGCACCCCGTCAAGCTCCGGGAGAACGTCACCTCCCCCGCGGGCACCACGATCAACGCCATCCGCGAGCTGGAGAACCACGGCGTGCGCGCGGCCCTCATCGCCGCCCTCGAAGCCGCCCGCGACCGCAGCCGCCAGCTCGCCTCCGGCAAGAAGGACTGACCGGCCCGGACCCCGCGGGCGGCGGCCCACCGCACCGCCCGCGGGCCGGTGACCGGCTACCGAGCCGTGCACGGCGAGGGCTGCGCCACGGGCGGCAGCAGCCCGATCGCCCGGTGGGCCGCGTCGACCGTCGGCCGGGCCAGCGCCCGCGCCTTCTCCGCGCCCTCGCGCAGCACCCCCTCCACATACGCCGGATCGGCGCACAGCTCCCGGTGCCGCTCCCGCACCGGCCGCAGCACCTCCACCACGGCCTCCGCGGTGTCCTTCTTCAACGCGCCGTACGAGTCGTACCCGTCCGCCAGCGATTCGGGGCGCCCGCCCGTGCACGCGGCGAGGATGTCCAGCAGATTCGCGAGGCCCGGTCGCTCCGCGCGGTCGTAGACGACCTCCCGCCCGCTGTCCGTCACGGCCCGCAGCACCTTCTTGCGCACCACGTCCGGCTCGTCCAGCAGATAGACGACCCCGGTCCCCGACTCGTCCGACTTCCCCATCTTCCGCGTCGGGTCCTGGAGGTTCATCACCCGCGCCGCCACCGGCGGCAGCGTCGTCCGGGGCACCACGAACGTGTGCCCGTAACGCTGGTTGAACCGCACCGCCAGGTCCCGGGTCAGCTCCACGTGCTGCGCCTGGTCCTCGCCGACCGGCACCTCGTCCGCGCCGTACGCCAGGATGTCCGCGGCCATCAGCACCGGGTACGTCAGCAGCGACAGCCGCAGGCCGCCACCGCGCTCCCGCTGCTTGGCGGACTTCTCCTTGTACTGGATCATCCGCCGCATCTCGCCGTCGGTCGCCACGCACTCCAGCAGGTACGACAGCCGTGTGTGCTCGTCGACATGGCTCTGCAGGAACAGGGTGCACACCTCGGGATCGAGCCCGGCCGCCAGCAGCAGCGTCGCCGTCTGCCGGCTGAGCCTGCGCAGCCGCGCCGGGTCGTGCTCCACGGTCAGCGCGTGCAGGTCCACCACGCAGAACAGCGAGTCCGCCCGGTGCTGGTCCACCTCGGCCCAGCGGCGCATGGCCCCCAGGTAGTTCCCCAGGGTCAGATGTCCGGTCGGCTGGATCCCGCTGAAAACCCGGGTCATGTCCACTCCTTCTTCAGGTCGGGACCGCCGCCCCTGCGGCCGGCCCCCTCGGACCCGGAGGGAGAGACGAGAACGGCCGCCGAAGCGGCGGCCGTCGAGTGCATACGTGAGTACGGCCGCCGTCAGGCGGCCCACCAGAGCTGGGTGCACGTACGCGTCATCACGCCGTCCACAGTACGCCTCGGGGGTGCTGCCCGGCAGTGAGTTGACACGCCCCTCGCCGATCCGTACTGTTCTCCGAGTTGTCCGACGTGAGCGCCGACTCCGGTCGGTCCCCGGACAGCCATTCCGCAAGCACCACCCACTTCATCGACGCTCCGGCGTCGCTGCATTGGCGTGCGTATTTGCGAAATGAGGAATCCGCGTTCGAAAGGACGCCGGTCCCCGATTAGCTCGGGAGCCAGGAATCCGCTAAAGTCTCACTCGTCGGAACGGCCCAACAGCCGGGAAGGCAAACCCCGCTGACCGGGGATCAGACGCCGAAAGGATCTGATAGAGTCGGAACCGCCGGAAAGGGAAACGCGAGAGCGGAAACCTGGAAAGCACCGAGGAAATCGGATCGAGAAAAGATCTGATAGAGTCGGAAACGCAAGACCGAAGGGAAGCGCCCGGAGGAAAGCCCGAGAGGGTGAGTACAAAGGAAGCGACCGTTCCTTGAGAACTCAACAGCGTGCCAAAAGTCAACGCCAGATATGTTGATACCCCGTCTCCGGTCATCACGACCGGGACGAGGTTCCTTTGAAAAAACACAGCGAGGACGCTGTGTGCGAGAGGACTATTCCTCCTCTCGCACCGCTCTCGTGGTGTTCATCCCGATTACGGGAAAACATTCACGGAGAGTTTGATCCTGGCTCAGGACGAACGCTGGCGGCGTGCTTAACACATGCAAGTCGAACGATGAA
>NZ_JBVHXT010000017.1:0-52529 GCF_055569255.1 Streptomyces sp. NPDC029296
ATCGGCGTCCACCTGTCCGAGGAGTTCCAGCTCCACCCCGAGCAGTCCACCGACGCCATCGTGATCCACCACCCCGAGGCGAAGTACTTCAACGCGCGTTAGCGGCGGCCCCACGGCCGTGACCGCCCGTACAGCGAAAGGAGTTCCGTCTTGTCGACCGTGCCCGCGGGCCCTTACACGCGTCCCTCCCCGCGCCGGCTGCCGGTGGAGGGCGAGCCGTCCTTCTCCTTCGAGTTCTTCCCGCCGAAGACCGACGCCGGGATGCACCGGCTGTGGCGGACGGTGCGCCGGATCGAGGCGCTGTCCCCGACGTTCGTGTCCGTCACCTACGGCGCCGGCGGGTCGTCCCGGCAGCGCACCGTCGAGGTCACCAAGCGGATCGCGGCAGAGACGACGCTGCGGCCGGTCGCCCATCTGACGGCCGTCGGCCACTCGGTGGCCGAACTGCGCCGGATCATCGGCCAGTACGCGGACGTCGGCATCCGGGACGTCCTGGCCCTGCGCGGCGACCCTCCGGGTGATCCCGGCGGGCCGTGGGTCGCCCACCCCCAGGGCTTCACCCACGCGCACGAGCTGGTGTCGCTGGTCCGTGAGCTGGGTGACTTCAGCGTGGGTGTCGCCGCGTTCCCGGAGCGTCATCCGCGCTCGCCGGACTGGGAGAGCGACATCCGGCACTTCGTCGCCAAGTGCCGGGCCGGCGCGGACTACGCCATCACCCAGATGTTCTTCCACGTCGAGGACTATCTGCGGCTGCGCGACCGGGTGGCCGCCGCCGGGTGCGAGACACCGATCATCCCGGAGATCATGCCCGCCACGGACGTCCGGCAGATCCGCCGGTTCGCCGAACTCTCCAACGCCGCCTTCCCGGAAGACCTCGCCCACCGCCTCGAAGCCGCCCGGGAGGACCCGGACGCCTCCCGCCGCATCGGGGTGGAGTACGCGACGCGGATGGCCTGCCGGCTGCTCGCCGAGGGTGCCCCCGGCCTGCACTACATCACGCTGAACCAGTCCGACGCGGCCATCGAGATCCACCGCGACGTCATGGCGGAACGCGGTGCGACACCGGCCCTGCGGAGCTGACTCGCCCGAGCCGCACCACCCTTCCCGTATTCCACCGGCCCCAGGCCGCCGACAGCACACGGAGTAGGACATGTCTTCGCAGCGCCCCGCCGATGTCACCGAGTTCAAGGTCGCCGATCTTTCGCTGGCCGAGTTCGGCCGCAAGGAGATCACTCTCGCCGAGCATGAGATGCCCGGTCTGATGGCGATCCGTAAGGAGTACGCCGAGGCGCAGCCGCTGGCCGGTGCGCGGATCACGGGTTCGCTGCACATGACGGTGCAGACGGCCGTGCTGATCGAGACCCTGGTCGCTCTGGGCGCGCGGGTGCGCTGGGCGTCCTGCAACATCTTCTCCACCCAGGACCACGCGGCCGCGGCGATCGCGGTGGGCCCGCAGGGCACGCCGGAGGAGCCGCGGGGTGTGCCGGTGTTCGCCTGGAAGGGCGAGACGCTGGAGGAGTACTGGTGGTGCACCGAGCAGGCGCTGACCTGGCCGGACAGCCCCACCGGCGGTCCGAACATGATCCTGGACGACGGTGGTGACGCCACGCTGCTGGTCCACAAGGGCGTGGAGTACGAGAAGGCCGGTGAGGTCCCCGCGCTGGAGACCGCCGAGTCCGACGAGCACCGTGTCATCCTCCAGCTGCTGCACCGCACCGTCTCGGGCGGTTCGCAGAAGTGGACGCAGCTGGCGTCGGAGATCCGCGGGGTGACCGAGGAGACCACGACGGGTGTGCACCGCCTGTACGAGATGCAGCGCGAGGGCTCCCTGCTGTTCCCGGCGATCAACGTCAACGACGCCGTGACCAAGTCGAAGTTCGACAACAAGTACGGCTGCCGTCACTCCCTGGTCGACGGCATCAACCGTGCGACCGACGTGCTGATCGGCGGGAAGACCGCCGTGGTGTGCGGGTACGGTGATGTGGGCAAGGGCTGCGCGGAGTCGCTGCGCGGGCAGGGTGCGCGGGTGATCGTGACCGAGATCGACCCGATCTGCGCGCTGCAGGCGGCGATGGACGGTTACCAGGTGACGACGCTGGACGAGGTCGTGGAGACGGCCGACATCTTCGTCACCACGACCGGCAACAAGGACATCATCATGGCCTCGGACATGGCCCGGATGAAGCACCAGGCGATCGTGGGGAACATCGGCCACTTCGACAACGAGATCGACATGGCGGGTCTGGCGAAGGTGCCGGGCATCGTCAAGGACGAGGTCAAGCCGCAGGTCCACACCTGGACCTTCCCCGACGGCAAGAAGATCATCGTGCTGTCCGAGGGCCGTCTGCTCAACCTGGGCAACGCCACCGGTCACCCGTCGTTCGTGATGTCCAACTCCTTCGCGGACCAGACCCTGGCCCAGATCGAGCTGTTCACCAAGCCCGACGCGTACCCGATCGGCGTGTACACGCTGCCCAAGCACCTCGACGAGAAGGTCGCCCGCCTCCACCTCGACGCCCTCGGCGTCAAGCTGACCACGCTGCGCCCGGAGCAGGCGGCGTACATCGGTGTGGACGTCGACGGCCCGTACAAGCCGGACCACTACCGCTACTGACACATCGTCACCGCAGCGGTCCCCGCCGCCCGACGCCCCGTAGTGGCCGAGCGCCCGGTCAGACGGCGTCCGTCGTGCGCTCCTCGGTGGCGTCGTAGGCGGCGCGGGCCCGGGCGATGGCGGAACGGTGGCGCTCGGCCCAGTCCACCAGGCCGGTCAGCGAGGCGTACAGCTCGCGGGCCATGGGCGTCAGGCCGTACTCCACCCGGGGCGGCACGGTCGGGTACACGGTGCGCACGAGCAGCCCGTCCCGCTCCAGCCGGCGCAGATTGAGCGTGAGCATGCGCCGGCTGATGCCGCTGACGGCACGCTCGATCTCGGTGAAGCGGAGCGGTCCGTGGGCGGCGGCGATCAGGATGCCGATGCTCCACTTGCCCGCCACATGGTCGAGCACCTCGGTGACCGGACAGGCCTCGACCTGCATGGCCTCGGCAAGACGGGTCGTACTCCGCGACATCGATGTGCCTCCTTGCGCCGGGTGCGTGCCCACGTTACCGAAGCCGGCCGCCGCGGCCTATCGCGCGCCCGGGGGAGGACGCGGTTCCGCGACGGTGCCCGTCCTGCCCGTCGCCCACCAGGGGAGACGGCTGCGGGTGTGGGTGCGCGTGGTGCGCCCCGGCCCGGGAGAGCGCTCTACCGGCCGGGCCCGGCGGGCCGTTAGGGTGCGGGGCATGAGCAGACAGGCCCCGACCCTGGAGGACGTCGCCCGGGAGGCCGGCGTCTCCCGGGCCACCGTCTCCCGGGTAGTCAACGGCGTACGCAACGTGGACCCGGCGATCCAGGAAGTGGTCCGCCAGGCCATCCGGCGCACCGGGTACGCGCCCAACCGGGCCGCCCGTGCCCTGGTGACCCGGCGGGCCGAGACCGTGGCGCTGGTGGTCTCCGGCGCCGGGGACCCCGCGGAGGAGGCCCAAGCGGCGTTCGCGGCCCGGGTGTTCGCCGACCCCTTCTTCGGACGGGTCGTCGCGGGCATCGTCGGCCACCTCCGCCCGCGCTCCGTCCACCCGGTGCTGATGTTCGCCGAGTCCGCCGCCGCCCGCGAGGAGGTGCTGACCTACCTCAGACAGGGACGGGCCGACGGCGCGCTGGTGGTCTCCAGCCATGCCGACGACCCGCTGCCCGCGCTCCTCGCCGATGCCGGGCTGCCCGCCGTCCTCTTCGCCAGCCCCGCCCGTCCCGTCCCGCTCAGCCATGTCGACCTGGCCCACCGGGACGGCGGCCGGCTCGCCGCCGAGCACCTGCTCGCCCGGGGCTGCCGCCGCCCGGCCACCCTCTCCGGACCGCTCGCGGTCCGCGCCGGCCGGGAACGGCTGGCGGGCTTCCGCGACGCCCTCGCCCGCCGGGGCCACGCCCGCGTCCCCGTCGCGGAGGGCGGCTTCACCCACGCCAGCGGAGTCACGGCCATGACCGCTCTCCTCGCCGAACACCCCGAGGTGGACGGGGTGTTCGCGGCCAACGACCTCATGGCCCGCGGCGCCTGCCAGGTGCTGCGGGAGCACGGCCGGCGGATACCCGAGGACGTCGCGGTCGTCGGCTTCGACGACTCCACTGCCGCCGTCGACCGGCACCCCCACCTGACCACCGTGCGCCAGCCCGTGGAGGACATGGCCGCCGAGATGGCCCGCCTCCTGGACGCACACATCCACGGCACCCGCACCGCGCCCACGTCGGTCGTGTTCGCCCCGGAACTGGTCGTACGGGAGTCGGCCTGACCGGCCCCCGCCGCAGCACGGCGGGCCTGCCGCCGGGTCACGCGTGGGTGGCGAGGATCATGTACGGCGCGGTCCGGCACTCCGCCGGCCCCGCCGCCGGGGAACCGGGGGCGTCGGCGGGGAGCGTCGGCAGCTCGACGACGGGGGGCGGGAATCCGGCGTCGGACAGGAAGCGCCGGTACCGGTCGGGGGAGCGGTAGTACGTGGCGCTCGTCATCGTCCCGCCGTCGCGCAGCCGCAGCAGCGTGGGCACGGTGTCGCCGTCGTCGTAGACCGCGCCCGGCTCGCCGTGGCGCAGCGTGGAGAAGGTCACGCCGGTCGCCGCCGGGTTGAGGTCGGCCAGGAGATACGGCGCACCGGGGCGCAGCACCCGGCGGATCTCGGCGGTCAGGGCGGCCAGCCGGCCGTCGTCCGGGTCGGTGCAGTACACCAGGCAGCACACGGCGGCATCGACGCTGTCGTCGGCGAGCCAGTCCAGGCCGCGGCCGTCGAACAGCCGGTAGGAGACCCGGGGGTGGGGGCGGTCCGCGCGGGCGATGCGGAGCATGTCGGCCGAGGGGTCGAGGCCCTGGACCGCCCACTCCCCGGTGTGCGCGAGCCGCGCCGCGACCGCGCCGGTGCCGCACCCGACGTCCAGGGCCAGCCGGCCGGGCCCGGCGCTCCCCGCGAGCCGGCGCAGCACGGCGGGGAAGATCAGTTGTTCGGCCAGCCGCATGTCGCGGTCCCGGTAGGCGTCGGCCACGGTGGTGGTGTCCCAGCCGAGCGGGTCTTCGTCGGTCACGAACGGTCCCTCCTGCGTGAAACGGGCCGGACGGGTGAAGCGGCGCGCGTTCGGTGGCAGCCTGGCACACGACGGCGCCGGTCGGTTCCGCGGTCGGGCGGATTCCCTCGTCGGCGCGTCCCGGAGGCGGACGTTGACGGGCGAGCGAAGGGGGCCGCGGCTGGCCGCCGACCCGGTGTCCGCTCCCTCGAAGCCCTGCCGAAGAAGTCCTGCAGGGCCTTGCGACGGCGCCGGGTACGCGCGCGGGACCGGCAGCGGCCGTTCCGGCCCGAGGGCCGACATGGCGACATGGCGACATCCTGGGGAGACGGCCGGCGGCCGATGAGTTTTCGCGTGACTCACGGTCAGAGATCACGCATGATGTGCCGCGGCCGTCCTGACCCGTCGGCCGGCACACCGATCACGAGATATCGAGGAACCCCAGATGCGCACCCTGATCAGCACCGCCTTCGTCTCGCTCGACGGCGTCGTGGAGGCCCCGGGAGGCGAGCCGGGTTACCGGAACTCGGGATGGACCTTCAAGGACGTCGAGTTCCTGCCCGAGGCCTTCGAGATCAAGGGCCGGGAGCAGGGGGAGGCCACCGCGATGCTGCTGG
This sequence comes from Streptomyces sp. NPDC029296, assembly GCF_055569255.1. Lineage (NCBI taxonomy): Bacteria > Bacillati > Actinomycetota > Actinomycetes > Kitasatosporales > Streptomycetaceae > Streptomyces > Streptomyces sp. NPDC029296. Next base: position 5,704 of record NZ_JBVHXT010000017.1, read on the forward strand.
GCCGGGTCAGCTACCAGGCGTTCAGCCCGGTGTGGCCCGGCATGGCGGACTTCGCGGACTACAAGGCGATGCCGAAGTACGTCGTGTCCACCACCCTCGCCGAGGACGACCTGGTGTCGAACTGGGGCGAGACGACGATCCTGCGCTCGCTCGACGAGGTCGCCGCGCTGAAGGCCACCGAGGGCGGCCCGATCATCGTGCACGGCAGCGCCGCCCTGAACCAGGGCCTGTCCGACGCCGGCCTGATCGACCGTTACCACCTGCTGGTCTTCCCGCTCCTGCTCGGTGCCGGGAAGCGTCTGTTCAGCGCCGCGGACAAGGACGCCCGGAAGCTGAGGCTGGTCGAGCACGAGGCCTACGCCAACGGCATCCAGAAGAACGTCTTCGACGTCGTCCGCTGACCCGCCCGCCCCAGGCGACGGCCGGGCTCAGGTGTCGCGCCGCCACGTGCCCCCGGTGCCCCGCGCCGCCGCCGTCTTGCGCCGGGACGCCCGCCGGGCGAGCGTGGACGAGGGCCGACGACCCGGGCACTCGCCGTATCCGTCGGACAGCGGACCAGCGAACGGAGAGAGCGATGAAGATCGTGGTCGTCGGCGGTACCGGACTCATCGGCTCGCAGGTGGTCGCGCTGGTGCGCGACCGCGGGCACGAGGCCGTGGCGGCCTCGCCCTCCACGGGCGTCGACACCGTCACCGGCCAGGGCCTGGCCGAGGCGCTCGACGGCGCGGACGTGGTGGTGGACGTCTCGAACTCCCCGTCCTTCGACGCCGAGCCCGCGCTGGACTTCTTCACCCGCTCGGCACGGCACCTGAGCGAAGCCGAGAAGGAGGCCGGTGTCCGGCACCATGTGACGCTCTCCATCGTCGGCGTCGACCAGGTGCCCGGCTACGGCTACTACCGGGCCAAGGTCGCCCAGGAGGAGGCCGTGCGGGACGGCGGGGTCCCCTTCAGCATCGTGCGTGCCACCCAGTTCTTCGAGTTCGTCGCTCCGGTGATGGACATGTCGACCGAGGACGGCCGGGTGCGCCTGCCGTCCATCCGGCTGCGTCCGATGGCCTCCGCCGACGTCACCTCCGCCGTCGCCGGGACGGCCCTGGGCGAACCGTCGTACGGCGTGCGCGACATCACCGGTCCCGAGGTCCACCGCCTCGACCGGCTCGGTGAGATCACGCTGGAGGCGCGGCCGGACGGCCGCAGCGTGGTCACCGACGAGTCCGCCGGCCTGTTCGCGGGCATGCCGGACGGGGCGCTCATCGGCGACGACACCGCACACCGCGCGACCACCCGCTACGAGGACTGGCTCCGGGGGAGCCGGGCGACGGACCGTTCCGGTCACTGAACACCCGCTGATCCCGGCAGGGTGCGGGAACGTACGGCGCCGACAGCGGGATCCCCCGGGCGGCAGCCGTGCCACCGCACCGCGGAACGCTCCCGCGCGGAGGCCGGCCGCGCCCGTGGACGGACGGCGGGCCGCCCCAACCGGCTGGCGGCATCGGGTACCGCCTCCGTCCTGTGGTGCCTCCGCCGTACCCCTCGCGGGTGCATGCGGGCAAAAGTGCCGATACCGTCTGATGCACGGACCAGCAGGCCCCAGAGGCCGCCTGGCGGTCGACGGAGGCCCGTTCGACGGTGGACGGCCCGGCCCGGCTGCCAGGCCAGTCAGGGAGACAGGCATGAGCCGAGCCAAGCGCAGGCCCAACGGCACCTTCCGCGGACGGATGACACCCAGGCAGGACGGCGGTTCCGGCCCCTCCGCGAAGACCGGGCCGACCGGCCGCCGGCGCGCGGTGCCGCCGGAAGAACCCGGGGGGCGGGCCGAGCCGGGGCCGATACCCGACGGCGGGCCGCCCCCGCCGCCCGAGCGGTCCGGCCGCGCCGACGGCCCGCGGAAGCCGGCACCGGGGCACCCCGCACCCGCGGGACACGCCGCCCCCGGGGGGCCACCCGAACCGCCGCGACCGTCCGGATCCGGATCCCCCCGACCACCGGGACCACCGGAATCGCCCGGACCGCCCAAGCCGCCGCAACCGTCCGCACCGCTCGCGTCCGCCGCCGCTGCCGGCCGGTCCGGCCCGGTGCCCGGAGCCTGGGCGCGGCGGGTGCCGCGCGGTGGGCCGCCCAGCCGTGCCGGCCGACGGCCGATACGGCTGCGTCTGGAGGAGGCCGATCCCTGGTCGATGATGGTGACGAGCTTCCTCCTGCTGGCCGGGCTCGGTGTGCTCGTGGTCGTCACGGCGGGCGTGTCCTGGCTCATGGTGAACGCCGTGGCCCCCGACGTCCTGCCCGCCTTCGGCACCTTTCTGGCCGTGGCGGTCGGCGTCGTCGTCGTGGAAGTCGTCCTGGGCACGGGCCTGGTGACACTGGGCGCCTTCCTCTACAACCTGTCGGCGCTGTACAGCGGCGGCGTCGAGATAGCCGTGACCGAGGCCCTGACCGGACCGGCCCCGGCCGCCACCAGGGCCCTGCTGCTCATGACCCGCGTCCGCCGCCGTCCGGGTGCCTCCGGCAGCGGCGGCGTCCGTCCCCCGCAGGAGCGGCGCGACACCGGGGAGCCCCGCACCGAAGGCGAGGGCCTGGGCACCCCGGAAGGCGTCTCCGACCCGACCTGACCGCCGTACGGCAGCGGATGCGGACGCCGTGCCCCGGAGGTCCGCGACGGCTCGGCGGCGGACCGCTTCCAGCACCTCGTTCAGGTTGTGCTCGGCGATGGCCGCCATCGCCGCCCGGCCCGGAAAGTCCCCGTCGAGCCGCCGCAGCGGTCCCGCCGTCAGGGAGTGCCGCTGGGCGAGCAGCTACAGCGCGAGCCGGTCTCCGTCCGCGACCGCCGCCAGCCGCCGCCCACCGCCCAGCGCGAGCCGCGCCGCGCCCGCCGACCACTCCCGCACAGCCGCCGTCGCCGCCATGTCCCGACCGCCTCCCCTCCACCACGACCCGCGCACCCTACGCGAACCGCCGATCGGACGGCGGCCCTCACTCGGCCCGCCGGACGGCACGGTCGTGCGCGGGACCGAGGCACCGTGTCCTGCGAACGGGTGAGGGTGCGCGAGGCGTGGCGGCGTGCGGGCGGGGCGGGGCTCTTTGATGGGGGCTGCCCCGGCGGCCGAGTGGCCCCGGCAGTCGCAGCATAGGTACGAGGAGGAGCAATGGGTCGGCTCACCAAGGGAGTTCTGGCACTCGCGGCGGCGGCGTCGATCGCCGTCGTCACGGTGCAGCCTGTGCAGGCGTCGCAGACATCGGACGGTCGCCCCGCGCTGCCCGACACCACGGACGAGGCGTTCAACAAGGAATGCCTCGCGGCGCACAACTCCTACCGCGCCCGGCACGGCGCCCCGCCACTGGCCCTGGACGACGCGGCGGTCGCGCACGCCATGGACCGTGCCCGGGCCGTCTCGAGGCAGGAGGGCCGCACGCCGTCACCGGGGACGCGGGGCTACGGGGAGAACCGCTTCTGGGTCGCGACATACGAGAACGAGCCGGCGTCCTGCGAGGAGGCGGTACGGCTCTGGTACGAGGCCCGCTGGACGGGCGGTTACGACTGGGACCGGCCCGGCTACTCGCCCGACACCGGTTCCTTCACCCAGGTCGTGTGGAAGTCGACCGACACACTCGGCTGCGGCCGGGCCGCGGGACGACCGGCCGGCGGTGAGGCGTACGAGACGTACATCGTCTGCAGGTACGGCCCGGCGGGGAACGTCATCGGCCGGTTCCGGGCGAACGTGGGAGAACCGGTCGGCGAATGAGCGCCCTCCGGTCCGGGGGCCCTGCCGGGCGGCGTGCCCCCGGACCGGTGCGTCCGGCGCGCTCCGGTCGCCCGGAGCCCGGTGGGCGCGCATCCGCGTCCCGGCCACGCCCTGGTCGAAATGGCCGGTTGTCGCCGCTCGCTTCGGCCCGGCGGGCGGGTGCGTCACGTACCGTCCGAGGGCGGTGGTGCCGCCCCGGCACGTCGCCGGTGGGCCTCGGCCGCGGGGCCCGGCCCGCCGCTCACGGCCGTCGCGGCCGTGCCCCATCCGTCCACCGGCCCGAGGAGCAGAAATGAAAGCCGTCGTGATCAGGACGTTCGGCGACCCCGACGGACTGGAGGTCGTCGACGTGCCCGTGCCCGTGCCCGCCCCGGGGCAGGTGCGGATCGCCACGGAGGCGATCGGGGTGGGCGGCGTGGACGCCGTGATCCGGCGGGGAACGCTCGCCGCCCACGGGTTCCGGGCGGGCCATCTCCTCGGCAGCGAGGTCGCGGGAAGGGTCACGGAGGTGGGAGAGGGTGTCGACGCCTCGTGGATCGGGCGGCGGGTGTGGGCGTTCACCGGCCTGTCCGGTGGGTACGCCGAGCAGGCCGTCGCCGCGGTCGAGGACGTCCTCACGCTGCCCGAGGGCCTGACCGGCGCCGACGCGGTGACGCTCGGCGGCTCCGGAGTGGTCGCCCATTACGCCCTGGAACGCGCCTCTTTCGCGCCCGGTGAGACGGTGCTCGTGCGGGGCGCCGCGGGCAGTATCGGCATCACGGCGGTCCAGCTCGCGGCCAGGCACGGCGCGGGTGCCGTGGCGGTCACCACCGCGTCGGCGGAACGCGGCGACCGCCTGCGCGACCTGGGCGCGACCCATGTCCTCGACCGCTCCGGCGAGGGCGGCCCGGACGCACCGGCGGGATTCGACGTGGTGATCGACATCGTGGGCGGGTCCCGGCTTCCCTATTTCCTGGACAAACTGAACCCCAACGGGCGGTTCGTGGCCGTCGGTGTGGTCGGCGGGCCGCCGCCCGCGGACTTCGGCACGCGGCTGATCGACGGCTTCCGCAGGTCGCTGTCGTTCGCCACCTTCAGCTCCGACACCGTGCCCCGCCCCGACCGGCAGGCCGTACGGTCGTCCCAGTTCACCGCTGCCGCGCACGGCGACCTGCGCACGGTCGTCCACGAGGTGCTGCCCCTGGGGCAGGCGGCACTGGCCCACCGGGAGATGGACGCGGGCAGGGTGTTCGGCAGGATCGTGCTGGCCCCCTGAGCCGGTCGGGCACGGCGTCCGCTGCGAACCCCAAGCTGCCACCGCCGACGAAGTGGGGTATTAATTAACTTCACACTCAATATCCCTTTTTTCGGGATGTTTTCCGAGTGGCAGCCCCCTTCGGGGACTCGTCGCCGACGAGGAGAACGGGATGGCGGACTCACGCATCGCGGCGCCGGTCACGGAGGTCGAGCTGCCATCGGCGGCCGATGGCACGTCCGGCACGCCGGAGGAGGTGCTCCGGGCCGGGCTCACCGCGCCCGCTCCGGCGCGGCACCGCAGGATCCCGTCGCTCTTCGGCTACGACGAGACCGGCTCGCAGCTCTTCGAGGAGATCACGCGGCTGCCCGACTACTACCCGCCCCGGGCCGAACGGTGGCTGCTGACCGAGCACGGCGACGACCTGGTGGGCTTGGCGCACCCGGCCGAGTTGGTGGACCTCGGGGCGGGCAGCGCGCACAAGTCCGAGATCCTGCTCGCGGCCATGGACAGGCGGGGCCTGCTGCGGGCGTACACGGGCGTGGACGTCAGCCCCGAGCCGATGCGGCAGGCGGCCGGCCGGATCCGGCGGCGCTGGCCGGAAGCCCGGGTCACCGCCGTGCACGGCGACTTCCTGACGGCCCTGCCCTGGCTGCGCCGGGCGGAGCGGGTCGCCGTCGCGCACAGCGCCGCGACCGCGGGCGACGGCACGGGCGGCCGTCTCCTGGCGTTGCTCGGCAACACGCTCGGCAACCTGTCCGAAGCCGAGCAGGCGCGCTTCCTGCGGGCCGTGCGCGCCGGCTGCGCCCCGAACGACCACCTGCTCATCTGCGTGGACCTGAACGAACCCGCCGAGGCCGTGCGGCGTGCCTACGGGGCCGGGTACACCGGACTGCGCCCCGTCCGCCGGATGTTCGCGCTGAACACCCTCCTCCACCTCAACCGCCGCTACGGCGCCGACTTCGACGTCGACGCCTTCGAGCCGGAACTCACCTACGACATCGCGCGGCGCGAGGTGCTCGGCGGCGTCCGCAGCCTGCGACGGCAGCGGGTGACGTTGCCCCGGCTGGGGCTGACGGTGGACTTCGACGCCGGCGAGCTGCTCCTCCACGACGTGGTGCGCAAGTTCACGGTGGACGACATCGTGCGTGCGCTCGGCGCGCACGGGCTGCGCTGCCGACGGCACTGGGTCGAGGAGGAGTGCGGCTACGGGGCCTTCCTCTTCGGCGTCTCGTCCGGCGCCTGAAGAATCGCCGGGACGAGCACGGCGAGCTGACGCAAGCGCCGGCGGACGGGCTCTAGCGGACCCCGGTCGCCGCGGCCGCCGTCGCGGCCGTCGCCGGGGTCGTGTCGCGCAGGCCGAGGCGTAGGTGTTCGACGTGGTAGAGGGCCTGTTCCAGGAGTTCGGCCACGTGGTTGTCGTAGAGGGCGTAGATGACCGAGCGGCCCCGGCGTTCCCCGGCGACCAGGCCGAGGTTGCGCAACAGGCGTAGCTGGTGGGAGCAGGCGGACTGTTCCATGCCGACGGCCTCGGCCAGCTCGGTCGCCGCGCACGGGCCCTCCTGGAGGCGGGCCAGGATCCGCAGCCGGGACGGCGTCGCCAGGGCCTGGAGGGTCGCGGCCACGTCGGCGGCGCCCACGGTCTCCAGGCGCTGGCGCGCGGTGGCGGTGGTCTTGGCGTCAACTCCGTGGCCCATGCCCCCATCCTACGGAGACGGGCGGGGCCGGGCGCGAATACATGAATAGGTCTTCATTTGGTCCTGTACGGTGGGGGAGCGGTACCGCCCCGCGCGGACCGCCGCCTCCTCATGCCCTCGTGAAGGACTCTGCCGATGACCTCCGCACTCGCCCCGGCCCCGGCCGACCGCGCGGCGCCCGCGCCCGGCGGGGCCGCCCCCCGGCGCCGTACCCCCTTCCTCTCCCTGCCCGAGGCCCGCTGGGCCGCCGCGGCCACCGTCTGCTTCCTGCTCGCGCTGCCCCTGCACCTGACCGGCGCCCCCGCCTGGCTCTGGGGCCCGCTGTACGCGCTCACCTACGCGGCCGGCGGCTGGGAGCCCGGCTGGGCGGGCCTGCGCGCCCTCAAGGAGAGGAACCTCGACGTCGACCTGCTGATGGTCGTGGCCGCGCTCGGGGCGGCTGCGATCGGGCAGGTGATGGACGGCGCGCTGCTGATCGTCATCTTCACCACCTCCGGCGCGCTGGAGGCCCTGGCCACCGCCCGCACCGCCGACTCCGTGCGCGGACTGCTCGACCTCGCGCCCGCCACGGCGACGCGCCTCGGCGCGGACGACGCCGAGGAGACCGTCCCCGTCGCGGACCTCACCGTCGGCGACGTCGTCCTGGTGCGGCCCGGGGAACGCGTGGGCGCCGACGGGCGGGTGCTCGACGGGCGCAGCGACGTCGACCAGGCGACCATCACCGGCGAACCGCTGCCGGTGACCAAGGAACAGGGCGACGAGGTCTTCGCCGGGACCCTCAACGGCACCGGCGCCCTGCGCGTCCGCGTGGAGCGGGACGCGTCCGACACGGTCATCGCCCGGATCGTGCGCATGGTCGAGGAGACATCGGAGACCAAGGCGCCGACGCAGCTGTTCATCGAGAAGGTCGAACAGCGCTACTCGCTGGGCATGGTGGCGGCGACCCTCGCGGTGTTCCTGGTCCCCCTCGCCCTCGGCGACGACCTCACCGGCGCGCTGCTGCGGGCCATGACCTTCATGATCGTCGCCTCGCCGTGCGCGGTGGTGCTGGCCACCATGCCGCCGCTGCTGTCGGCCATCGCCAACGCCGGCCGGCACGGCGTCCTCGTCAAGTCCGCCGTGGTGATGGAGCGACTGGGACAGGTGGACGCGGTGGCGTTCGACAAGACCGGCACCCTCACCGAGGGCACCCCGCGCGTCACCGAGGTGCGGCCGCTGACCGGCTCCGGCGTCGACGCGGAGACACTGCTGCGCCTCGCGGCCGCCGCCGAGCGCCCGAGCGAGCATCCGCTGGCGCGGGCCGTCGTGGACGCGGCACGGGAGCGCGGCACGGACCTGCCGACGGCGGACGGCTTCGCCTCCACCCCCGGGATCGGCGTCACCGCCACCGTGGAGGGGCGGTCGGTCGCGGCCGGCCGGCCTTCCCGGCTGCCGGCCGGGGCCGGCGGGGCGGAGGCCGCCCGGGCGGCGGTCCTGGCCGCCGAGCTGGAGGAGGGCGGCCGGACGGCCGTGCTGGTCACGGTGGACGGCGACCCGGCGGGCCTGCTCGGCATCGCCGACCGGCTCCGCCCGGACGCGGCGCGCACCGTCGCCGCCCTGGTCTCCCGCACCGGCACCGCCCCCGTGCTGCTGACCGGCGACAACCCGCGCGCCGCCGCCCGACTCGCCGCCGAGGTCGGCATCGAGGACGTCCGGGCCGGGCTGCTGCCCGAGGACAAGGTGCGCGCGGTCCGGGAACTCGAGGCCGCCGGCCGCAAGGTGATGGTGGTCGGCGACGGCGTCAACGACGCGCCCGCGCTGGCCGCCGCCCACACCGGCGTCGCCATGGGCCGGGCGGGCTCCGACCTGGCGCTGGAGACCGCCGACGCGGTCGTGGTCCGCGACGAACTCGCCGCCGTGCCCGCCGTGATCTCCCTGTCCCGCCGGGCCCGCGCCCTGGTCGTGCAGAACCTCGTCGTCGCCGGGGTCTTCATCGCCGGCCTGGTGGTCTGGGACCTGGCCGGCGACCTGCCGCTGCCGCTCGGCGTCGCGGGCCACGAGGGGTCCACCGTCCTCGTCGGCCTCAACGGGCTGCGGCTGCTGCGCGAGGCCGCCTGGCGCCGAGCCCGTACGAACGCGCCGGGGTGACCCCCACCGCCCCGCCGAGGTCCGCCGCGTCCGGGAACCGGGCACGTCGTCATACGACGTAACCGGTCCCGGGCGTGTGCACGGCGGGCTTGCCCCCGCAGACGGAGGAGGACGGCCCGGTCGACCCGACGCGGGCCCGGTCCGGCGCCGGTCGCCGGGGCCGGTGCTCAGCCGGCGCAGCAGTCCTGCCGGGACGCGCGGGGCGCCGCGGTCTCCAGACGGCAGAAGCAGGACGCCTCCACCGGTACGTCCGCCAGCGCGGCGGCGAGCCTCAGCTGCCGCGCCACGAGCCGGGCCTCGCCCTCCTTGCCGAGCCGTACGAGGCACTCGTGCAGGCCGTGCAGCGCCCACACGTTGTTCGGGTGCTGGAGCGGGCGCGGCAGCGTGTCGTCGAGTCCGAGGTCGGCGCGGTAGACGGCCTCCGCCTCGGCGACGCGGCCCTGTTCGAGGAGGAGCGCGCCGTACGCGTGCCGGGCCGGCTGCATCCACCCCCACGGCTCGTCGTAGGCCAGGCCGTCGCTCAGCTCGACCGACCGGCGCAGGGCCGCGAACGCCGCGTCGTACCGGCCCTCGCGGTACTCCAGCTCCCCGTCGAGCATGGACGCGGCGATCGCCAGGATGTCCGTGCAGGTGTTGTTGAACAGGGTCCGGGTCCCGGGGACCCGGGCGGCCGCGGCGCGGAACAGCTCGCGTTCCTTCCCGGCCTCGTCGGTGCGGCCGAGGGCGGAGAGCGCGACCCCGCGCGCGTAGCGCAGCATGGCCGTGGTCACGCAGTACAGCCGCGCGTCGGCGGGCATCGGCAGGCACAGGACGTCCTCCCAGCGGCCGAAGCGGACGAGCACGTGCACCCGCATCGCGAGGAAGCCCTCCAGCCAGTCCGCCATCGGCGGGCTCTCCACGCGCAGCAACTCCTCGGGCACCGCCGCCTCCAGCCGCTCCGCCGTCTCGACGGCGTCCCGGAAGCGGCCGAGGAACATCGCGCCGTAGATCTTGAAGTGAAGGTTGTGACACCGGTACAGGGTGTAGAAGTTCATCGCGCCGGCCCGGGCGTGGTACTTCTCGTCGGCCGCGATCGCCGCGCTGTTGTCGGAGACGACCCGGCGGTAGTCGCCGCAGAGCACCTCCAGGTGGGACGGCATGTGCCGGAGGTGTCCCGCGTCCGGCACCAGGTCGCGCAGCCGGTCGCCCGCGGCCAGCGCCGCCTCGGGGGTGGGGGACATCTCCATCAGGTGGATGTACAGGTGCAGCAGGCCCGGGTGCCGGGCGCCCGCCTCCGTGGCGAGCGCCCGCTCCAGCACCCGACCGGCCTCGGCGGTGCGCACGCCCGGGGCCGGCTCACCCGTCCGGATGTCCCACAGCTGCCAGGGCGTCAGGCTCATGAGGGCGTCGGCGTACAGGGCTGCCACGTCCGGGTCGTCGGGCGCCAGCCGGTGCGCGGCCCGCATGCCGTCGGCGTAGGCGGCGTTCCACACCGGGCCCTCCTCGGCGTGCGGGGTCCCGGCGCGCGGGTAACGGGCGGCCAGCGCGTCGACGAGGGCCCGCTCGACCGGGGTGGCGCCGGCCGCCTTCGCGTGCGCGCGCCGCACGGCGGCGTGCGCACGCTCCACCGTCCGTCCGAGTTCCCGCTCGTCGAAGGCGTCCCAGGGCTTGTTGTAGTGGGGGCCGAGCGCGTAGGCCAGCCCCCAGTCGGCCATGGCACAGCCGGGATCCGCCGCGCCGGCGGCCTCGAAACACCGCACGGCCTCCTCGTGGTTGAAGGCGTACGTCCAGTTCAGCCCGCGGTCGAACCAGGTCTGCGCCTCGGCGGACGACGTCGTCACGGGCCGGCCGTGACTGCCGAGGTCGTAGTAGTGCATACGGGCTCCCTCAGGGCCGGCGGTCGCTGCTGCGCGGACACTGCCCCGTCCGCCGGCGGGGAAACGGGTCCGTCACGGCCGGCAGCCGTCCGGACGAGAGGCAAGGTGCCCCGACCGCCCCGGCGCAGCGCCATGCTGACCCCGCCGGGTTGTTGACGACGGCAACGGGTGAAACTACTTTTCACCGCATGGATGAAGGCACGAAGGAAACTTTCCTTCCGTGAGTGTGCGTCAGCTCGACCTGCTGGTGGTCGTCGTCTACCTCGTGGCGATCGCCGTGATCGGACTGCGTCTGGCCGGACGGCAGAAGACGGCCAAGGACTACTTCGTCGGTGAAGGCCACATGCCGTGGTGGACCGTCTCCTTCTCCGTGGTGGCCACCGAGACCAGCGTGCTCACCGTCATCAGCCTGCCGGGCGGCGCCTACGGCGGACAGGGCTTCGGCAACGTCGAACTGGCCCTCGGCTACGTCATCGGACGCGTCGTCGTGGCGACCCTGCTCATCCCGCTGTACAAGCGGGGCGGCTTCGTCAGCGCCTACCAGTACCTGGGCGGCAGATTCGGGCCGAGGCTCCAGGGACTCGCCTCGGTGACCTTCGTCTTCACCCGGTTGCTCGCCGAAGGCGTCCGGCTGTTCGCCTCCGCCATCCCGATCAAACTGCTGCTCGACGAGTTCGGTGCCCACGCGAGCTACCGCCTCATCATCATCGTGCTCACGGCGATCACCGTCGTCTACACCTACCTCGGCGGCATTCGCGCGGTCATCTGGACGGACGCCATCCAGATGGGCCTGTACCTGGGCGGCGCCCTCCTCGCCATCGGCGTGCTCGCCGCCCACGTCGGCGGCGACGGCGTGCGGCGCGCCCTGGACGCGGGCCGGTTCCGGCTCTTCGACACCGACTTCGGCCCGGCGCACATCCTCACCAGCCCGTTCGCCCTGCCCACCGCGATCATCGGCGGCGCCATCTTCGCCATGGCCAGCCACGGCTCCGACCAGCTCATCGTCCAGCGGGTCCTGGCCACCCGCTCACTGCGCGACGGCCAGAAGGCCATGATCGCGTCCGGTGTCTTCGTCACCCTCCAGTTCGCCGCCTTCTCCCTCGTCGGCGCGCTGCTGTGGTCCCACAACCAGGGCAGGACCTTCCGGGAACTGGGCCTGACCAGCTCCGACAACCTCTATCCGGACTTCATCCTGCACGGACTGCCCGTCGTGGTCTCCGGCCTGCTCGTGGCCGGCATCCTCGGCGCGGCGATGGGCTCGCTGTCCTCCGCGCTCAACTCCATGTCGAACTCGACCGTCGCCGACATCATCCACAGCTTCTTCCGGAGCGTGCCCACCGAGGAGTTCCTGCTGCGGCTCGCCCGGCTGATGACCCTGGTGTGGGCGGTGCTGATGGCCCTGTTCGCCTGCGCGTTCAGCACCAGCACGGGCAACGTCTACCTCACCGGCCTGACCATCGCCGGGTACACCTACGGCGCGCTCCTCGGCGCGTTCCTCCTCGGGCGGCTCGTCCGGCGGGCGCGCGAGGCAGACGCCGTCGTGGCGTTCCTGGCGACGGTCGGCGTCATGACGTACCTCGTGCGCGGCGTCAGGATCGACGTCGGCGTGGACGGCACCACCGTGCCCACCGCGATCGCCGCCCAGTGGCTCGTCCCCCTCGGGGTGGCCGTCACCCTCGCCGTGGGCGGCCTGACCAGCCTCTTCCGCCGGGCACCCGGGAGCGCCCCGGCCCCGCTGGACGACGGCACCGACCGTACGACGGCCACCGTGGCCCCCGAGTGACCGGGCCGGCGCCCGGCATCGCGACGCCCCCCCGGGAGGAGCCATGCACCAGCCACAGCCGGCAGCGCCCGGCAGGGAGGCGCCGTGCGCGTGATCGGACTGATGTCGGGCACCTCGTTCGACGCCATCGAGGCCGCCGCGGCGGACCTCGCCCTGGACGACGACACGCTCCTCCTACGGCCCCTCGGACACCTCTCCGTCCCCTACCCGGACGAACTCCGCGACCTCATCGCCACCGCCCTGCCGCCCGCCGGCACCACCACGCGGACCGTCTGCGTCCTGGACACCGGCATCGGCCAGGCCTTCGCCGGTGCGGCGACGCGCGCCCTGCGCGAGCTGTGCGCCGGCCGCGCCGACCTCGTGGTCTCACACGGCCAGACCCTGCACCACTGGGTGGAGGACGGCGCGGTCCGCGGCACCCTTCAACTGGGCCAGCCCGCCTGGATCGCCGAGGCGACCGGACTCCCCGTCGTCTCCGACCTGCGCAGCCGGGACGTCGCCGCCGGCGGACAGGGCGCGCCCCTGGTCGCCCTGACCGACACCCTGCTGCTGTCCGGCCTGCCCGGCACCCCCGCCGCGCTCAACCTCGGCGGCATCGCCAACATCACCGTCCTCGCGCCCGGCGCCGCACCGCTGGCCTTCGACACCGGCCCCGCCAACGCCCTGCTGGACGCGGCCGTCCACCACTTCACCGACGGCGCCGCCGCCTGCGACGAGGACGGCCGCCGGGCCGCCGCCGGCCGGGTCAGCCCCGAACTGCTGCGCGTCCTGCTGGACGACCCCTACTACCGCAGGCCCGCCCCGAAAAGCACCGGCAAGGAACACTTCCACCTGCCCTATCTGCGGCGCGCGCTCGACACCGTGCCCGGGCCGGCCGCCGCGGACGTCCTGGCCACGCTGACCCGGCTGACCGCCGTCACCGTGGCGGACGCCTGCCGCGCCCACGGCGTCACCCGGCTCGTGGTCTCCGGCGGCGGCACCCGCAACCCGGTGCTGATGCGCATGCTCACCGAGGAACTGCCGGGCGTGCCGTTGCGCCCCAGCGACGACCTCGACCTGCCGTCGGCCGCCAAGGAGGCGCTGGCGTTCGCCGTCCTCGGCTTCCTCACCGTCCACGGCCTGCCCGGAACCCTGCCCTCGGGCACCGGTGCGCGCCGCGCCACGGTGCTCGGCAGCATCACCCCCGGCCGGTCACCGCTGCGCCTGCCCGAACCCGCCGCACGGCCACCGCGCCTGCTGCGGATCACCGGCTGACCCGGCCGGCGGCGAAGCGCTGGGAGCCCCGCCCGCCCGGGGTTCGTGCCACCCGGGCGGGCGAGGACGAGGCGACCCGCGCGGGGAAGGCCCCGGCGCGGACGGAGGGGATCAGGCCGGCGGGGCGCCCCGGGCGGCCGTGTTGCCGGGGTGCGCCGGGGCGGAGGTGCCCGCGGTGCCGGTGCCTCGGCCAAGACCGCCGGGCTCGCCCAGGGCGGTGCGAGCGGGGCCGGCGGGGAGGGCGGCCCCCGCGGGCGGGCGGCCGGCGTGTGCCTCGGCCGCCCCGGCGCGCTGCCCGGTGCCGAGCTGGCCCGCCAGCCCCAGGATCAGCACGGCGATCCCCGCGGCGATGGCGGACCTCCGCAGGCGTGGCCGGTCCGGTCCGGGCCGGTAGGCGGGCACGGCCCGGCCGGTACGGTGTGTCACGTGCCCTCCTCGTGGCGATCCGCGGATGTGCGGGGCGGAACAGGGGTGCGGACGGGGCCGGAACGGCCCGCCGGACGCCGGCGGGCCGAAGGGCTCACGTCCCGGCGGGGTTCACGTCCCGGCGCAGCGCGGTGCCGGTGTGCCCGCGGTGCCGTTCGCGGTGAAACCGAACGTGGTCCTGGCGCCGGGGGAGAGGGCGCCGTTGGAGGCCGTGCCGCGGACGGTCGCCCGGCCCTGGGCCGTGGTCAGGGTGCCGTTCCACAGACTGGTGACGGTGGACCCGGCCAGGTCCCAGTCGACCGACCAGCCCGTCAGCGCGGCGGAACCGGTGTTCTCCACGGTGACCTCGGCCTGGTAACCGCCCTGCCAGGAGGAGACGGTACGGAAGGCCGCCGTGCACGCGCCCGCCGTCGGGACCGGAGTGGGCGTCGGGGCCGGCTGCGGCGTGCCGTCGTAGGTCAGCCCGTACCCGTACGGGAACAGCGGGCTCTTGCCGTCGCCGTCGTTGACGGGTTGCTGCGAGGCGGCGCGCATCCAGCTCATCGGCAGCTTGCCGGTGGGGGCGTGGTCGCCGAACAGGACGTCGGCGACGCCGGCGCCCTCGGTGCCGGGCAGCCAGGCCGCCAACAGCGCCTTCCAGTCGGGCAGTTGGGCGGCGATGTCGAGCGGCCGGCCGGAGACCAGCACCACGACGACCGGCACCCCGCTCGCCTTCAGCCGGGCGAGGGTCTGCAGATCCTCCTGGTCCAGTCCCATGCCGCCCGTCCGGTCGCCCCGGCCCTCGGCGTACGGGGTCTCGCCGACGACGGCGACGGCGGCGCCGTAGCCGGAGTCGATGCCGTTGCCGTAACGGTCGTAGGTGACCCGGGAGGGGTCGGTGACGGCGGCCCGGATGCCCTGGAGCACGGTGGTGCCCTCGGTGACGGGACCGCTGCGGCCCTGCCAGCCCACGGTCCAGCCGCCGCTCTGGTTGCCGATGTCGTCGGCGGACTTGCCGGCGACGAACAGCCTGGCCGACTTCGCCAGCGGCAGCACCCCGCCGTCGTTCTTCAGCAGCACCTGGGACTCGCGCACCGCCTGCCGGGCCAGCGTCCGGTGCGCCGCCGAGCCGACCGTGCCGGTGAACGACCGGTCGGTGAGCGGGTGTTCGAACAGACCGAGCTGGAACTTCTTGGTGAGGACACGGCGGTTGGCGTCGTCGATCCGGGCCTGCGGGATGCGCCCGGCGGTCACCTCGCCGCGCAGCAGGCCGAGGAACTTCTTGTAGTCGTGCGGGACCATCACCATGTCGACGCCCGCGTTGACGGCCGTGGAGATCTCGGCGCCGGTGAAGCCGCTCTGCCCGTCGAGCTGGTCCACCGCGGCCCAGTCGGACACGACGAAGCCGGTGAAGCCCAGTTCGCCCTTGAGCACGTCGGTGACCAGGTACTTGTGGGCGTGCGACCGGACCCCGTTCCAGCTGCTGTACGACAGCATCACCGAGCCGACGCCGCGGCGCACCGCCTCCTTGAACGGCGGCAGGTGGATCGCCCGCAGCTCGGCCTCGGAGAGCCGGGTGTCGCCCTGGTCCACACCGCCCGTGGTGCCGCCGTCGCCGAGGTAGTGCTTGGCGGTGGCCAGCACCGACGCGGGCTCCGAGCCGAGGGTGTCGCCCTGCAGGCCGGTGATGAACGTCGTCATCGCTGACGGCAGTTCGGGCGTCTCGCCGTACGACTCGTAGGTGCGTCCCCACCGGTCGTCGCGGGCGACGCACAGGCAGGGGGCGAAGTCCCAGTCGATGCCGGTGCCCGAGATCTCCTCGGCGACGGCGCGTCCGATCCGCTGGACGAGGGCGGGGTCGCGGGTGGCGCCGAGTCCGATGTTGTGCGGGTAGAGCGTGGCCCCGCGTACCGCGTTGTGGCCGTGCACGGCGTCGATCCCGTAGATCATGGGGATGCCGAGCGGCGTGGTCAGCGCGGTGCGCTGGAGCGAGTCGTAGGTGTCCGCCCAGGTCTGGGCGTTGTTGGGGCTGACGGTGGAGTCGCCCCCGGACAGCACCGAGCCGATGCGGTACGCGGCGAGGTCGGACTGCGGGACGAGGGCGTCCTTCTCGATCTGGGTCATCTGGCCGAGCTTGTCGTCCAGTGTCATCCGGGACAGCAGGTCGTTGACCCGGTCGGCGACGGGCAACGAGGCGTCCTGGTAGGGGAGGGCGGCGGCCGGCGCGGCGGCGGCCCGGTCCGGAACGGCCGCGGCCGGCCCGGAGAGGACCAGGCCCGCCACGCACAGGCCCACGGCCGCCGTCACCCGCCGGCGGGCGGACGGGAAGCGCCTGGCGGCGCCGGCGTGGTGCGGGGACAGTCGCATGCGGGTCCTCTCCGGGAGGCGGGAGGGACGTGCGGGAGGGTCCCGCACGTGGTGGGAGCGCTCCCATCAACGGCTCGGTGGGGACTGTAGAGACAGGGCCGTGCCCTGACAAGGTGATCTGTCGAAGGAATTTCGAACCCGCAGGTCACCGGGCAGGGGCGGGGAGGACCGCGCGGGAGGCGCTCCCGGATGCCCGCCCGGTGCCGGGCCGCCCGTCGTCGCGTACGGCGGCCGGGCCGTCGAACACGCCGGCGTAGGCGGTCATGACGTCGCGACACGGGTGGGACGGCGCCGGGCAACCGTCCGCCGGACCCGTGTGTCTCACTCCCCGACGGCGTGACACTTCGACCGAGGGGGACTTCATGCGACGAACCGCGGCGGCGATGGCGGCGCTCGTGCTGGCGGGGAGCGGACTGGGTCTGGCGACGGTGGCCGCCGGCACCGCGTCGGCGGCCACCGGCCGCGCGACGGCCTGCCCGACCGGCTGGGGCAGCGGTGACAAGGGCGGTGCCGCGGCGGGAGCCGTGCCGCTGGAGGACATACGGACCGGCCGGCACGATTGCTTCGACCGCCTGGTCTTCGACGTGCCCGGCGGCGGCACCCTCGACTACTCCGTGCGCTACGTCGACCGGCTCGCCCAGGCGGCCACCGGCGACCACGTCCCGGTGGGCGGCGGCGCCGTGCTCGACGTCCGGGTGGGGGCGCCCGCCTACGACCCGGCGAGCGGCACGGCCACGTACCCCGCGCGGGCCGGCCGGCCCCTCCCGGGCGTGGACGTCAGCGGTTACGGCACCTTCAGGGACACCCGGTTCGCCGGCAGTTTCGAGGGCGAGACGCAGATCGGTCTCGGCGTCCGCGCCCGCCTGCCGTTCCGGGTGGTCCAGCTGTCCGGCCGGCTCGTGGTCGACGTGGCGCACTCCTGGTAGGACGAGCGTCGCGCGGGGCGCGGGCGGGCGGACAAGCGGGCCTCGTCGGCCGTGGGGCGGGCGGACGAGTGGGCCCCGCCGGCCGTTGCGGGGGCGCGGGCGGACGAGTGGACCCCGCGCGGCCCGCCCCCCGGGACGGGCGGGCCGACGCCTCGCGGGCGCTGGCGCGGGGTAGCCGGAACCTACCCTTCCGGCGGTCGTGAGGGAACCCCCCGACCGCCCGCCGACGCCTTCCGGTCGCCGGGCGGGGGTGACGGCCGTTGCCACCGGCCTCATTACGGGTATATGCCCCCTGATGCCGACAAAGCGGCATCGGCGGTCGGTGTCGGCCCGGGAGGCACGATGAGTCAGCAGCCAGTCCTTCTGCCCTATTCCGACCCCGCCTTCCTGGCGGACCCCTTCCCGCTCTACCGGCGGCTGCGCGAGGAGGGCCCGGTCCGGCGCGCCGTGATCGCCGGCGGTCTGGAAGCCTGGCTGGTCACACGCTACGAGGACGCGCTCGCCGCCCTCGCCGACCCGCGGCTGAGCAGCGATGTCCGCGACGCCTCGGACCCCCGCCTCACCGCCCGGCTGCCCCGCTTCGAGCGCGAGTCGATGATGAGCACCATGCTGCGCTCCGACCCGCCCGACCACACCCGGCTGCGCCGCCTGGTCTCGAAGGCGTTCACCGCGCGCCGGGTCACCGCACTGCGGCCCCGCGTCCAGGAGATCACCGACCGGCTGCTCGACGCGGTGGCACCGGCCGGCCACGCCGACCTCGTGGCGGACTTCGCGCTGCCGCTCCCCGTCACCGTCATCGGCGAACTGCTCGGCGTGCCGGCGGACGACCGGGAGGACTTCCAGCGGTGGACCGACGCCATGCTCGTACGCGGCGAGGGCATGCCCGACCCGGCCGTCGTCGACGAGGCGTGGCAGCGGATGCACGCCTATGTGACGAAGCACCTGGAGACCAAGCGCGCCCGCCCGGGCGACGACCTCCTCAGCGCCCTGATCAGCGCCCACGACGAGGAGCGGCGGCTGAGCCACGACGAGCTGATCGCCATGACGTTCCTGCTGCTGGTGGCCGGGTACGTCACGACGGTCAACCTGATCGGCGGCGGCATCGCCGCGCTGCTCACCCACCCCGGGCAGCTGTCCCTGCTGCGGGAGCGCCCCGAGCTGCTGCCCGACGCCGTCGAGGAGTTCCTGCGCCACGACGGACCGGTCAACCCGGGCATCGCCCGGTTCGCCCGCGAGGACATCGAGATCGCGGGCGTGACCGTCCCGCGCGGGGCCACCGTCGTGATCGCGTCCGCGATCGCCGACCGCGACCCGGACCGCTTCGCCGACCCCGACCGGCTCGACATCACCCGGGGCGACAGCGGCCACCTCGCCTTCGGGCACGGCATCCACTACTGCCTGGGCGCGCCGCTCGCCCGGCTGGAGGGCCGGATCGCCATCGGAACGGTGCTGCGCCGCCTCCCGGGCCTGGCCCTGGCGGTGCCGCCGGCCGAGCTGCCCCGGCGGCCCGGCGGCCTGCGCGGCCCGGCACGGCTCCCCGTCACGTTCACCCCCGGCGGCCGGACCGCCTGACCACGGCGGGGCGGACAGGGGGGGGTGACGGCGGCGGGCCGGGCCGGATCGTGGCGGGACCGACCGGGGGCCGGCCACGGGAACCCGATTGCCGGTGGTGCGCCTTCGCCGGCGGGAGTGCGGCGAGCCGGGGCGCCTGACCATGGCGGACCCGATCACGGTGGTGCGCTGGCCGGTGCCGGTGCCGGTGCCGGTGCCGGTGCCGGTGCCGATGTGGGTGGGGGTGGGGGTGCGGGTGCGGCGGGTCGGGGTGGCCTGATCCCCGCCGGCGCGCCGTCGTCGGCAGGGCCGCGGCGAGCCGGGGCGGCCGGCCTTCGTACGCCGTCGTGCGCGGGTTCGGCGTGCGGGACGCCGGGTCCGCCCATGGGCCGGATGCGGGGTGGCACGACGCGTCTTCGCCGGCGGGTGTCCTCACAAGACCGGTGACATTGCCGGTCCGGTCGTGCCGCGCGGCGCCGACAGTGGCACTGCTCACCCCACTGGCGGAGCCCGCCGGCCGGCCTGTGCGTGCCCTCCGGGCCGGACCGGCGACTCGCCGACGACAGAGAGGACGACTCGTCGTGCAGCACCCGCGCACCAGCACCACCGCACCGGCCCACCGGCCGCGCCCCACCCGTCGTACCGGACGGCTCGCGGCCCTCGCCACGGCGGTCACCGCCGCCGTCGGCCTGACCCTGCTCGGCGGGCCGGCGGCCCACGGTGCGGACAACCCCTACGAGCGCGGCCCGGCGCCCACCGAATCCAGCATCGAGGCGCTCCGCGGCCCGTACTCCGTCGCGGAGACGAGCGTCTCCCGGCTCGCCGTCAGCGGCTTCGGCGGAGGCACCATCTACTACCCGACCAGCACCGCCGACGGCACCTTCGGCGCCGTGGCCGTCTCGCCCGGCTACACCGGCACCCAGTCCTCCATCGCCTGGCTCGGCCCCCGGCTGGCGTCCCAGGGCTTCGTGGTCTTCACCATCGACACGCTGACCACGCTGGACCAGCCCGACTCCCGGGGCAACCAGCTGCTCGCCGCGCTCGACTACCTCACCCGGAGCAGCTCCGTCCGCAACCGCATCGACTCCGGCCGGCTCGGCGTCATGGGCCACTCGATGGGCGGCGGCGGCAGCCTGGAGGCCGCGAAGTCCCGTCCCTCGCTCCAGGCCGCGATCCCGCTGACCCCGTGGAACCTCGACAAGACCTGGTCCGAGATCAAGACCCCCACCCTGATCTTCGGCGCCGACGGTGACACGATCGCCCCGGTCGCCACCCACGCCGAGCCCTTCTACAACACGCTCCCCTCGGCCCTCGACCGGGCGTACCTGGAGCTGAACGGCGCCACCCACTTCACGCCCAACACCTCGAACACGACGATCGCGAAGTACAGCGTCTCCTGGCTGAAGCGGTTCATCGACGACGACACCCGCTACGAGCAGTTCCTCTGCCCGCTGCCGAGGCCGAGTCTGACCATCGAGGAGTACCGGGGCAACTGCCCGCACACCTCCTGACCGACCGCCCCGGACCCGGCGGCGACCACCCCTCGCGGCGGTCGCCGCCAAAGCCGCGCCGGGCCGGCTTCCGGGAACCGGTGCTTGTGCCGGTGCAACGGATCACAGGGGTGCGGACGTACGGCTTCCGCCCGTCCTTACGCGTCAGTAAGGTTTCGGGAATGAGCGGACAGACGACTCCGGGACGCGGTGCCGAGGGGTACCGGCCGGGCCTGGTCGCGACGCTGGGGAAGCGGCTGCGGGAGGGCGGCGCGTGCGTCCTGACCGGTGAGCCCGGCAGCGGTCGCTCGACCGTCCTCGCCCGGATCGCCCGCGCGTTCGACGCCGGGCCCGCCGTGGTCGTACCCGCCCTTCCCGAGCGCTGCCGGCAGCCCCTGGCCGGGCTGCGGGCGCTGTGCGGGGCGGCCGGAGTGGCCGCAGCCGACGCCGCGGGCCCGGCCGGAGACCTGGCCGGCGCGGTGCGGGCGACCGCCGCGGGCGGGACCGTCCTGCTCTGCGCCGACGACGCCGACCTGTGGGATGCCGCCTCCCGGACCGCCCTCGGCCGGCTCGCCGCGCGTCTGTCCCCGGGCTGCGGCATCGCCCTGGTGCTCACCGTGGCCGGACACCGGCCGGTGGACCCGGAGTTCGCCGGGCTCCCGCTGCTGCGCCTCGCCCCGCTGTCGCCGGCGGACGCCGCCGCCCTGCTGGACGACGCCGCGCCGGGGGTCCTCGATCCCCGGGTACGCGACGAGATCACGGCCGCCGCCGAAGGCAACCCCGGCCTGCTGCTCGGCGTGGCGCACCGCCTGACTCCCGCCCAGCTCGGCGGTGTCGCGCCCCTGCCGTGTCCCCTGGTCGACACCGAGACCCTCGCCGCACTGACTGCCCCCTGCCCGACCGGCCTGCCACCGGCCGAACGGGACCTGCTGCTCGTGACCGCGGCGGCCCTCCACGTCTCGGGGGAGCCGACCGCCGAGGCCGGGGTCGTGGGGCGCGCGGTGAGCTGCCTCGCTGACGACGGGCCGCGCCCAGGGCCGCCGTCGGAGCGGCGCGCCGGCGGTGGAGCCGCGCCCGGGCGTGGAGGCGATGCGGTGCCGGGCCCGGGTGCCGGGGGCGGGGCCGTCGGGGGCCGTGGCTCCGGTTCGCCGGGGGAGGTGAGCGGCGAGGGCGGGGCCGGGTCGGACGGCGGTTCCGGTACGGCGTCGGATCCGGGCGTCGGCGCGCTGCCGGAGGCGCTGTTCGCCGCCGGGAGCCGGCTGGGGTTCCGCAGCACGGTGCTGGGCCGCGCGGTGTACGCGGGCGCGTCGGCCGAGCGGCGCCGTGCCGCCCATGAGGCGCTGGCCCGGGCGCTGCCCGACGCGCACGGCCTCCCGGCGCTGCTGCACCGTTCGTGGGCCGTCACCGCTCCCGCCCCCGCGCTCGCCGCCGCCCTCGCGTCCGCCGCGGCGGACCCGGCCTCGGCGGCCCCGCCCGCCCTGCGCTGCACGGCCCACACCCGCGCCGCCGAACTCGCCCCGGAGGGCGCCGACCGCGTCCGGCGGTACACGGCCGCCGCCGAACAGGCGCTGCTGGCCGGTCGGTCGGCCCTGGCGCTGCGCCTGCTCGACACGGCCGGCCGCCGACCGGCCCCCGCGCCGGTACGGGCGCACGCCGAGCTGCTGCGCGGCACCGCGCTGCGCTGGGACGGCCCGGTCGACGACGCCCGCGAAACCCTGCTGCTCGCCGCGGCCCTGTCCGCCCCGCACGACCCGGAGCGGTCCGCCGAGGCCGCCCTGGCCGCCGCGGACGCCGCCTGGTCGGCGGGCGACGTCACCGCGTGCCTGCGCGCCCTGGCCCAGGGCCGCTGGTGGACCGGACCCCACCCGGAGGAACCGCCCGGCGCCGACCCCCTGAACCAGGCCCCGCCCGGGAGCCTGCCCCTGCCCCCCGCTCGGCCGGTGGCCGGGCATCTCGGCGCGGCGGAGGAGGCTCCTGGCGCCGGTCTCGCCGGCCAGGCCCCGCCCGGCAGCCTGCTCCTCCCCGCCGGCCGGCCGCCGGCCGGGCGGGATGACGGCTGGATGGAGGGGCCTCCCGGGGCCGGTCCCGCCGGCCGGACACCACCCGGGAGCCTGCCCACCCCCGCCGGCCGGCCCCTGGCCGGGCGGGAGTTCGGCGCGACGGAAGTCTCCGGTGCCGGCCGGGTGGCGCAGGCATCCCCCGGGGCCCCGTTCCCGCCCGCCGGGGCGCTCACGGCCGAGCGGGACGCCGGCGCGGGGGAGGCTCTCGACGCCGGGTTCGTCGGGCGGCCACCGGCCGCGTCCGCCGGACCCTTCACGGTCGTGCGGCAGCCCGGTGCCGTGGCGGCCGCCCTGCGCGATCACCGCGCGGGAATGCGCGCGGTGCTGCAAGGGCGGTTCGACCGGGCCGCGGCCCCCCTGCGGCGGGTCGTGGAGCGCGCGTGGACGGCGGACGGCCCGGAGGAACTGCTGCGGGCGGCCTCCGCGGCCCTGCTGCTCGGTGACACCGCCGCCGCCCGGCGGGCCGGTGCCCGGGCGCTCGCGGTGGCCCGTACGCACGGGTCCGCC
Source organism: Streptomyces sp. NPDC029296 (assembly GCF_055569255.1). Taxonomy (NCBI): domain Bacteria; kingdom Bacillati; phylum Actinomycetota; class Actinomycetes; order Kitasatosporales; family Streptomycetaceae; genus Streptomyces; species Streptomyces sp. NPDC029296. The sequence goes on from NZ_JBVHXT010000017.1 coordinate 28,701, forward strand.
CTGCACGAGGCGCGGGCCCTGGAGTACCTGGCCTACGGCGAACTCCGCGCCGGACGGCACGCGCTGGCCCGGGCGCACGCCGAGGAGGGCCTGCGCAGCGCCTCCCGGACCGGGCAGCGCAACACCGCCGCCCACCACCACGCCGTACTGGCCCTGGCCGCGTCGATCGCCGGCGAGGCGCACACCGTCGCCGAGCACGCGACGGCGGCGATGACCATCGCGCGCCGGCACGGCCTGGCCCAGGCCGCCGCGCTGACCCAGTGGGCGCTGGCCCGCGCCGATCTGGGCCACGGCCGGCCCCGCGAGGCGGCGGAACGGCTCGCCCCCCTGGTCCGGCCCGGCTCGGAACGCGGCCACTTCGCCGTCTGGATGCTCGCCGTACCGTGCTACGTGGAGGCGTGCGCGCTCGCCCGGCAGCCGGAGGGCGCCGGGGACGCGGTCGAGGACTTCGCGCTCTGGGTGGCGTGTGAGGCCGACGCCCAGGCCCCCGCCCAACTGCTGCGCTGCCGCGCCCTGCTGGCCCCGCCCGAGGCCGCCGACGCGCTGTACCGGCAGGCACTGCGCCGGCACGACGAGGCCGCCGGGGACTTCGAACGCGCCCGCACCGAGCTGCTCTACGGCAAGTGGCTGCGCAGACGCCGCCGGCTGCGCGAGGCACGGACCCATCTGCGGGCCGCGCTGATCGGCTTCGAGCGTTGCGGTGCCGGACCGTGGGCCCAGCAGGCGGCGGCGGAACTCCGGGCGAACGGGGTGCTCGGGGCGGCCGGTGTGCTCGGCGCGGACGGACCGGGCGGGGCCGTCCCCGGGAGCGCCCCGGCGCCGGACGGGCTGGCGCGGCTGACCCCGCAGCAGTTGCGCATCGCCCGGCGCGTCGCCCAGGGACTCACCAACCGGGAGGTGGCCCTGAGCCTGTCGGTCAGCACCCGCACCGTCGACTACCACCTGCGCAAGGTCTTCGCCGCCCTCGGGGTCCGCTCCCGGGTGGAACTGGCCCGCCTGGTGGAGCAGGCCGAGCAGACCGTGGGACAGTCCTGAGCGGCTCGCCGCGCGGAATGCCTCCCGCGTCCGGCACGCCGGCGTCCGGCGTGATCGGGCCGCCGGGCCATGCCCATGAGCAGTCGGTCCGTGACCGAGCCGAGGGGCGTGAACGAGGAGAGGGGGAGACCGGTGGCCCGGTCTCCCCCTCTTCCGTCACCGGGCTCAGCGCAGGCGCAGGGCCTCGCGGAGCGTGGTGAACAGGTCGGTCTGGTTGGTGACGCCGAGCACGCGGTAGGCCAGCGGCCCCTGCGCGGCGATGCGGACCTCGGTGCCGGTGTGCTCCTGGGACTGGCCCGGGGTGTTGGTCGAGTAGTTGACCTTCAGCTGCTGGCCCTCGTTGGTCACCAGGGTGGAGGACAGGCCGGGCGGGGTGGCCTCCAGCGGGACGATCTGGCTGGTGTGACCGTGGTCGGCGGTGGTGACGACGAGCGTGTCCGGGTGCTTGGCCGCGTAGGCGCGGGCGACCTTCACCGCGCGGTCGAAGGCGGCGGTCTCGCCGATCTGGCCGCAGGGGTCGGCGGCGTGGTCCTGCTTGTCGATGGAGGCGCCCTCGATCTGCAGGAAGAAGCCGTTCTTCGAGTGCTTCCGCCGCTGCTTGTCCTCCAGCAGCTGGATCGCCTTGGTGGCGGAGTCCGCCAGGCTCGGCGTGCTGGAGGGCCGGTTCGGGTTGGCGGTGACGCAGCGCTGCGGGGCGGTGCCGCCGACGGCGGCCGGCTTGCCGGTCCACTCGACCGGCACGTTCCCGGAGGCGAACAGGCCGAGGACGGGCTTGCCGGACTTCGCGGCCTTCATCGACGCGTCGTCGGTGACGACCTGGTAGCCGAGCTTCTTCGCCTGGTCGGTGACGGTCAGGCCCTTGTACCTGCCGTGGGTGACCTTCTGGTCGAAGCGCTGCTTGCCACCGCCGAAGAGGACGTCCACCTTGTGGTCGACGGACTGCTCGGCGATCGAGCCCGGGCCGCCCGCCGCGATCGTGTCGGCGGGGCACTTGGCCATGTCGGCCGGGCCCTGGCAGGAGCGGTCGGTGACGTGCGAGGCGAGCACGGCCGGGGTGGCGTCGGTCAGCTCGGCGGTGGTGACGCTGCCGGTGGCGTAACCGTTCTTCTGTGCCAGCTCCAGGATGGTACGGACGGCCTTGTCGGAGCCGGGCGTCTTGGAGATGCGGCCGTTGACCGTCTTCACACCGGTCGCCCAGCCGCTGCCGCTCGCGGCGGAGTCGGTGACGTAGTCCGGCGTGCCGTCCTTGTGCACGGCGTACGTGGTGTACTCGCCGGTCAGCGGGAACTTGTCCATGTTCAGGCGGCCGTTGGCGCCCACGGTGTAATCACGGGCGAGCGTGATCTCGGAGTCCCCCATGCCGTCGCCGATCAGCAGGATGACGTTCTTCGCCTTGCCGCCCTTGATGGCGTCCTCGGCCTGCCGCTTGGTGTCGGTCGCACCGGCACCGGTCGTGAAGGCGACGGCGGCGGCGGTGGACGCCACCAGCGCGGTGGCGAGGGTGAGGTGACGGCGGGACGGTCTGTGCATGGAAGCGGCTCCTTGGGGCGTCCCGTCCGGGATGGACGGGCGTCGACGGGGGTCAGCCCATCAGCCGTGGGTGAATCACCGGAAAACCCCTGGTGGGGCGCTGGTTTCGGCTGCGTGGCGCCCGCCCGGACCCGCCGGTGCCGTGGCCGCGGCCCACCGGTGGCGCACCCCGGGGATCCGTTTGCGCCGGTACGGCCCGGGGCTTGACGATCGCCTGCTCCAGCAGCCCCCGCGGCGTGCGTCGCCGTGCGCGGGCCGAGGCCGGCCGGCGGTGAGTCCCGGGCGAGGCATCCGAGGAGGCGTTCGCGCGGCGCGGTGCCCTCGGGAGTGAGCGGGAGCTGCTTGGCGCGACGGTCGGTGGGGTGCGGGCGCCGCTCGACCAGGTGCTGCTTCTCCAGCTTGTCGACGACGAACGTGGCGCCGGAGGGCTCGCGGGCCCATCCGCCCGGACACCTGGCCTGCCCGGCGCGAGGAAGCGCGCCCGGGCCGCCGCCCGGACCGGACACCGCCGGGATCCCGCGCACGGTGTCCGAAATCCAGCGCGTCGTCCCGCGTCCGGTCCCGTCGGCCGCCACCATGGACCCGGCCGTGCCGCCGGCCCACCGTGGTGGTGCGCCGGGGACGGTCGTCGGGCGACCTGGTGAGGAGAGCGATGGCGACGGATCACGGACGGGTCAGCCGCCGGGGCCTGCTGCGGGCGTCCGCCGCCGGACTGACGGCGGCGGCGTCCCCGGTGGCACCCCCGGCTATGGCCGCGTCCGCCTCCGGGGGCCGGCAGACCTTGCGCTACCAGGAGACGACGGGCGGATCGGTGACCTCGTCCCGGGACGGGTCCGTGCTGATCGCCGAGGTGCAAGGCGTCCTGTGGCGCGTGCCGCCGGAGGGCGGGGAGGCGGTGCGGATCACCGACTGGGACCTGGAGGCGACCCGCCCGGTCCTGTCCCCCGACGGCAGGCGGCTGGCGGTGGGCGGCTACCGGGGCGGCGGTTTCCACCTGTGGACGCTCGGGACCGACGGCAGCGCACTGCGCCGGCTGACCGACGGGCCCTGGGACGACCGGGGCCTGTCCTGGTCGCCCGACGGCAGCCGCCTGGTCTTCGCCTCCGAACGCGGCGGCGACGCGGTGACCGGTGCGTCGTTCGGGCTGTGGACCGTGGCCGCGGCCGGCGGCGCGGCCGTACGGCTGACCGGCGGCCCCTTCGAGGACAGCGACCCGGTGTGGTGGCCCGACGGGCGCTCGGTGGTGTGCGTCCGCGCCGCCCACACGCCCGACGGCGGCACCGACGGCGGCCTGAGACTGGTCCGCGTGCCCGCCGCGGGCGGTCCCGGTCAGGTGCTCCGCGAGGTGGGGGAGGGCCGGCTGCTGTGCCCGTCGGTGTCCCCCTCGGGCCGGATCGCCTACGTGCACCTGTCCGGCACCACGGCCTCCCCGTCCCTGCCGGCCGCGCGGGCCGCGCTCCTGGTGGACGGCCGGGTGGTGACCGAGGGCGAGGACCTGGCGGCGGCACCGCCGTGCTGGCTCGACGACGACCGGCTCCTGTACGTGGCCGACGGCCGGCTCCGCGTCCGCTCCCTCGGCGCCCCCGGCGCGGTCCGGGACATCCCCTTCACCGCCCGGATGCCGGTCCCGCGACTCCGGCGACGCCCCAAGCCGCCCTCCCCGGAGGCCGCCGGCCCGGTGCGCGGCATCCACCTGCCCGCCCTCGCGCCCGACGGCGGCAGCGTGGCCTTCGTGGCGCTGAACGCCCTGTGGGTGCTGCCCGTCGGCGGTACGCCCCGCAAGCTGCTCCAGGCCGCCGCCGTCCACCATGTGCAGATGCCCGCCTGGGCACCGGACGGCCGCAGCCTGCTGTACTGCACCGACCGCGACGGGCTGACGGCCGTACGCCGGCTCCACCTGGACGGCGGCCACGACGAGCCGGTCACCGGCCCCGGCCGGCTGTACCCGGCGCCGTCCCCGGACGGCACCCGGCTCGCCTGTCAGGACACCCGCGGCAACGTACTGCTGCGCGACCTGGCCACCGGCGCGGAGCGGGTCCTGGCCCGGCCGCTGGCCGCCGACGGACCGCCGGGCGCCCCGACCTGGTCGCCCGACGGCCGGTACGTGGCCTTCTGCGACCGCAACCGGCTCAACCACCGTTTCCGCGAGGGCTACCACCTCATCCGGGTCCTCGACACCCGCACCGGCACCGAGAGGCGCCATCTGCCCGCCGCCCACCAGTCCCTGTCCGACCGCGCCGCCGCCGGACCCGTGTGGTCGCCCGACGGCCGACGGATGGCGCTGGTCGCCGAGTCGGCGCTCTGGCTGCTGCCCGTCGCCGGCGACGGCACCCCGACCGGTCCCGCCCGCCGGCTCACCGACGAACCGGCCGACCACCCCACCTGGGCACGCGAGACCAACACCCTGCTCTACCTGTCCTCGGGCCGGCTCCGTCTCCTCGACCCGGCCCCGTCCGGGCCCCGCACGCTGCCCGTGCCGCTCGTCCACCGCCCGGTCCGCCCCCGGCAGCGACTGCGCGTCCACGCCGGGCAGGTGTGGGACGGCACCGGTACGGCCCCGCGCCAGGACGTCGACATCCTCACCGACGGCCGCCGGATCACCGCGGTCGAACCCCACCGCCCGCGCCGCCCCGGCCACCGCACCGTCGACGCCTCCGGACTCACGGTCCTGCCCGGCCTGTTCGACAGCCACACCCACCCCTACAGCGCCACCTACGGCGCCCGCCACGGCCTCACCGCGCTCGCCTACGGCATCACCACCATGGCCTGCCTGGGCGCGTCCCTGTACGAGGCGATCCGGCTGCGCGAGTCCCTGGCCTCCGGGCACAGCACCGGGCCGCGCCTGCTGGCCTGCGCCGAACTCATCGACGGCGCCCGCACCGCGTACGCCATGGGCCGCGCCCACCGCACCGGTGCCGGTGTGCGGCGCACCCTGGAGCGGGCCACCGCCCTGCGGGTGGACTTCGTCAAGACCTACGTCCGCGCCTCCGGCCAGGTCATGGCGCGGGCCGCCGAGGCCGCACACCGGCTCGGGGTGCCGAGCGGCAGCCACCTGTGCGCGCCGGGCCGGGCCGCCGGGCAGGACCTCACCACCCATCTCCAGGCCACCCAGCGCCTGCCCTACGGCCATGCCACCACCCCCACCGGCCACATCCACCAGGACCTCGTCCAGCAGTACGCCGACGGCCGCTTCGCCCTGATCATGACCCCGTTCACCGCGCAGCCGCTGCTCGGCGCCGACCCCGCCCTGGCCGACGACCCCCGCGTGCCGACCCTCATGCCGCCCTGGGATGTCACCGCCGTCCGCGAACGCGCCGGCACGCCGCCCACCGACGGCCAGCGGCGGGCCCTCGCCACCGAGATGGCCGCCTACCGGCGCCTCGCCGCCGAGGGCGCCCTGCTCGCCGTGGGCACGGACGCGCCCCTGGTCCCGGCCGGACTCTCCCTCCACCTGGCCCTGCGCGCCCTGCACGCCCACGGTTTCACCCCGGCCCAGGCCCTCCTGTGCGCCACCGCCGTCCCCGCGCGGTTGTTCGGCGTCGAGAGAGACCTGGGCACCGTCGAGCCGGGAAAGATCGCGGACCTGACCGTCGTCGACGGCGATCCCTTCACCGACTTCGCCAGCCTTCCGCGCACCCCGCTGGTCCTGCGGGACGGCGTCGCCCACTACCAGAGCGACCTCTTGGACGCCGTCCGGGGCGCTGCCACGACGCCCGCCTGAGCACCACCGCCCGCACGCCGCCCGGCCCGCTCCGCCCGTGCGTCACCCGCGGCCCGGCGACGCGGAACCGGTCCAGCGCGCCTTCCTGACGGACCGCTTCAGGGCCCGCCGGCCCCTTCGACATGACCTACATCGCCGTGGTCACCGTCCGCGACGGCCGCTTCGCCTCCTACCGGGACTACTGGAACCCCCTCGCCGTCCAGGCCCCCGGTCTCGACTTCACCGGGGGCGACGCCCGATGACGGCCACCGGCACCACCCTGGTCATCGGCGCCACCGGAACCACCGGCGGCCGGACCGCCGCACGGCTGACCGCCGCCGGACATCGCGTCCGGGCCGCCAGCCGTCGCGCCACACCGGTCCCGGGCGCGGAACCGGTCCGCTTCGACTGGTACGACCCCGCCACCTTCGACGGCGCCCTCGCGGACTGCGACCGCGTCTACCTCGTCCCGCCCCTCGGCGACCCCGACCCGGCCGCGGTCATGCTGCCCTTCCTGGACCGGGCCCGGGCCGCCGGCGTCCGCCGCGCCGTGCTGCTCGGCTCCTCGGCCATCCCCGAGAGCGGCCCGGGGGTCGGCGCCGTACACCGGGCCCTGCCCGGGCTGTTCGACCAGTGGGCGGTACTGCGGCCCTCCTGGTTCATGCAGAACTTCACCGGCGCGCACACCCACGCCCGGAGCATCCGCGAGCACGGCGAGATCCTCACCGCCACCGGCGGCGGCCGGGTCGGGTTCGTCGACGCCGACGACATCGCCGCCGTCGCCGTACACGCCCTGACCGACGACCGCGCACCGGACACCGACCTCGTCCTCACCGGGCCACAGGCCCTCGGCTACGACGACATCGCCGCCCTCGTCACCGAGGTCACCGGCCGCCCCGTGGTCCACCGCCCGCTGACGTACGAGCAGCTGCGGGACCGGCTGGCCGCGCAACTGCCCCTGGAGTTCGCCGAGATGCTGGCCGGCATGGACCGCGCCATCGCCGAGGGCGCCGAGGACCGTACGACCGACACCGTCCAGCGCCTCACCGGCCGCCCGCCGCACGCCTTCCGGGAGGTCGCGCGGCGCGAGCTGACGCGAGGCGGGTGAGCGGGGCCGGGAAGACGGTGCCGTGCCGCCCCGCACGCGCGGTCCGGTTGCCGCGTGGCGCAGACGTCACCCGAGTGGAGCAGCCAAGGGGGCCGAACGGCCGTAGCCCACCGGGGCAGGGGACCGTTTGGCCGGGCCCGGCCCGGTGGGATCGGTCATGGTGGACGGACGGGCCGACGGTCCGCAGCCCGAGGAGTTCCGCAGCCCGAGGAGTGAGGAACCATGCCCGAGCAGAGACCACCGGGACCGACGGCCGGCCGGCCCCCGCAGGGCGACCTCGGACGCCGCATCGAACAGCGCCGCACGGAGCTGGGCCTCACCGTGGAGGAACTGGCGTTCCGGGCGGCCATGGCCCCGGCCTACATCGAGCACCTCGAGAGGCACAGCACCGCCGCACCCGAGGCCGGCACGCTGATCCGGCTGGCCGGGGCCCTGCGGACCAGCCCCACGGAACTCGGCGGCGGAAACGTCGGCCTGCCGCCGGGCCTCGGGCACGCCGCCCGGGCTCCCCGCTTCACCGAACTGGGCGAGGAGGACTGCCATCGGCTGCTGTCGACCCACGGCGTGGGCAGGATCGCGGTGTCCACCGACGCCGCCCCGGTCGTCGTACCCGTCAACTACACCGTCGTCGACGACGCCATCGTCTTCCGGACGCAGGCCGGGACCGTCTCCCTCCGGGGGCTGGGCCGGGAGGTGGCGTTCGAGGTCGACCGCGTGGACGACGCGCTCAGTCAGGGCTGGAGTGTCGTGGTGCACGGCCCCGCCGAACAGGTGACCGATCCCGACGCCGTACGCCGCGTCGCCGAGCAGGCCTACAGCGCGCCCTGGGCGGGCGGGGAGCGCGATGTCTGGGTCCGCATCCGGATGACCGCGCTGACCGGCCGCCGCATCGACACGTGGTGAGCCGTCCCGCCCTATGGGCTCGGTCAGTGCGGCCGGACCTGGTCCTCCCGGACCACGACGACCGGGCAGGCCGCGTGCTGAGCGCAGCGCAGGCTCACGGAGCCCAGGATCGCGCGGGCGAAGCCGCCCTTGCCCCGGCGGCCCACGACGAGGAGTTCCGCCCCCTCCGAGGCGGCGATCAGCACGTCGGAGGGGTCGCCCTCGACCAGGATCTCCCGCATACCGGCGGGCCGCACGTCCGGGAAGACGGCGCGCATCTCCTCCGCGAACCGCTCCTGCGCCTGCTCCAGGTCGAACTCGGGATCGATCGCGGGCCCGGTCCAGCCGATGGCCGACGGCGTGTCCCAGGCGCACACGGCCTCCACGAAACCGCCGACCATCTCCGCGTACCGCGCCGCCCAGCGCAGCGCCGCGTACGACGACGGGGAGCCGTCCACACCCGCGACCACGCGGATCTTCGGTTCAGGGGGTTGCATGGCCACCTCACCAGCAGTCGTTGTCGGTACCCTCCACGCTGCCCGGACCGACGGAACCGCGCCAGCCGGGGAACCGCCGGCGCCGCGTGGCGGGGCGAGCGCCCTTTTCGCCCGGTCGGATCAGGCTTCCGCTGCCGTAGGGGGCGTACAGGTCGAGCAGCCGGACGCGGGAGGCGTGCAGCCGCTCGACGAGCACGCGGCCGACCCGGACCGCCATCGCGCCGACGACCCCGGGGTCGTCGGCGCACATCGCCCGGACCGTGCCGCCGTCCAGCTCCCACGCCCGGACCGGACTCGTGGCCTCGGCGCCCGGGTGCCACAGGTACGGCGGGTGGTACCAGGACCAGCCGACCAGCTGGCCGTGCCCGAGCGTCGCGACGACGGCGGGCCGCCGGCCCGGGACGCGGACGTCGAGGGCGACCGTGCCGGTGCGGATGATCCACAGCCGGTCGGCGCGCCGGCCCTCCTCGAACAGCCGGGTCCCGGCCGTGATGGACACCTCGGCGGCTACCCGCATCAGCCGTTCGCGGTGCTCGACGGGGAGGACCGCGTTCATGGTGGTGGCGGAGGTCATCACACCGGCTCCCTTCGTGTGGTCTGCCACCACTGTGTTGCCGCACCCGCCTCACCACCACGGGCCGCCCGTCCCGCCTCCAGGGCCTTTCGGCCCCCTGCCGGACCGTCGGGCCGCCTTCCACGGGTGTCCTCAGCGGCCGTCGGCCCGGGCGCGGGCGTGATAGAGGTCGCGCAGCAGGCCGATCTCGGCTCCGTGGTGCAGCAGCTCCTGGTTCACCCACCACACGATGGCGAGGAACGGCTCCTCGGAGTCGCTGCCGTGCGGATAGGTGCAGTACCCCGCCGTGTCCAGCGCGCCGTCGTCGGCGCCGAGCAGCGCCTTGCGCCAGGCCTCCGCCCCGGTGCCGAACGCCGCCACCGCCGTCGCCGCGTCCCCGCTGATCCGGTAGTCGTCCCGGGTGAGCCGGTGGGCGCCGGCCGTGTGGTCGGCGCGCAGGGTCAGCATTTCGCCGAGGTGGCTCAGGCGCCATGCGATGGTGGTGAAGGGCGGGGGCCAGGGGTGCGGGCAGGCGGCGGCGTCCCGTCCCCAGTCCCCGGCTCCCGCCAAGGAGGTGGCGCGCGGTCCCGGCCCGTCCCGCCGCCGCCGTACCGACCAGCAGTCCGGCACCGGCTCCCAGAGGTACTCGGCGTCCGTCATCGGGCCGACCGGCGTGTCCGTCCCGTCGCCGCTGTCCATGACGGGCCCGGTCATCCGGTCGGCCAGACGCTCGCGGGCGAAGTCGAACTGCTCCAGAAGGGGCAGCAGGCGGGGCGGCACCGTCATCGGGGGCTCCTGACTCGAAACCGGTTCGGGCGATCCGCCAGGTTGGCACAGCCGTGCCCCGAGCCGCGTCCCCTTTTCCTGGAGTTCCCGGATTTCCCGGATTTCCCGGAAGCCGCCCCGCGCGGTCCACGCCGCTGCGCGCCCCGCGCGCTTGACGGACGATGGCCTCGACACCACGTCGTCGCTCGTCGCGCGGGGCCGCCGCCGGTTCCCGCCCCGACACCCGTCACACCGGGGAGAACTCCATGAAGATCCACCTCACCAGCGTCTTCGTCGACGACCAGGACAAGGCCCTGCGCTTCTACACGGACATGCTGGGCTTCGTGAAGAAGCACGACGTTCCGCTGGGCGAGGACCGATGGCTGACCGTGGTCTCGCCGGAGGATCCGCACGGGACCGAACTGCTGCTGGAGCCCTCCGGTCATCCGGCGGTGCAGCCGTACAAGACCGCGCTGGTGCAGGACGGCATCCCCGCCGCCTCCTTCGCCGTGGACGACGTCCGGGCCGAGTTCGACCGGCTGCGCCGGCTGGGGGTGCGTTTCACGAAGGAGCCGCTGGAGACGGGCACGGTCACCACGGCCGTCCTGGACGACACCTGCGGGAATCTGATCCAGCTCGTGCACACCACCTGAGCGCGACGAGGCGGCGACCTGGCCGCTGAACGGATCCTCCGCCGTGCGGACTACGGGGCGAGTTCGAGCAGGAGTTCGCTCAGCTCCGCCGGCATGGTGATCATGCAGTCGTGGCCGGTGGGGAGGTGCCGGAGGCGGGCCGGGGAGCCGTTGGGCTGTACCGGGGGGACCGGGCGGCGGGTGATGCCCTCCGGCTGGGCGCCGGTGCAGTGGACATGAGTGCGCGGTATCGCGTTCACGTCCGGGTTGTCCAGCCGCACCGGCTGCTGGAAGCAGCGCACCGGCTGATCCGACAGCAGCGTGCGCAGCCATGCGGCGTCCGCGGGGTCGGTGACCCCGAACAGGCCGAGCGGAGCGGGCAGTCCGGGCGGCGGCGGCACGCGCCAGCCGCCGTCCGACCGGGCGGCCATATCGATCAGCTGCCGGGTCACCGGCATCACGTCGACGGCGGTCTCGCCGTGCTCCGGCACCATCGCGTCCAGGTACACCAGATGCGCGATCCGCCCCGGGACCTCGTTGGCCGCGGAGGAGATGACCAGCCCGGCGTAGCTGTGTCCCACCAGGACCACCTCGGTCAGGTCCGCCTCGCGGATCAGACCGACGACGTCCCCCACATGTGTGTCGAGCCCCACCTCCGGCCCGGCCAGATGTGCCTTGTCGCCGTGGCCGGTCAGCGACGGCGCGAGCACGCGATGCCCGGCCGACTCCAGCAGCGGGACCACCCGCTCCCAGCACCGGCCGCTGTGCCAGGCGCCGTGCACCAGCAGGAATGTCGACATGGGGAAGGGCCCTTCCTGTCGCGGGGCGGAGGCAGTGGGCGCGGACGTACCACGTACCGCTGGTTCCCTTTCGTGCCTCGGTACTCTTTGAGAACCGTCATCATCGTGGTGCACCCCTCGCACCCCGATCAATAAGGCACTTCGCGGTGCCCCGGTTCCCGGGAGGTAACCATGAGCACAACGGACGGCGTGCCGCGGGAGGTACGCCGGGAGGACCCGTGCCGGACCCGCGAAGTACTCGACATCGTCGGCGACAAGTGGTCCCTGCTGGTCGTGCGCCAGCTCAGCCAGGGGCCGCGCCGCTTCACCGAACTCAAGCGCGCCGTCGACGGAATCAGCCAGCGCATGCTCACCGTCACCCTGCGCGGCCTGGAACGCGACGGAATCCTCACCCGCACGGTCCACAACGTCATGCCGCCGCACGTCAGTTACGCCCTCACCCCCATGGGCAGAACCCTCCGCGAGGCCACGGCACCCCTGCTGCGGTGGAGCCTTGCGAACCTCCCCCACATGGACGCGGCCCGCGCCGCCTACGACGCCCGCACCGACACCCCGCACGCCTAGCCCGCTCCGGGGCGCTTGCCTGGGCCACCCGGGCGGCAGGGGCGTGCCGATGGAGGCCGTTTCGGCGCGGTGCGGCCTACGGTGGGGGGACCCGACGGGAGGAGTGCACGTGGAGATCATCGCGTATGGCGTCCTCTCCGACGAGGAACCCCTGCTCCGGGCGGCGTTCGCCGAGGTGTTCGGCGGGCTGCACGCCCTGCGCTGCCTGGGGCTGTTCCTGGACCGGGACACCGCGCCCACCGCCGCCGGCCACGAGATCGTGCTCAGCGGTGTCAACGACACCCTGGACGCCGGCGTGCTGCGCGCCCTGGCCGCGGGCGGCACCCGGATGATCGCCCAGCGGTCCACCGGCTACAACAACATCGACCTCGCCACCGCCGGGGAACTCGGTGTCACGGTTGCCCGGGTCTCGTCCTACTCGCCGTACTCGGTCGCCGAGTTCGCCTGGACCCTGGCCCTCGCGGTCAACCGCCGGATCGTCCGCGCCGCGCACCGCACCCGCGAGTTCGACTTCCGGCTCGACGGCCTGATGGGCCGCGACCTGCGCGGCCGGACGGCCGGTGTGGTCGGCACCGGAAAGATCGGATCCGCGTTCGCCGCGATCGCCCACGGGTTCGGGATGCGGCTGCTGGGCTGGGACGTCGCGGAGAATCCCGACTGCCTCGCGCTCGGCATGGAGTACGTCCCCCGCGAGCGGCTGTTCGCCGAGGCCGACCTGGTCAGCCTGCACGTGCCGCTGCTCCCCGAGACCCATCACCTCGTCGACGCCGGCACGCTAAGCCTGATGAAGGACGACGCGATCCTGGTCAACTCCAGCCGCGGCGGCCTGGTGGACACCGACGCCCTGCTGGCGACGCTGCGCGCCGGACGGCTCACCGGCGTCGGCCTCGACGTGTACGAGGAGGAGGCCGGGGTGTTCTTCCTGGACAAGTCGCTGGAGGTGATGACCGACGAGCGCCTGGCCCGGCTGATGACCTTCAACAACGTCCTGCTCACCTCGCACCAGGCGTACTTCACCGAGGACGCCGTCGGCCAGATCGTCCGCACCACCGTGTCCAACGTCGCGGACTACCTCGCCGGCCGCTCCGGCGACAACACGCTCGTCGCCGCGACCTGAACCCCTCTGCCGCGTACGCTCACCCGGTGTCCTCGGCCGGCAGCACGACGCACAGCTCGTAACCGCCGTCGCCGGTCGGGCCCGAGGTCATCGTGCCCCCCAGGAGTTCGGCGCGCTGACGCAGCCCGAGCAGACCGTGGTGGGCGCCGGGCAGGGGCAGCGGCGGCTGGGTCGGCGCGGTGTTGGTGACCCTGACCCGCACGGAGCCGTCGGCATGGCTCAGGTCGATGTGCGCGGTCGCCCCGGGCGCGTGTTTGCGGGTGTTGGTCAGCGCCTCTTGGACCGTGCGGTAGACCGCGCGCTGGACGGTGGGCGGAAGACCGTCCGGCAGCGCCATGCGCAGCTCGGTCCTGATGCCGCAGTTGTCGGCCAGCCGCCGGATGTCGCTGAGCGCCGGCTGCGGGGTCAGCTCCGTGGGGTGGCCGCTGGAGGCGCGCAGCACACCGACCATGTGGCGCAGCTCGTCCAGCGTCTGCACGCTCAGCCGCCGGATCGTCGCGGCGGCCTCCCTGGTCTCCGGGTCGCCCGCGCCCACCTGCAGCGCTCCGGCGCGTACGGCGATCAGACTGACCTGGTGGGAGACGACGTCGTGCATCTCCCGGGCGAGCTGGGCGCGTTCCTTGGCGAGGACGGCCTGCGCGGTCAGCAACTGCTGGTGGTCACGCGCCTCGGAGATCTCGGTCAGCCGCAGCGACAGATCCCGGCGGGTCCGCACGAGCTGGCCCAGGAAGACGGCCGCCGCCGCCGTGGCCGCGCTGTAGCCGAGCGCGATCAGCGTCGGGGTGCGGGTCAGGTCCAGCTCCGGCGACGGCAGCGAGGTCGTGTCGCTGAACGCGAACGCCAGGGCGCACCCGACCAGCAGTGCCCGAGGGCGGTTGGACGAGGCGAGCGTGTACAGCGCGGCCAGGCAGGCGAAGACCGCGTCGGACAGCAGGACGGCGGGCAGCGTGAGCAGGAAGGTGAGCAACGGCTGCCGCCGGCGCAGCAGCAGGGCGACCGCGGCGGCCAGCGCGCAGGCCATCCGCAACGGCTCGTCGATGTCCCAGTGCGCCCACACGTCGAGGAGCGCCATGGCCACGGCCACACCGTCCAGGAGCAGCGGGGACGGGCGGCGGGTCATCCCGTGCCCTCGGCGAGGAGTCCCGCGCGCTGGGCGAGCAGGGCCGCCTGGACCCGGCCGCTGACCTCCAGCTTGGTCAGGATCGCGCTGACGTGGTCCTTGACGGTGCCGGTGCTCAGGTGCATCCGGGCCGCGATGTCGGCGTTCGACAGGCCCTCGGCGATCAGTACCAGCACCTCGCGCTCGCGCTCGGTCAGCCGTCCCAGCGCCTTGGGCGGGCGCTCCTGCGTCCCGCCGTTCAGATAGCCGTCCACCACCGTGCGCGTGACCTTGGGCGACAGCACCGTGCCGCCGCGGGCCAGGCTCTGCACCGACGGCGGCAGCGCCTCCGGATCGGTGTCCTTCAGCAGGAAGCCGGCGGCGCCCGAGCGCAGCGCCGTCTCCACGTACTCGTCCATGTCGAACGTCGTCAGCATGGCCACCACCGGAGGCTCCGGCAGCCGGCGGATGTCGCTCAGCACGGTGAGCCCGTCCACGTCCGGCATGCGGATGTCCAGCAGGACGACATCGGGGCGCTTCTCCCGCACCGCCCGCAGGGCCTGGCCGCCGGAGACCGCCCCGACCACCTCGATACCGTCGGCGGCGTCCAGGATGCGCTGGAAGCCCGTGCGGATCAGGGCTTCGTCGTCGACCACCAGTACCCGGATCACGTGTGCTCCAGCCTCTGTGGGAGTACTGTGTCCGATTCGTACCACGCCGGACGGGACCGCGCCGCCGGGGGCGTCCGGCGTCCACGGACCGGCACCCACGGGAAGATCCGGGCGTGGCCGCCCGCCGCCGCGGCCGTGGCGGTGGCGGTGGCGGTCAGGTCACGGGAGTGCGGCGAGGCACAGGCGCTCCCGGCCCGTGTGCGGGGTGAGGGCGGCCACGGGGACGGCCTCCTCGGCCGCCGGCGGCCGGCGGGGCGTCGCGGGCCGCCCGAGCCGGACGGTCCAGTCGCCCTCGTCGTTCAGCGTCAGTGTCACGGTCGACAGGGGCGGCACCCGCAGGTGCCAGAAGGAGCGGACGGGTACGGCCAGGGCGTGGACCAGAGCGGCCCGGACGACCGCGGCCTCGGTGATCGTGAGGACCCGCCCCGGGCCGGCCGGCAGCGCCGTCAGCCATGCCGCCGTGCGGGCGCAGAGCCGGGCGACGGACTCGCCGCCGTGCGGTGCGGCCCGCGGATCCCTCAGCCAGGTGGACAGGCCGTGCGGGTCCTCGGCCGCGATGTCCCGGACCAGGCGGCCGTCCCACGCGCCGGAGTCCAGATCGCGCAGGGCTTCCTCCGGCGCGGTCTCGATCGCCAGGGCCTCGGCGACCCGCGCACAGCGGACGGAGGGTGCCCGCAGGGCCCGCGCGTACGGCGGGAGGGCCGCCCGCTCCGGGGTGACCCCGCTCCGGCCGTCGGCGCCCGGGAAGCCGTCCCCGAAGACCCGGGCCGGGCTGCCCGGCGCGGCGGGCGCGCACAGCATCGTCAGTCGCACGGTCACCATCCGAACCTCCTTCTCCGCACGGGCGGCGCCTCACCGGCCCGGTGAGCGGCGGTGGTACTCGTCCAGTTCCCACACTCCGGGAAGGACGAGCGGCTCAGCCATCCGGCAGGTGGCCGGACCACCCCCGCCGGATGGCGGGAGCCGCGCAGAGGGCCTGCACCCCCTGGTGGCGGGTGTGGGGGAGCGGCCCGTTGCCGTGGGCCGGCGGTCAGCGCAGCCCCAGACAGGGCAGCCAGTCACGGGGCGCCCCGTGGGCGGCGGTCAGCAGGGCGGCCAGCACCCCCGGCAGGCCGGTGAGGAGGTCCGCGGGCCATGCGGCGAGCGGGTGGGCGGCCAGCCGGGCCGTCAGATGGCCGACGAGCCGGTCCTTCAGCGCGCAGGCCGCGGGCAGCCGGGCATGGCGGTCGAAGGCGTCGGCGACCGCCAGCACGCCCGCCGCCCCGTGGCACAGCCCGAGACGGTCGCCGGGGGTGTCGCCGAAGAGGTGGAAGGTCTCGTCGTAGTGCTCGGCGAGCGTGGTGAAGGCGGTCGCCGCCCAGTCGGCGGCGGCCCTGTCCCCGAGGGCGTCGGCGGCGTCCCACAGCGCCCAGGCGACGCCCGGCGTGCCGTAGCACCACGCCTGGCGGGGGTCGGCCTCGGGGGAGGGCGGGTGCGCGAGTCCGGCGCCGGGCCAGGTGCGGATGCCCCGCTCGTCGTCGTACGCCTGGCGGACCAGCCAGCGCGTGGCCCGGCCGAGCGCCCCGGTGAGGCCGGCGGCGACGTCCGGGTCGGCGGCGGTGCGGCGCAGTGCCGCGGTGAGCGCGGTGACGAGCCCGGCGACGCCGTGGCCCATGCCGGTGTTGACGCGGCCCTGCATCCAGGCCAGGAGGGGGTGGTCCGCGTACCGGCCCGCGCGCAGCCGCCCCAGTTCCTCCTCGTCGCACAGCAGCGCGAGATGCGCGGCGAGCGGACGCGGCACGGGCCGCGCCGGTTCCGTCGCGCACAGGGCGAGCAGCAGGCCGGACGGGCCGGAGATCAGGTCGTAGTCGGGAAACGCGACCTCGCGGGTGCGGTACCGGAGTGGGCGCCCGGCGAGGTGGCCGCCGAGCCGGTCCGCCGCGGTCCCGAGCCCGGGCAGCACCCGGGCGCCCAGGCGCAGGCCGACGAGCGTGCCGGCCAGGCCCCCGTCGTACAGGGCGGGGTGGGACGGCCCGCGGCCGGCCGTGCGGGACCACACGGCCACGGCGGCGGGCGCCGCCCGTTCGTCCGCGACGAGCCGCGCCAGCACGGGGATCCCGGGGTCGCAGCGGTGTCCTCCCCGTTCGGGCGCCCCGGCCCACTCCAGCAGGTAGCGGACGGCGAGTCCGTGGACGTCCTCGTCCGGCGGGGCGGCCGGTACTGCCGTGTCGTGCGGCATCGTCCTCCTCACGTCGTGCGGGCCGGACGGAGCCGCCCGCACCCGCGGGCGGCTCCTGGAGGTCGTCATCCACAGATGACGACCGTGTCACAGACGACGATCGTGCACAGGCCGCTGCATCCGTGGGTGTACGCCGAGACGGACGGCAGATCCTCGTCGGTGATCCGCTCCTCGAGGTCGCTGATCAGCGTGTCGAGTTCGGTGATCTCGTTTCCGGGCACGGGACTTCCCCTTTCACTGTTCACTCATCGGGTGTTGGCCGCCCCGGCGGGCCGCCTGGCGGACGGGCCGGGGACGTTCGGGCCGGCCGCCGGGGACCAGGGCGTCGGCGGCGGCCTCGGCGAGGCGGTCGGCACACCGGTCGTGGGGGAGCCGGAGCAGAAGCTGGGCGGCGACTTTCGCGCCGCCGTGCAGCGGGTCACGCAGGAGCAGGTCTTCGGGTGCCGGCAGCATCTCCTCCAGGAGCAGCGCGGTGCCCGCCTGACGGGCGCACAGCCGCTCGATCAGCTGGACGGCCGTCAGCGACCCGAGGTCCACCGGGACCGGTTTCGCGCCGGGGGCCGTGCGCGCGAACGCGTGCCGGGGCAGGGCCGCGGACCGGCGCAGCAGGGCGAGGACGCGGACCTTGGCGAGCAGGTCGTCGCCCGGCTCCCACAGCTTGCCGCGGTCGATCCGCCAGGTGGCCGGGGTGAGGACGAGGTCGCCGCCCGCGGTCAGCCGGGGCAGCCGGGCCCGGTCGGGCAGCGCCGCGTCCAGCGCGTCCAGGCGCACCAGGTACGAGGCGGCCGGATGGCTCGCCGCGAGCAGCAGCCGCACGAGGGTGTCGTAGGGCGGGGCGGGGGAGCGGGTGGCCAGGTAGACGGGGAGGACACGCCGGCCGTCCGCCTCGGCGACGATCCGGCCGTGCGCACGCCGCAGGCTGATGCGGTCCAGCGGGAGGTAGCGCGCGTTCCGGCCGGGCGAGCCGTAGTACGGCGTGGGATCCGGGTCGCCGGTCCACCAGCGGGTCAGCGCCGGACGCCGCACGGCGTTGGCGGACCGCTCGGCGAGCGGCGGCACCAGCAGGTCGACGAAGCGGACCCCGGTGCGTTCCTCGACGGCGGCGAGGAACGCGCGGTAGGCGTCGCTGTTGCCGTACCCGCCGTGCAGGGCGCGCAGTCCGTCGGCGAACCGGGCGTCGAGCACTCCGGCGGACGAGGCGGTCTCCAGCACGGCCACCGGGCCGCCGTCGGCGGACGGGGCCAGCGGGCGCAGCAGGCAGTCGACCGGCCAGGGCGGCAGCACGGCGTCGCCGGGGGGTGCGCCGAGCGAGTCCAGCAGCGCGTCGTCCAGGTCGAGGCGGGCCGTGCCGCGGCGGGCGGTGGCGTCCAGGTGGTCCAGCAGCCGGGCGTAGCCGCCGGCGGGGTCGTGGGCGGGGGGCCAGCCGGTGTAGCGACGGGCGGGGGGCGGCGGTTCGTCGGCGCCGAGCCGGTCGGCGAGGAGCTCGCTGATGGGGCGCGCCCGCTCGGTCAGTCCGGCGAACCAGGACTGCCGCTCCGGGGGTTCGGCGGGCCGGTCGGCCTCCTGGAGGGCGGCGATCCGAGCCGCGATCCGCAGCCCGCGCAGGACGCGTGCGGCGGCTGCCGCGGGCACGGCGGCGTCGGTGCCGAGCCGGCGGTAGGAGTCGAGGAACCAGTCGTCCGCCCCGCCCGCCGGCACCGGCGGCAGGGCACCGGTGGCGGTGACGGTCCCGGCCGGCACCCAGCCGGAACAGTGCTGCCGGGGCGCCCGGCAGATCTGTACGACGCCGAGCCCGTGCAGGTGCTGGAGGAACCCGCGCAGCACCGCCGCGGCCACGGGCGGCCGGCCGGGCGGGGCGCTCAGCGGCGGCAGCACACGGTCCAGTTCGCCGAGTGTGCGCGGTCCGTCGGCGAGGAGGGCCAGCACGCTTTCCAGCACGCGGGTGCGGCGCAGCACGATCTGCCGGAGCCGCCCGGGTTCCCGGGGGTCCACGACGTAACAGCGCACCTGGCCGGGCGGGCCGGCGGGGGCGGTGGCGGACGGTTCGGCGAAGTGCAGGGGCGTCGGCGCCAGCAGCGTAGCCGGGTCGGCGGTGCGCAGATCGGCGGGGGCGGCGCCGGCCCGCAGGAGGTGTACGTTCTCCACGGCGATCGCGGCGAGGTCCCCGAGGGGGGTGCCGGGTGCGAGGAGCGGTGGGCAGCCGTCCGGTCCGCCGGCCACCGGGAGCGCGGCGATCTGGCCCGCCCAGCCGCGCGGCGTGGTCTTCACGGCGGCCCGCCCCATGATGCGCCACAGATAGGCGGTACGTTTCCGCAGCTGCTTCCCGGACCAGGACTGGCCCTCGGCGAGCCGTCGTTCGATGTCGTCGGTGAGTCCCGGCGCGGCGCTGTCCAGGAACGCGCGCAGCACCGGGCTGGAGCCCGCCGTACGCCACGCCTGCTCGGCGACGCGCTGCTGCTCGGCCGTGACCGCCTGCCGCAGCCGGGTCAGCGCCGTCCCGGCGGCCTCGGCGCCGCGCAGCAGGGCGCGGGCCTGCCCGGCGAGGTCGGCGGGCACGGCGGGCGAGCGCTCCAGCAGCCCACAGTCCGGGGCCCCGGGGGCCGCGCCGGCGTGCAGCCGCCGCCGCAGGGCGAGCACGGCGCCCCGGTCGGCGGGGGCCAGCGACGGGTGCGGCACCACCTCGGCACCCAGCCGGTCGGCCAGCGCGCGGGCCTGCGCGGCGAGCCGCTCGGTGGTGTCGGCGTGCCGGGCGGCGCCCTCGAAGAGGTGCTCGGCGGCGCCGGCGGTCCAGGCCGCTCCGGGCATGCCGCCCAGCCGCAGCAGCGCCGTGGCCCCGAGTGCCGCGCCGGGGGTGCCGGTGGATCCGGCCGCCCGCGCCGGTACGTGCTCCATGTCAGTCCGCCCCCTGCCGGCCGTCGGCGGCGAGCGCCTCGGTGAGCAGGCACTGGCGTGCCGTGGGGAGCGCGCCCCGGTTCCAGTGGAAGATCACGTGGTGGGCGGCGGCCCGGCGCGGGCCGAGCGTGGCGTCACCGGAGGCGAAGTAGTGGGTGCGCCAGCGCTCCGCGGCCTGCCCCACCGCCGCCAGATGCTCGCCGACCACGTCCCGCCAGGCCTTCGGCAGGGCCTGGAGCCGGTCCTCGGGGCTCTGTTCCCAGTAGGCGCGGATCCCGGCGGCGGCCCGGCGCAGGTCAGGGTCGCCGAGGCCGCCCGGCAGCCGCCGCCCGGTCTCCTCCCGTACGGCCTGCCAGACCCCCCGGTGCTCCCAGCCGACGATCCCCAGCCCGTCGAACACGGCGTGCAGCAGCGCCAGGGACACCCGCCAGCCGGCGGGCGCCGGGTCACCGGCCGCGGCGGTGTGCACGTCCAGCCAGGCCCGGGAGTCGACGGTGAACAACGCGTGCACCCAGGGCATGGAGCGGGGACCGCCGAAGAGATAGGTCTCCGGTTCGTACACACCGGCCACGGGCCGCGTCCGGGCGTCCTCGGCCCGGACCGGCTCCAGGTGCCGCAGCAGGGCGGCGCGCAGTTCCGGTGCCCGGGCCGGCTCCGCCGCGAGGAACCGGACGCGCAGTCCCGGGGGCTTGTGCATGAAGAAGAAGTCGCGGGCCTGCCCGGTGCCGAGCAACTCACGGGCGGCGGCGGCGAGTCGGCCGTAGGGCGGGAAGGGCGCGGCATCCAGGCCGAGCTGCACCCAGCCGGCCTCGGGCGAGTGGGCGCGCAGGGCCTCGAGACCGGCTGCCAGGAAGGTCCGGCGGGCCGCCGCGTAACCGGGGTCCTCCGCCGTGAGGGGGACGGTGCCCAGGGGCTCGGCACGTGCGTCGTCCAGGCAGTCGGCCAGTAAACGCTCGACCCGCACCATGCGGCCTCCTCACCGGGAAGGGCAGTCCACTCCTGTAATGTCCCTGCCGTACCGGTGCCGAAGCGCGAAAGCGAATTGGTCATATGATCAACAGGAGTGCGCGGGAGGTATGCCGCAGACGGTGACAGCCCGTCCGGTGCGCCGCTCTCCCACCGGCGCCGCCGGTGGCCACCACCGGACATCCGCCGTCACGGGCTCCGGCCTCCCCGCCGGAAAACCCGTGTCCCCGGACGGCCTGCCGGCGCGATCATGGACAGGTTCGCACCGCTTCTCCACCGCCGAGGAACCGCCTGTCATGCTCATGCCCGCCGATCCGACGGTCCTGCACCCCATGCCCGAGCAGCCGCGGGTGGTGCTGCTCAAACCCCTCGTGAAGTCTCCGCTGATCGAGGCCGGGGAGTACTCGTACTACGACGACCCGGAGGACCCGACCGCGTTCGAGACGCGCAACGTGCTCTACCACTACGGCCCGGAGAAGCTGATCATCGGCAGTTTCTGTGCCCTGGGCACGGGCGTGCGGTTCATCATGAACGGCGCCAACCACCGTATGGACGGCCCCTCGACCTTCCCGTTCCCCACCATGGGCGGTTCCTGGGCCGACCACTTCGACCTGCTCACCGGACTGCCGAACCGGGGGGACACCGTCGTCGGCAACGACGTCTGGTTCGGCCACGGCGCGACCGTCCTGCCGGGCGTACGGATCGGCCACGGCGCCGTCATCGGCTCCGGTGCCGTCGTCACCCGCGACGTCCCCGACTACGGCATCGTCGGTGGCAACCCGGCCCGTCTCATCCGCACCCGTTACTCCGAGCGGGACGTCGCCCGGCTCCTGGCGGTGGCCTGGTGGGACTGGCCCGTCGAACACATCACCGCACACGTACGCGTGATCATGTCGGGCACGATCACGGATCTGGAGGCGGCCGCGCCCGGCGGAGGGGGCGTGTGAGGGCGCGGAGCGCCCCGCGGGTGTTCGTCGGTGGCGAAGGCGGGCGTGAACCGCGGCGAACGCGGTCAGGGTGTGCGCATGAGGACGACACCTGACGGACGGCCCGTCCCGCCCGTGCACGCCGACGAGCGCGCCACGCTGGAGGCCTGGCTGGACTTCCACCGCGCGACTCTCGCCTGGAAGTGTTCCGGCCTGGACGACCGTCGACTACGGCTCGCCGCGGTGCCGCCGTCGCCGATGACGCTGCTCGGTCTCGTGCAGCACATGGCCGAGGTGGAACGCAACTGGTTCCAGCGGGTGTTCGCCGGCCGGGACCTGCCGCCGGTCTTCGGGGAGGACAACCCGGACGGCTTCGCCCTCCTGCCGGAGCGCGGACTCGGCGAGGCGATGACCGCCTGGCAGGCGGAGGTCGCCCGGGGCCGGGGGCTGATCGCCCGCGCGTCACCGGACGATTCCGGCCGCCTGCCGGAACCGCAAGCGGCCCGCGTCGGCTCCCAGGAGGTCTCCCTGCGCTGGATCCTGGCGCACATGATCGAGGAATACGCGCGCCACAACGGTCACGCGGACCTCATCCGCGAGCGGATCGACGGGGTCACCGGCGCGTGAGTGCCGAGCCGGGAGGACGGCGCGAGCCTCCGGTGTCGGTAAGGCCGTGGACCTCCACGGTGCCGCGCGGCCGGGCGCGGTGGAGCAGCCGCGCGCCGACGGCCGGTCCGGACCGGCCGTCGGCTGCCCGGTCGTCCGGCCGCGCGGCGGCCGGTCACGGGTCATGGACACCAGGCACCCGGCGGCGGGGGCGGCGGAGTGCGGTCACGCGATCCGGAAGATGGCGCCGGGGGCGGCGTAGTCGACGGGGCCGTGGTACCGGGCCGAGGCGCGTGTCACCGCTTCCTGCGGGGTGAGGGAGGGGCCGACGTGGGTGACGAGCAACCGGCCGGCCCCTGCCGCCTTGGCGGTGTCGCCGGTGTCCTCGGGCGTGTGGTGCACTTGTGGGCCCTCGGCCGGCGCCCGGCCGCTCTCGGCCTCGCACAGCAGCGCGTCGCACCCCTCGGCCAGCCGTGTGAGGTTCGCGCACGGCGCCGTGTCCCCCGAGTAGACCAGCGAGCGGCCCCCGGCTTCGACGCGGACGGCGAAGGCCGGGATGCCGTGCTCCACCGCCCGGGTGGTCAGGGTGAGACCGCCGACGCGCGCCTGGTGCCCGTCGTGCAACTCGTGGACTGCGAAGGCGGATTCGACGGGGCTGCGCGTCGAGGTGTTGGTCAGGAAGTGGGCCAGCCGGTCGGCGATCCCCACCGGCCCGTACAGCGGGATGGGCGCCTCGAACCGGGTGTTCGCGAACAGCACCGCGTAATACGCGGTGAGCAGGTCCGCGCTGTGATCGGCGTGCAGGTGCGAGATCCAGATGGCGTCCACCTCGTCGAGCCGGACGTACCGCTGCAACCGCGCCAGCGTTCCGCTGCCCGCGTCCATCCAGAGGCGGGTGCCGCCACCGGACACCAGATAGCCGGAGCACGGGTTGTCCACGGTGGCATGGGGCGTGGCGCACCCCAGGACGGTGAGGCGGAGGGGATCACTGGTCATTCGCGGAGTCTATAGAGCGGATGATCTTATAGGAGCGTCAACCTCTTATCCGTGTATAACCTGCACGGGTGAGGCCGGTTCGCGTCACGTCGGCCTGACGGGGTGCCGGTGCGGACCAGTGGCCCCCGGCGGTCACGCCGGGAAACGCACCCTTCAGGACAATGAAGAGGATCATTCTGTAAATCGGTTCACATGCAGAATCGTTCCGCCCGGAGAGCATACGGGGGCAGCACTTCCCGAGCGGAAAGGAGTCGGCGGTATGGCCGACTGGA
>NZ_JBVHXT010000017.1:52628-132508 GCF_055569255.1 Streptomyces sp. NPDC029296
AAGCAGATCTCCGGTGCGTTGGTGCGGATCGCGGTGGGGTCGCGCACGAACGTGTGGGGTGTGAACTCGGCGGGGAACATCTACCGCTACACGGGCAATGACGCGAGTCCGTGGGTGCAGATCCCTGGTGGGCTGTCGGACATCGGGGCGGGTGCGGACGGCGCGGTGTGGGGTGTGAACTCCGCCGGGAACATCTACCGGTACACCGGTGACCAGGAGTCCGGCCACTGGAAGCAGATCTCCGGTGCGTTGGTGCGGATCGCGGTGGGGTCGCGCACGAACGTGTGGGGTGTGAACTCGGCGGGGAACATCTACCGCTACACGGGCGACGACGCGAGTCCGTGGGTGCAGATCCCTGGTGGGCTGTCGGACATCGGGGCGGGTGCGGACGGCGCGGCGTGGGGTGTGAACTCCGCCGGGAACATCTACCGGTACACCGGTGACCAGGAGTCCGGCCACTGGAAGCAGATCAGCGGCGGACTGAAGGCGATCGCCTCGGGCTCCCGCACCACGGTCTGGGGCGTGAACTCCGCCGGGAACATCTACCACTACACCAACAACGACGCGAGCCCATGGGTGCAGATTCCCGGGGGCCTCTCCGACATCGGCGCGGGCACGGACGGGACCGTGTGGGGGGTCAACTCCGCCGGGAACATCTACCGTTACACCGGTGACCTGCCCGGCTGACCGGGTACGGCGGCGCCCCGGACATCAGCCGTCGAGTCCGGGGCACCGCGGCCGTACGGCCCTCGTGGCGAGGTCAGCCCGCGGCGAGCAGGTCGAGCGTGTCGAGCACGCGGTTCGAGAAGCCCCACTCGTTGTCGTACCAGGCGACCACCTTGACATGGCGGCCGTCGACGCGGGTGAGGGCCGAGTCGAAGATGGACGAGGCCGGGTTGCCGGTGATGTCGGACGACACGAGCGGGTCCTCCGAGTATTCGAGGACACCGGCGAGCGGCCCCTCGGCGGCGGCACGGTAGGCCGCCAGCACCTCGTCCCGCGACACCTCCCGGCTGACGGTGGTGTTGAGTTCCACGATCGAGCCCACCGGAACCGGCACGCGGATCGAGTCACCCGAGAGCTTGCCGTCCAGGTTCGGCAGCACCAAGCCGATCGCCTTGGCGGCGCCCGTCGTGGTCGGCACGATGTTCACGGCGGCGGCACGGGCACGGCGGGCGTCGCGGTGCGGACCGTCCTGGAGGTTCTGCTCCTGGGTGTAGGCGTGCACCGTCGTCATGAAACCGTGCTCGATACCGGCGAGTTCGTCCAGTACGGAGGCCAGCGGCGCCAGCGCGTTCGTGGTGCACGAGGCGTTCGACACGATCGTGTGCAGGGCCGCGTCGTACTCCCCGGTGTTGACCCCGTACGCGAGCGTGACGTCGGCACCGTCCGACGGAGCGCTGACGAGCACCTTCTTCGCGCCCGCGTCCAGGTGTGCGCGGGCCGCCTTCGCCGAGGTGAAACGGCCGGTCGACTCCAGCACGATGTCGACTTCGAGTTCGGCCCACGGCAGCCGCGCCGGCTCCCGCTCGGCCAGCACCTTGATGCGCCGGCCGTCGACGACGAGGGTGTCCCCGTCGGCGCTCACCGGGCGGCCCAGCCGGCCGGCCGTCGTGTCGTAGGCGAGCAGCCGCGCCAGGGCGGCGGGCTCCGTGAGGTCGTTGACGGCCACGACCTCCAGGGCGCTGTCGCGTTCGAGCAGCGCGCGCAGCACGTTGCGTCCGATGCGGCCGAATCCGTTGATGGCTATGCGGGTCATGAGTGCGCTCTCCTTCCGTTCACCCCCATCGTGGTCCGCCCGGACCAGCCATGACCACGGCGTGAACGCCATGGTTCGCAAGGATCGCGCCAAGCCACCGGGAGGTGGCTGAGGCGGGCACACTTGCTCAGATCTCGCTCAATTGCCGCCAATTGCGACCGCAGGTGTGGTGTCGTTCACCCGGACGCCGGACGATCACGTACGGCGCGGATGACGTCGTACCGCGCCCTGACCAGGGCGCGAGAGCACATGGGGGCGGCTATGGCGAAGGCGGTGCGCGCCTTGCTGGGCGACACGTGGATCACCTGTCAGATCTGCCGGGGCGATGTCTTCCGGGAACGCGGCGTGAAACTCAACAGCACCGGCTTGGAGTTCGCGAAACTGGCCTGGGCCGACGAGACGGCGACGGGGCTGATCTGCTGGACCTGTGGGTACGTGCACCTCTTCGCCAACCGGAACATCGAGTTGTACCGGGTCAAGACGTGACGGACCGGCCGCCCGTTCCCGCGTCCGTGCCGCCCTCGTCGTCGTCCCGTCCCTCCTCCGGTAACCGGGTGAGCCGGGTCGCCAGGCGGTAGTCGACCAGGGCGTCGCGGTAGTCCTGGCCGGCGACGACCTTTCCGGGGAGGTTCGTCCGCTCGCTGCGGGACGCCGACATCCGCTTCCCAAGGCCGGGAAAGCGGACGGACGTTCGCGGCTCCTCCTCGAAGCGGAGGTGACCGGCGCGGACGGTCGCCCGGAACGCGATGTCCCACACGGGCTGCCCGGCTTCCGGCCCCCTTCCGCCGGCCGTTCAGGGTGGCTGGTCCCGCTCCCCGGCGGCGCGGCGATCGGGCCGAGGCGCCGACTTCCCCTCCGCGTCGCGGACCCGACGCGCGCGGGTGGCCCGGCGGCTCCGGACGGCCGGGTCGTCGCCGTGTTCGTCGTCGGGCCGCCGTGGACGGGTCCGCCCGGGCGCCGGGGCCCGTCGAACGGCGCCACCCGCCCGGTCCGGTACGTCGGCGATGTCGGGGGCGGCGACAGCCGGTGCGTCGGCGACTTCCGGTACGCCGGCGACCTCCGGCACGTCACCGGCAGCCGGTACGTCCTGGACGACTCCGCCCACCCCGGTCGCGGCCCCCTCCACGGCGTCCCCCGCCACGCGGCCCACGCCTTCCACCGCCGCACCGGCGCCCCGGCCCACGCCTTCCACCGCCGCACCGGCACCTCGGCCCACGCCCTCCACCGCCGCACCGGCGCCCCGTCCCACGCCCTCCACCGCACGCTCGGCCCCGCGGCCCACGCGTTCGACCCCCCGGCCCGCGCCCGCGCCCACGTCCCGCACGGCGGCACCGGCTCCGCTGCCGATGTCGCCGACGGCCCTGCTCGCGCCCGTACCCAGCTCGCCGACGGCCTGCCGCGCGCCGACCCCGACGTCCTGTACGGCGGCCCCCACGCCACGGGTCAGGTCCTCCAGGATCTGCGGATTGCGGTCGAGCGTGGTGAGCACCCGGTTGATGATCAGCGCCACGTTGTCGAGCCGCACCTCCAGCCGGGCCCGCGCCTCCACCCCCGAGATGCCCAGGTGCACCCGGCCCAGTGCGACGTCGGCGCCCACGTTCAGCTTCAGCAGGTCCAGCACCTCGGCCTGGAGCGAGACGTGTGCCCGCAGGTCCTCGACGTCCAGGTCGATCTGGTCGACCTTGAGCAGCGGGACATCGAGGAACACGTCGGGTTCCGCGTCGGTCGCGCTCCTCCGGCCGACGGGCTCACCGTCCGGGCCGGCCGCGGTGTCGTCGATCTCCTCGTACGGGCCGTCCGTGTCGTCGTAGACCTCGTCGTCGGAACCGGCCGTCTGCTCGTAGAGCTCTTCCTCGGGAGTGCCCTCGTCCTCCTCGTGCAGCCCGGGCTGCTCCTCGATCGGCTCCTCGCCGCCCTCGGCGCTGTCGCGCATCACCGAGCCTCCGCTGGTTCGCCGGACATTTCGTCCCATTCTGCTGTGATATGGCCGCAGGCGCTCGGTGCGCGGTCCCATAGGAAGACCCTTGCGCGGTGGTCATCATTTCGTCTTTGACCTATGCGGCCGCCGGGCGTGCACTGGAAGAGAAGTCCCCGAGCGGTGCGCACACCGCCCCGGTCCGATATGGCCGGTGAGGACTCATCTGCCCGGTGTCCGGGGAACCCGGGACCGGTGCCCCGCACGTTTCACCGTCACGGAAGGGCGATCATGGCCGCGCAGCACAAGAAGATGGACCCGTTCGCCGTCGAGGGCGACTTCTTCCGGATCAAGGACCTGCTCGACCCCGGGGAACGGCGGACACTGGAGCGCATCCGCTCCTTCCTCGCCGACAAGGTGGAACCGTCCGCGGGCGAGCTGTGGGCCCGCGCCGAGTCCCCCCTGCACCTGGTGGACGCGGTCCGCGACCTGGGCATCACCGGCATCCCCGGCGACGCTCCCGGCATCACCGCCCGCAGCCCCCTGCTGAGCGGCCTCATCAGCATGGAGATGGCGCGTGTCGACCCCTCCTTCGCCACCTTCTACGGGGTGCACAGCGGGCTGGGCATGGGCTCCATCCGCGAGTGCGGCTCCGACGAGCAGCGGCAGCGGTGGCTGCCGCAGATGGTCGAGTGGCGCAAGATCGGCGCGTTCGGCCTGACCGAGCCGCTGGTGGGTTCGGGCACGGCCCGCGGACTGCTGACCACGGCCCGCCGGGACGGCGACGACTGGGTGCTCAACGGCGAGAAGAGGTGGATCGGCAACGGCACCTTCGCCGACCTGGTGGTGATCTGGGCGCGCGACGAGGCGGACGGGCAGGTCAAGGGCTTCGTGGTGGAGAAGGGCACCCCCGGTTTCACCGCCCGCAAGCTGGAGGGCAAGATCGCCCTGCGCGGCGTGCAGAACGCCCACATCGTCCTGGACGACGTCCGTGTCCCGGAGGAGAACCGCCTCCAGCGGGCCGAATCCTTCCGCGACACCGCGCGCGTGCTGAAGGTCACCCGCGGCGGTGTCGCCTGGCAGGCCATCGGCTGCTCGATCGGCGCCTTCGAGGCGGCCCGCGCCTACGCGGTGGAGCGCGAGCAGTTCGGCAAGCCGATCGCCGGCTTCCAGCTGATCCAGGACCTGCTGTCCCGCATGCTCGGCAACATCACCGCCTCCCAGGCGATGGCGGTGAGGATGGCCCAGCTGCACGCCGAGGACGCGCTGAGCGAGGCCCAGGCGGCCATGGCCAAGATGTTCTGCACCACCCGGATGCGCGAGACCGTCGCCTGGGCCCGCGAGGTCTTCGGCGGCAACGGCATCCTGCTGGAGTACAAGGCGGCCCGCTTCTTCGCCGACGCCGAGGCCCTCTACTCCTACGAGGGCACCCGCGACATGAACTCCCTGATCGTCGGCCGGGCGGCCACCGGCATCAGCGCCTTCGTCTGAGCCCCCGGCTCCCGCGCCGCCCCCGCGCCCGGGGACCGCCCCGGACCCCGTACCGCACACCTCCGCATTCCGCACAGGGATGAGACATTCCGCAAGGGGATGAGACGTCCATGAGCCACTCCACCCCGGCGTCCGGCACCCGGCCCCTCGACGGCCTGCGCGTCATCGACCTGGCCAGCGTCATCATGGGGCCTTACGCCTGCCAGATCCTCGGCGACCTCGGCGCCGACGTCATCAAGATCGAATCACCCGTCGGCGACGTGATGCGCCATGTGCACCGGCGGGACGCCGACACCATCGGGGCGCTGGCGCTCAACCTCAACCGCAACAAGCGCAGCGTCCGCCTGGACCTGAAGACCCCCGAGGGCAAGCGGGCGGCGCTCGCGCTCATCGGCACGGCCGACGCGCTGGTCACCAACATGCGCCCGCGGGCCCTGCGCAAGCTGGGCCTCACCTACGACGACCTCGCCGAGAGCAACCCGCGCCTGGTCTACTGCAACGCCCAGGGCTTCCGCTCCGACTCGCCGGCCGCCGACTACGCCGCCTACGACGAGGTCGTCCAGGCGGCCTCCGGCATGGTCGACCTGATGCGGCGGGTCACCGGCCGGCCCTACTACGTCCCCACGGCCATGGCCGACAAGGTCTGCGGCATGACCATCGCCTACGCCGTGCTCGCCGCCCTGCTGGGCCGGGAATGCACCGGCAAGGGGCAGCACGTCGAGGTGCCCATGGCGGACACGATGTTCGCCTTCACCCTCGTCGAGCACATCGGCGGCCAGGCGTACGAGCCCCCGGCCGGTCCCGTGGGCTTCCCGCGCTCCCTGGAACCGGGGCACGCGGCGTTCCCGACCAAGGACGGCTACGCCTGCGTCCTGCCCTACAACTACCGGGACGCCGAGGCCTTCTTCACGTTCGTCGGGCACCCCGAGGCACTGGAGGGCTTCACCCCCGAGAACTTCCAGTCGAAGATCGGGGAGCTGTACGAGCTGCTCGCCCACTACACCGACGGGCACACCACCGAGGAGTGGGAGGCGTTCTGCTCCGCGCACTCCATCCCGTTCGCCCCGGTCATGAACCTCGACCACGCCGGGGAGCACCCCTACTGGGCCTCCGGGCACATGCTCGACGTGCAGCGGCATCCGCACGTCGGCGCCTACCGGGTGATCGGCGACCCCGTCCGCTACTCCGACTCGCCCTCCGGGGTACGGCGTCCCTGCCCGGAACTCGGCGAGGACACCGCGTCCGTCCTGGCCGAGATCGGCTACACCCCCGAGCAGGTGGCCGCGGTGACCGGCGCGGAGCGGTGACGGACAGGACCCCCTCACGCCCTGGGCACTCCGCGGTCCGGCCCGTCGGCGGACCGCGCGGCGCACGTCTCCCGCAGGATGTCCAGGAATACCTGGCAGGCCGGGGAGAGGGGCTCGCGGCGGCGGGCCACGCCGAACGGGGCACGCACGGCCGGGCCGAGGGGGCGTACGACCCCGCCCTGTTCCGCGATGCGCTCGGCGTACCAGCGGTCCACCAGCGCCGCGCCCGCGCCGGTCAGCACCAGCGGGATCACCGAACCCAGGTGCGGGGTCACCACACCGGCCCGGGCCCCCTCCGCCGCCGGCTCCCGGCCGTCCTCGTCGTGTCCGGCGCCGGCCAGGGCCCGGCGGATCGCGTGCCGGGCGGAGCCGCCGTGCAACACCGCCACCAGAGGCATCGTGGCCACCTCGGCCGGCGACACCGGTCCCGGGGCGACGGCGGTGCCCGGGGCCATGGCCAGCCAGATGTCGTGGTGGCCCAGCTCCTCCGTCACCAGGGCGGGCGCCGGGGGCAAGGGCAGCGAGACCACCGCCAGTTCACGGCGCCCGTCGGTGAGCGCGTACACCAGCTCGTCGTCGCCGGGCGCGTCCTCGACCAGGACGCCCACCCCCGGATGGGCCCGGCGGAACGCGCCCACCGCCCGGGCCAGCGGGTCGGCCGTCACCGAGGCGTGCGCCACCAGTTCCAGCCGTCCGGCGCGCAGCGACGCCACGTCCGCGACCGCCCGGACGGCCGCCCGGCGGGCCGCCAGCAGCCGCCGCGCCGGTTCCACCAGGGCCCGGCCCGCCGCGGTGGGCACGACTCCGCGCGGGGTCCGCTCGAACAGCACGGTGCCCGCCTGCCGTTCGATCGCGCGCACGGTCTGCGACAGGGACGGCTGGGCCACGCGCAGCCGCCGCGCCGCCGCGGTGATGCCACCGCTGTCGACCACCGCCAGGAAGTACTCGGCCTGCCGCAGCCCGGTGAACGGCGACCCCCACCGCGGTTCACCCGGCAAAGGACCCACCGCCCACGCGCCCTTGCCACTCCGGCGCCGGAGCCAGGCCGGCCAGCGCCCGGGCGGCCGGCGACAGCCGGCCCGGCACATACGCCAGCCCGTACGGCTGGCGCAGCGGCGGATCGAGCCGGCGGACCCGCGCCCCCTGCCCGGCGGCCCAGCGCGCCACCCGTCCGGCGAGGAAGGACATGCCCGCCCCGGCCAGTACCAGGGGAATCACCATCTCCCGGTGCGCCACCTCCACGGTGATCCGCGGACGCACCCCGTGGGCCGCCAGGTGATCGCCCACCAGTTCCCGCTGCCGACTGTGCCCGGTGACGCCCACCGTCTCCCGGCCGGCCAGCAACCGGACCGGCAACGGGTCGGGCAGCGGCGGCTCGCCGGGCGGGAACACGGCCATGATCTCGTGCTCCGCCCAGGCGCGCACCACGATGCCGTCCGCGTCCAGGGGCAGATAGGTCACCCCCACCTCGGCCCGGCCGTCGGCCAGCATCTCGCGCACCTCCGCGTCGCGGTCGGTGACCCGGACCCGCACCCGCACCTCGGGATGCAGACCGCGGAACCGCCCGAGGAGGAGGGCACACGGATCGACCGCCAGCACCGGTGTCGTGACCAGGTCCAGCTCCCCGGCCGGTCCGCCGTCCAGCCGGCCGATCACATCGCCCGTGCGGCGCAGCTCCCGCAGCAGCAGCCGCGCATGGGGCACGAACGCCCGCCCGGCGGGCGTGAGGACGGCCCCCCGCCGCACCCGGCGCACCAGGGCCGCGCCCAGCTCCTTCTCCAGCGACCCCAGGGCCTGCGACAGCGACGGCTGACTCACCCCGCACGCCACCGCCGCGTGACCGAGGCTCCCGTGCTCGGCGACCGCGAGAAAGTACTCCACCTGCTGACCGTTCACGCTCGCACCGTACCCGCGCGGCCACCCGGCCCGTCCGCCCGCCGCCGGATGCCTAGTCCTGCCGGAAGAACGTGCGCCGGTATTCGCTCGGGGTGGTGCCGAGGATGTGCTGGAAGTGGGTCCGGAGATTGGTGCCGGTGCCGAGGCCGACGTCGGCGGCGATCTGCTCGATGCTCCGTTCCGTACGCTCCAGCAGCTCGCGGGCCAGGTCGATGCGGGCGCGCATCACCCACTGCATCGGCGTGTACCCCGTGTCCTCGACGAAGCGCCGGGAGAACGTGCGCGGCGAGACCGCCGCGTGCCGGGCCAGCGCCCTGAGGGTGAGGGGTTCGCCGAGCCGGTGCAGCGCCCACTCGCGGGTGGCGGCGAACCGCTCGCCGAGCGGCTCGGGCAGGCTGCGCGGCACGTACTGCGCCTGGCCGCCGCTGCGGTAGGGGGCCGCGACCAGGCGCCGGGCCGCGTGGTTCGACGCGGCCACCCCGAGGTCCCCCCGCAGGATGTGCAGGCACAGGTCGATGCCCGAGGCGGCGCCGGCCGACGTCAGCACGCTGCCCTCGTCGACGAAGAGCACGTTCTCGTCGACCCGGACCAGCGGATGCCTCGCCCTGAGCGCCCGCGTGTAGTGCCAGTGGGTCGTGGCCCGCCTGCCGTCGAGCAGGCCCGTGGCGGCGAGCGCGAAGGCGCCCGTCGAGATGGCGGCGAGCCGCGCGCCCCGGGCGTGGGCGGCGAGCAGCGCGTCGACCACGGCGGCGGGCGGGTCCTCGCGGTCCGGGAACCGGTAGCCGGGGATGAAGACGATGTCGGCCCACCGAAGCGCGTCGAGGCCGTCGGCGACGTGGTACGACAGCCCGTCGCCGCCGGTCACCAGGCCGGGCGCCGCGCCGCACACCCGCACCTCGTACGGCATGCTCGCCCGGGTCGTGAACACCTGGGCGGGAATGCCGACGTCGAGCGGCTTGGCCCCCTCGAGCACGAGGACGGTGACGCGGCGCGGACGGGAGGACGGCACGGGTACAGGGTACGAGTCCCGTGCCCCCGGCTCAGTGGCGCCCGGTGGTCCGCGCGGGGGCGGGATCCCGGCCGCCGGCGGGGGGCGGGCCGACGCGGGCGCGAGCGTGGAAGGACGGCCGGAGCCGGCCGGTCAGCGCCAGGAAGGCGGCGAACGTGCCGGTGACGACCCAGCCGGGCCGGCCGGCCATGCCCATGTGCAGCGGATCGAGTGCCGCCGTGGGGTCGGCGAACTCCCCGGCCATGTCGACACTCGCCGAACGCACGAACGCGTGGCCGATGACGGCGGGCACGACCGACCCGGACCGCAGCCGCAGCCAGGTGAACACCGGCAGGACGAGCACGCAGCCCACCAGCACGGCGGGCACCGACACGTACCAGGGGCGTCCCGGGTACTGGCCGCCCATCATCGCCGTCCCCGCCGGACCCGCTGAGCAGGAGCGGTGACACGGCCGCCCACATGCCGAGGTAGGCGGCACCGAGGAAGACGAACAGGCCGCGCCGCCGGCGGACGCGGGACAGGGATCCCGAGGAGAGCGTCATGCCGGGGGACGCTACGAGCCCGGCCGGTCGCGAGGAATGCGGCCGGGACCCGTACCGGAGGTGGTCCTGACACCACCTCCGCCGGCTCAGGCGTCCTCCGGCCGGGGCCGCCGCCAGCCGCCCGTCACCTCCTTCGTGGGCTTGTGCGGGAAGCGCCGCTCCGCGTACCGCTGCGCCGCGGAGCCCGGGAGGACGTACAGCGTCTCGGTCTTGTCCTGGAGCGGGCGCAGGACCGTGTCCATGAACCCCTTGCGGTCGTCGAGGTAGGGGCCGAGGACGTCCTCCCCGGCGGGGCAGACGGCCACGCAGTACCCGGACTTGTAGTTCGGCTTGAACGCCAGGCTCTGCCACATCGACGCGTTCTCGGGATCGGTGACGCGGGAGCGGAAGTCGGCGGCGTCCGTGCTGTCGGCCACCGTCTGCGCCCAGTCGGTGAATCCGCTCATGAACTCCCGGTAGTTGTGCGTGACGCAGGCGAGGAAGTCGAAGTCGCCGTCCTTGGTGAGGGCGCCGACCGGGCAGGCGGCGACGCACAGCTTGCAGTCGATGCACGGGTTGTCATCCAGCGGCCGCCCGTACGCGCTCACCTCCGCGTCCACCAGTACGGTGGCCAGCAGCACGAAGGTGCCGAACCTCGGGTGGATGACGTTGCGGTGCAGCCCCATCACGCCGAGGCCCGCCGCCACGGCGACCGTCTTGTGCGCCACCACCCAGATCCGGCCGGGGAAGCGCTCCATCTCCTGCGGGAAGCCGGCCGACGGGTTCAGCGCGCGGTGACCGGCGTCCTGCAGGGCCCGGGTGACCGCCCGGGCGGCGTGGTTGATCTGCTCGTCGGCCTGGTGGAACTCCTGGTTCGCCACGCTGCGGGCCGGCGAGCGGTAGTTGTCGCGGTTCATCCGGACCACGAGCGAGACGAGGGTGCGCGTGCCCGGCAGGGCGGTCAGCGCGTGCTCGCGCTCCCCGGCGAGATCGGGATGGCCGAGACTCACCGCCGCCGCGTCGTCGGCCCCGGCGGCGAGACACAGCTCGCGCAGCCACTCCGCGTCGATCACCGGCGGCGGCCCGTCCGCCGCGCCGGCGTCCCGGCGCGCGAGGACGGCCCGGACGGACGGATGGCCGGCGAGCTTCGCGGGCAGCTTCGGCCGCCCGGCTTCCTCCGTGACCCGTGGTTCGCGCATCCCGGCACCCTCCCTGAGAGTTGGATTTTCAAACTCACTATGCCGGGAGACGGACCGATGGGCAAGATCGCGGTGACCGGCCGGTGGGCGGGCGTCACCCGGCCGGGAGCAGCAGCACCGTGTTGGAGACCGCTCCCGCCGCCGTGTTCACCGGCGCCCCGGCGGGCGAGTCGGGACTCGCGTGGCGGACGTAGGCGCCAGCGGGGCGGCCGTTCAGCAGGAACGGCGAGAGAACGAACGGCACCCGGGCCGTGCCGCACACGCCGTCGAGGCTCCGGAACCGCATCCGGACGGTGTCGGGCACGAGCCGGTGCTGCAGCACGAGCGTCTCCTCGCGCGACCGCCGTTCCAGCAGGCCGAGCCACTCCCGCTCGGTGACCTCGGCACCGGAGACGAACCCCGTGCCCCCGTGGCCGCACGAGGGTTTGGCGACGAGGCCGGTCCGCTCCCGCACGGCGCGGGCCAGGAGGCACCGGCGTCGTGCGGCGGACTGGCGGGGCCCCAGCCACGCCGTCCACGGCACGTGCCCCTCGATCAGCTCCCGGTCCGCGGGCGCGTACCGGTCCAGGTCCTCGTGCATCCAGGCCAGCACCCGCTTGGCGCCGAGCAGGCACGACGCCTCCGGGACGAACAGCCGCACGCCGCCGGCGAGGACCGCCTCGCGCAGCACGCCGAGCGCCGCCGGGTCCGTCACCACGGACCCGAGGAACTGGTTGAACACCACATCGACGCGGTCCTCGCCCACCCACAGCCCGTCGGCGCCACCGCGCACCTCGGACAGATCCGCGACCGTCACCTCCAGTCCCGCCTCCCGGGCGGCCTGCGCGGCCGGGCGCAGATAACGGCGCAGCGCGCGGACGCCGTCCAGCTTCGCCGCGATCCCCGAGGCCGCCCGCCAGGTCGGCACCAGCACCCGGGCACGTCCGCCGGCCGGCTCCGGCACGGCCCCGGCCAGGGCCGCCGCCCGGGCGCGCAGGGTCGACGGCGGCGCCACCAGCGTGCCGTCCGGCCAGTCGCGGGCGAACGCCGCGCTGCGCCGGTCCAGCCCGGGGACGCCGTAGATGTTGGGGCCGGCGTTCAGCTCGACGAACCACGGCCTGCCCCCGGCCAGCAGCGCGTCGGGACGGGCCAGGCGCAGCAGCGCGGGGTCGGACAGCCGCTGCGCCGGGTCCAGCAGCCGGGGCTCGCGGTGGTCGTCCAGCGCCCGGTACAGCTCGCCGGCGGTCGCGGCCCGGCGCCGGCAGGCGAGGAGCGCGCACCGGAGCACGCCCGCCGCCAGCTTGCCGAACCGCTGGTAGTCCGGCGCGGAGAAGACCAGTGGGCGCAGCGCCTCCCAGCGGCCCGGCAGCGCGTCGAGGACCCACCGGCCGCGGGCCCCGGCGCTGCGGCGCAGCAGCTCCGCGCGGGCGTCGCGGGGCAGCCGGTCCCACAGGTCGTCCAGGGTCGCACTCGGGCCGCACACCAGGCACGCCTCCCTCCGCCCTCCATCCTGCGCGCCCGCTCGGCTCCGCGCCCGCGCGGTGCTACGCGGTCGGCCGCACCAGTACGCTCGGCTTGTCCGCCGCGGCCGCCGTGGAGGTGCGGAGCATCAGGTACGTGCACACCGCCACCGCGGCCGTGCCCACGGCCCCCACGTACAGCGCCGCGTGCAGACCGTCGAGGAACGCGGCGTGGAACCAGCGGCGCACCTCGCCGGCGCCGGGGCCCGCCAGCGCCGCCGCCGGCCCGCGGGCCAGGGCGCGGTCGGCCAGAGCCTCCGCCTGGTCCGCCGGCAGGACGGTCTCCGCCCGGCGCAGGAACGAGTCGCTCATCCGGGAGTTGAGCACGGCCCCGAGCGCCGCCACACCGGTCACACCGCCGAGTTCGCGCAAGGTCTCGGCGATCGCCGTGGCCATGCCGGCCCTGGGCCCGCGCACCCGCTCCACGACGAGGACGTTGACGGGGACGAAGGTCAGGCCCACACACACCCCGATGACCGGCAGGACCCAGCAGTACTCGGCGTAGCGCGCGTGGTCCCCGTACAGGGCGAGCCCCGCGAGGGCGACCGGGCACAGCGTGACCCCGGCCAGCAGCGGCCGGAAGGCACCCCAGCGCGCGGACATCCGGCCCGCCAGGGGCCCCGTGACCACGATGAACGCGGACGCCAGCAGGAAGACGAGGCCGGCGCCGGCCGGCGACCAGCCGAGGACGTACTGCAGGTACAGCGACAGGAAGAAGATCGCACCGAACAGGGCCAGGCTCGTCGAGAAACCGGCCAGCGCGGCCACCGCGCAGGGCCGGTCGCGGAAGAAGGACAGATCGAGCATCGGCTCGGCGGCCCGCGTCTCCACGGCCATCAGGGCGGGCAGCGCGAGCCCGGCCGCGGTGAACCCGGCCAGCACGGCGGGGTCGGTCCAGCCCTCGGAGGGGCCCTGGATGAGCGCGAAGATCAGCCCGCCGACACCGGTGACCGCCAGCGCCTGTCCGGGCAGGTCCCAGGAACGGCCGCGGCATGCGGGCGCGTACGGCAGGAAGAGCGCACCGAACACCAGCAGGCCCACGCCGATCGGCACGTTGATGAACAGGACGCTGTGCCAGCCGAACCGCTCCACGAGCGGACCGCCGATCACCGGCCCGAGGGCGAGGCCCAGCCCGGACGCGGCGCCGCGCAGCCCCAGCGCCCTGGCCCGGGTGGCGTCCTCGGGGAAGACCTGCCGCAGCAGGGCCGCGCTGGACGGCAGCAGGGCCGCGCCTCCCGTGCCCTGGACGACCCGGCCGGCCACCAGCATCTCCCAGCTGTCCGCCGTCGCCCCGAGGGCCGATCCGAGGATGAACGCGGCCAGTCCCGCGAGGAACAGGCGGCGCCGCCCCAGCCGTTCGCCGACGATGCTGCCCGGCAGCAGTAAGGCCGCCAGGACCAGCGTGTACGAGGCCACGACCCACTCCAGGCCGCCGACCCCCACCATCAGGTCCCTGCCGATGTCCGGCAGTGCGTTGTTCATCGCGAGGTTGTCGAGCATGACCATGAAGACGGTCACGGACTCGACGACGAGCACGGCCCCGGGCCGGCAGCGCCGGGGTCCGGGCGGAGAGGGGGCGGCGGGCGCGGGCGGGCCGGTACGCGGCAGTGACATGACGTCGTCCAGACGGGCGGAGGGACGGGGGGTCGGGGGAGCCGATGCGGGCCGGCGGACCCGGATCAGCGGATGCGCCCGGCGCCGGGCGGCGGTACCCACGCGGGCGAGGTGCGGCACGTCGCCCGGCAAGGCCGGGGAAACGCCTTGCCGGGATCGTCGAAACGGAGTCGGTCGAGCGCGTGGCCCGGGATGTCCCGGGCCTTGACGACGAGTTCCGGATATCGCCCGGGCAATTCCGCGCCCGTACCGGGGCGGTGGGCTCCTCGCCCGGGGAAAAGAACTGCGGTCACCTGGCAAAAGGTACGCCTTGCAGGCCGGAACGCGGGCTCACGGCTGGGAAGATCACTGACAGAGGTGAGGTACGTATGCCTTGCGGATTGTCGTAGGAACTGTCTCCCCGGCCGATGGCGGCCGGGTTCCGGTTTCCTTTTCGAGCTCTCCGGACCGGCGGAAGAGGTGACCGGCGATCCTTTTCGATCCGCCCCGGCCGTCGGCCGATGTGCGCGGTCCCCGGGGTTGCGGAAGCATCGGTAGGGGCGGCCCCCACCCCGCGGCCGAAGCGCGGGCCTCGCGCCGCCCCCGGTGAGCCGGTGCCTGACCCGGCCGGCACCCGGACAACCCCTTATCGTGCGTCCGTACCGGAGCACTCAGATGACCAAGCGCGACACCGGCCAGTCGTCGGCTGCCACGGGACCGCCCGCACGGCGTTCCCCGGCCCCCGGTCCTACCGCCGGCGACTGGGGACTTCTCCTCCTCCGGCTGGCCTTCGGGCTGCTCATGGCAGGCCACGGCGCCCAGAAACTGTTCGGCCTGTTCGGCGGCCCGGGGCTGACGGCCACCGGCAAGCAATTCGCCGGCCTCGGCTTTCACCCGGGGAAGCCGTACGCCCTCGTCGGCGGCCTCTCCGAGTTCCTCGGCGGCCTCGGCCTGGCCGCCGGCCTGTTCACGCCGCTCGCGGCCGGCGCGCTGGTCGGCGTCATGATCAACGCGATGGTCACCGTGACCGGTGCCCACGGCCTGTGGGACACGGACGGCGGCGTCGAGTACAACGTGGCCATCGCCGTCGTCGCCCTGACCGTGGCCGCGACCGGCCCGGGCCGCCTGGCCCTGGACCGCTTCTTCCCCTGGCGCGCAGGCGGCTGGCCCGCGGTCGGCATCGCCCTGCTGCTGGGAGGCATCGGCGCCGCGATCACCCTGATCCTGTGAGGGCTACCGGAGCCGGGGCGCGCTGATCAGAGCCGGGCGCGCACCCACCGCGGGTCGGGGTTGACGTACGCGTGGCCCGCCACCACCACGGTCGGCACGGTCTCGTCCCCGCCGTTGACCGCCCGCACCGCCGCCGCGCCGGCCGGATCGCGCCAGATGTCGACCCAGTGGAGCCGACGGGCGTCGCGGCCCAGCCGGATCCGCAGCCGCAGGCAGTACACGCAACCCGCCCGCCAGTAGACGATCGGCCGGCCGTCGGCCGCGCCGAGGTCCCGCGCCTTGGCCGCACCGGTCAAGCGCGGGAACGCCAGCGGGGAGTGCGACCACGCGAGCAGCGTGAACACCGGTGACAGCACGACGGCCGGTCCGACGGACCCGCCGGTGGCCGGGACGGCCGCGACGACCGCGCCGCAGGCCAGGAACAGGAGCGGCAGGTACCAGGCGCGCATCATGACCAGGCAGCCTACTGGTGGGGCGGGTTCGGCGGACCGGCAGGCGGGCGCTCCCGGCGCGCGGGGGCTCCCGGCCGACATCGGACCCGCCCCGACGAGTGCCCCTGCGCGCCGCCGTGAGAGGGGTCAGCCGGTGTGGTCGAGGCGGGCGGTGCGTCGTTCGTACGACTCGCGGGCCTCGATCAGTTCCTCCCAGTGCTGCGCGGCCCAGGCACAGGCGACCGCTATCGGTCCGAGCAGGCTGCGGCCCAGCGGCGTCAGGTCGTACTCCACGTGCGGGGTGCCGTTCGCGTGCGCGGTGCGCGTGACGAAGCCGTCCCGCTCCAGCGAACGCAAGGACCGGGTGAGGACCTTGGGGGTGACCCGCCGGAGCGGCACGCGCAACTCCGAGAAGCGGCGCGGCCCGTGTTCGAGGCAGCGGATGACGAGCCCGGCCCACTTGTCACCGAACCGGATCGGACTGAGCGACGACGGGCACAGCTCGTCGAACATGTCGGCGGGTAACGGTTCCCTCATGGTGCCACGATAGCCGGTATCCCCTTGGTAACCACGGCCGTTGTTAGCGTCGGCGCACCGGCCGGGCGCACGGGCCCGGCCCTGGTGAGAGGCGGTTCCTCATGGACATCGTGGTCTTCGGCGCGGGTGGCAGGGCCGGTCGGCAGGCTGTCGCGGAGGCGCGTCGGCGCGGCCACCGGGTCACCGCCGTGGTGCGCGACCCCGCGCGCCACGGCGGCCTCGGCGACGCGCGGCTGGTGGCGGGCGACGTCACGGACGCGGCCGACGTCGCGCGGGCGGCGGCCGGGCACGATGCCGCCGTCAGCGCCGCCGTGGACCTGTCCGCGCCCCCGCACGACTTCTTCACCGGCTCCGCCCGCGCCCTGGCCGCCGGTCTGACCCGGGCGGGGGTGCGCCGGCTGGTCGTGGTCGGCATCGCCTCCGTCCTGCCCGGGGCGACCGGCGTCCCGTTGATGGACGAGCCCGGCTTTCCGGGCGAGTACCGTCCGTTCAGCCTCGGCCACGCGGCGGGCCTCGACACGCTGCGGACCTGCGACCTGGACTGGGCCTACGTGGCGCCCGCGGGCGACTTCGACCACGACGGCACGCGCACCGGCCGGTACCGGCTCGCCGACCACGGCGACCCGGCGAGCCGGATCGGTTACGCGGACTTCGCGCTCGCCCTGCTCGACGAGATCGAGGCCCCCCGCCACCACCGGGCGACGGCCGGCGTCCGCCGCTTCGAGGAGACCGCAGGCCGGCCCGGCGCGGGCCGCTGATGGTCCCGGCGACACGCTCCTCGTGCGTCGGCGTCCCGCCGGCCGGCCGAAGGGCGAAGCCAGTCGTCGCCGGCGCCGTCGTGGCCCGCGGGGTTGACCTCAAGCCGAGTTGAGGTCGCAGGGTGGGCCGTATGAACATCGATACTGCGGACGCGGAGGCCGTCGTACAGGTGGTGGCCGGCGTCGAGCGTGCCCAACGTGCCAAGGACGTCGAGGGTTTCCTCGCGCTGTTCCATCCGGAGGCCTTCTGGACGACCGCCCACGGCGAGGTCCTCCTCGGCCTCGACGCCATCGCCCGGTTCACCCGCGCCGAGCTGCCCCGTGCCGGCTGGGACGGCGAGGTCACCTACGAGGTGGTCCACACCCGGTTCCTGCGCCCCGACGTGGCGGCTGTCAAGGTACGCCAGGTCTACCACTCGGCAGCCGACGGCGACTCGGAGGGCACCCCGCTGTACGTCATGACCAAGCAGAACGACGGGAGATGGCTGCTGCACGCGTGCCGGAACACCGGGGTGCGGGGCTGAGGGGGAGGGCCGGAAAGAGGAGATGAGCGGCGGAGCCCCCCTTTGCTATCGTGCGCCGATGTCAACGATCAGGCAGTTCCAGGTCACCTTCGACTGCGCGGAACCGGAGCGCGTCGCTCGTTTCTGGTGCGAGGTGTTGGGGTATGTCGTATCGGCCCCGAAGGGGTTCGCCAGCTGGGAGGAGTACGACCGCTCGCGGCCGCCCGAGGATCAGGGTTCCTGGTGGGCGTGCACCGATCCCTCGGGTGTGGGCCCGCGACTGTTCTTCCAGCGTGTACCCGAGGAGAAGGTCGTCAAGAATCGGGTGCATCTTTGCGTGCGCGTCGGCACCGGTCTCGTGGGTGAAGAGCGTCTGGCCGCGCTCGAGGCCGAGTGCGCGCGGCTGGTCCCGCTCGGCGCGGTACGCGTGCGACTCCTGTACGACGGCAATGACTCGTGCATCGTGATGCAGGACATCGAGGGCAACGAGTTCTGCCTCGACTGAGCGTCCCGGCCGCGTGCGCGGGCCCTGCCGGCGGAAGGATCCCGGCGCGCGGGATCCTTCCGCGGCCCGCTCACCCGGCCTCCGTGCGCTGCCGGACGTCCTCGGCGGCGAGCGGCGCCGGGGTGGTGTTCCGGCGCGGCGGGACCAGGGCGGCGCAGATGGCCACCGCGCCGATCGCGCACACGGCGGCCGTGCCGCATCCGTTCCCGTACTGCGGTCGCACGGCCTGGGGTACTGCCAGGACATCACTACCGCCATCGTCGAGACGCTGGCCGGCCGCACCGGCGCCGCCGCGGACGCCTTGCGCCTCCGCCTCACCGTGGAGATCTTCGTCGCCGCCTGGCACACGGTGTGCCTGGACTGGACGGCGCAGGGCGGCCGGGGAGGCCGCGACGGCCTGACGCGCCTGGTCGCGCGGACCTTCGCCCTGATCCCCGACGCCCTCACCTGCACCGCCTAGGCCCCGCCCCCTCGCCGTCTCCCGGCGCGGAGGGGACGGAGCCGGGCTCCCGGGCCCCGGAAGCCGAACGCGCCGGCGGCGGTCGGCCGGGGCCGTCGTCAGGAGTGGTCGTCCACGAACGAGTGGTAGTGCGTGTACCGCTTGGTGCCGGTGTCACCCGCCGCGGCGGCGTCGGCCCATTCCGTGACGACGACGGCGCGCTCGCCGTCGGGCGTCACGTGGAAGTGCGCCGCGAGCAGGCCGGGTGCCGGCGCGACCGCGCTCTCCGCGTCGGCGGCCGGCATCGTGCGGACGGCGAACAGGCCGGCCGGCCGTTCCGCGTCGTGGACGACACTGCGGACGAGGCGTGTCCGGGTCAGTCCGGGGCGCTCGATGCCGGGCACGCGTGTGTCGACGCGGCCGACGAGTCCGGCACGCTGGGCGCGGGCCCAGGCGAGGTGATCCTCGTCACCGGTCCACTGTGCGTAGAAGAAGAGGCCGGTGCCGTCCAGGGACAGGAAGACGTGCTGCGCGAGGCGCCCGGGAGGCGTCGGCGCCGTCGCCCACTGCTCGCGCACGGCGTCGACGGCCGCACGCGACCGTTCGGCGGTGCCGGTGAGCCACTCGCTCATCAACGTCGTTCCGGCGGAAGGGTGATGCAGATCCATGAGGCGTGTCATGGGACGCGACTCTGGTACCTCAAGCACCCTTGAGGTCAAGGTCCGTCCTCTGCCGTCGCCGGCGGCTCGGGCGCGCCGGCGGCCCCGCCCCTCCCCCCGGCGGGGGGCGCCGCGCGGGGCGGCAGAATACCGTCGGGGCCGCGTGAGTGACCGGGTTCCGTATTGCCCGCGAGGGCGATCTTCGTACTGCCTGTAAGAGGCAAACCCGTGCCGCACCACTCGGCTAGCATGATCGAACTCATGACGAGCGCACCCATCGCCCGTCATACACCGGAAAACCGCACTGTCCGGCGCGAAGAGTCACCTAATTAGACAACGACTAACAAATCGGCCAAACAATTGATACCTATACCAACAAGGGTGCTTACCCGAATAAAGGACGGAACCGGGGACGCGGCGGGCCGTCGGTCACGGGCGATCCTCTGGACCGCGGCGGCTGTGGCGACCCTCGGTTTCATGATCGTACTGGAGATCACCGCACGTCACTACGGTCTGCGGGGACCGCTCACCACCGAGGCCCGAGAGCTGGTGCTCCCGCCCAAATCAGGGTTCCTGCTGTACGCCAGCATGGGCCTGATGATGGTGGTGCTCACCTGGCGGCAGCGGCTCGTCGCCTTCGGCACCGCGCTCGGCATCGATGTCGTGTTCCTGCTGGTGCGGTGGGTGTTCGATCTCAGGATGACCGGGGGCCACCCCTTCGGCAACGGCGCGCTGTGGGTGCTCCTGGGCTGCGCGGTGTTCGCCGTCGTCCGCCGCAGCGGGCAGGAGCGCGCCCTTCTGCTGAAGGGTGTCGGTCTGGGCCTGCTGCTCATGGCCGGCCGCAAGACCGGTGACACCTGGCTGGTCATCACGTCGAAGGCGCACCCGATGGTGCTCGACCAGTACGTGGCGACCGCCGACCACGCGCTGGGCAATCCGTCGTGGCTGGTGGGCCGGCTGGTGAACGCCAGCGGCCCGGTCGGCACGCACCTGCTCGACTACGTCTACGCGCAGCTCGCGGTGGCCGCCGTCGTCGTCGCGCTGTACCAGCTGCGCAACGTGGCCGCCGAGCGCCGCTTCCCACGCCATCACCTGGTGCGTACCTTCCTGGTGATCGGCCTCCTCGGACCGGGCATCTACAT
The DNA here is from genome assembly GCF_055569255.1 of Streptomyces sp. NPDC029296. Classification (NCBI taxonomy): domain Bacteria; kingdom Bacillati; phylum Actinomycetota; class Actinomycetes; order Kitasatosporales; family Streptomycetaceae; genus Streptomyces; species Streptomyces sp. NPDC029296. The sequence goes on from NZ_JBVHXT010000017.1 coordinate 73,022, forward strand.
GATCTTCCCGGTGGTCGGGCCGATCTTCGCCTACGGCCCGGGCGCCTCCGGCACCGGCGGCCTGGAATGGGCGGCGGCCAACTTGTGGCCGCACACGCCGACGCCGGTCACCACACCGCACCCGATGCTGTACGACGGGATCACCCCCCGCAACTGCATGCCCAGCCTGCACACGGCCTGGGCCACCGCCATTTTCATCCACTCCCGCAAGGGCCCGCGGGCTCTGCGGTACGGGGGCACGTTCTGGCTGATCGCGACGCTCGCCGCGACCCTGGGATTCGGTTACCACTACGGCGCCGACATCGTGGCCGGCGTGGTGTTCACGCTCACGATCGAGGCCGCGCTGCGCTCCCTGGCGCGGGGCTGGGACCGGTCCGGGACCCAGCTGGTCGCCTACGGCACGGCGGTTTTCGTGGCGCTCCTGCTGGCGTACCGCTATCTGCCCATGGACATGGCGAGACTGCCGTGGCTGTTCGGGCCGCTCGTCGTTCTGGCGATGCTCTCGGTGATCTACGGCTACCTGCGGACCACCACCCGGTGGGAACCGAAGATCGCGGCGGCGCCCCGACCGGAGCCGCAGCCCGAACCGGTGTGAGCCACGGCATCCGCCACCCTGACCCGGGGCCGGCATCGGTCCCACGGTCACGGCGACCGCCGCCGGCCGGGCCACCGACCCGGGCGGCGGCCGCCGCCGGCGCACGCTCCTCGAGTGCCGCGCGCCCCGCTCGCGCCGGCCGTCCCGCCCCCGTCGACGAGCGGCCCGGGCCCGCCGGAGACCGGCGGCAGCGGCCCGGGCGAACTGGTCGATCCGCGTCCCCTCGGCGGAACCCGCGCGATACGGCACTTCGACCCGGACACCCCCGCCAGGGCGCTCCGGCCTCAGATCCCCAGGTGGGCGAGCACCGTACGCACGGCGCGGGTCACCGCCTCGCGGGCCTCGTCCGTCGGGTCGTGCAGCTCGAATCCGTGGGCGCCGTGCGGCACGTCGACGATCCCGACCGGGGCCTTGGTCTCCTCCGCCGTGTCCAGGAAACGCGCGACCGTGGCGGCGATCTGCGGGATCTCCAGGCCCGCCCGGGTGAGCAGGAGCGGGGGCAGCCGCCGTCCGTCGGCCGGGAGCGCCTCGACGGGGCGGAAGCGGGGGGAGACGGCGTCCCAGCCGGGCAGCGGGGCCAGGACGGGATAGGTCAGGGCCAGGCAGCACAGCCACCGAGGCGGGGCGGTGAGCCAGTCCGCGGCGAGCAGCCCGCCGCCGGAGAAGAACCACAGGGCGATCCGCTCCGGATCCACGCGTGGGTCCGCCCGCAGCAGTGCGACGGCCTCGGTCACGTCGTCCGCGGCCCGCGCGTAGTCGGCGAGGCCGTGCAGGCGGTGCTCCACGACGGCGCCCACCGCGCCCAGGCTCGCCGCGAGACGGGCGTAGCCGAGGTAGACCGGCCAGTCGCGCGGCGTCGGCTCGACATCGGGTGCCAGGGGCCCGCCGTGCACGAACAGCACCGCCGGCCGGGGCCCGTCCGCGTCCCCCGCTTCCGGCAGGTGCAGGTCCACGCGGCCGGTCCGGACCCGCGGCCGCTCCGGGACGTCCAGGAGGAACGGGCGCAGGAAGGAGGGCTCGCCCTCGGGCACGGTCAGCCGGTGGCCCTCGCCGGCGGCGGCGCTCCGCAGCACCTCGGCCAGCTCGTCCGGACAGGACAGCATCGGCCAGTGCCCGGTGGCCAGCTCGAAGAAGCCCACCCGCGGATCGGCCAGCTTGCGCAGGTGCGGCGGCCCGACGCGCACCAGCGCCTGGATTCCCTCGATGGTCACCCCTCCGGCCGTGCACAGGACGGCGCTGACCGGCACGTCGGCCGCCGCGCCGGTCAGCCGCAGCGGCTGGGTGAGCGTGCGCGGCGGCTGGGCGACGGCCAGCCCGCTCAGGAACTCCAACTGGTCCGCGTCAAGCCCCTCGGTGCTGCCCCAGCGATGCCAGCCGGCCGGCCCGGGCGGCGGCACCGGTCGCGGGTCGTCACCGTCCTCCAGGAGCCGGCGCACCGCCGGATCCGGGACGAGGGCCAGCGCCGGGTCACCGGGCCGCGGCAGACCGGCGTCCAGGTGGACGACGCGGGCGACCCGGTCCGGGCGCCGGTCGGCCGCGCCCAGCACCGGGTGGATGGCGTAGTCGTGCCCGACCAGCACCACCCGCGGCACGTCGAGGGAGTCGATCAGCCGGACCACGTCCTCGATGTGGGTCTCCAGGTCCGCCCCGGGCCGCGTACCGAGGTCCACCGGGTACGCCCCGGCGCCCGTCCGCCGCAGCCGGCCGGCCACCGCACTCCAGATCCGCCCGTCGGTGAACGGGCCGGAGACCAGGACAAACGCAGACATCAGCGCCTCCAGACAGTAGGTGAGTCCCGGGTAACGTAGGAACTCCCCCTGAGGGAGGTTCAACTGGTGTCAACGGACGGCACACTGAGCATCGGCGAGCTGGCCGCGCGGGCACGCACCACGGTCAAGACCATCCGCTTCTATTCCGACCAGGGCCTGCTCCCCGAGGCGGCCCGCAGCGGCGGCGGCCACCGGCGCTACGGACCGGACGCCCTCGCCCGGCTGCGCACGATCCGGTCGCTGCGCACCCTCGACGTGCCCGTCCCCGAGATCAGACGCGCCCTGGGCTCCGGCGCCGGCCTGGAAGGCGTCGTGGCACGCCGGCTGGACGACATCGGCGGCCAACTGGCCGCCCTGCGCTGGCGGGAGGCCGCGCTGCGGGCGCTCCAGGAGAGCGAGCCGGAACAGTTGGCGGAGCGCCTGGAGCTGATCGGGTCGGTCGGTGTCCCGCCCGACACCTCCGCCATCGCCCACTACTGGCGCCGACTGCTGCCCGCCCGCCTCTCCGCCCGGCTCCGGGCCGCGATCACCGAGGCGGCCGTACCCCAGCCGCCCGCGGACCCCACCACGGACCAGGTCCTCGCCTTCGCCCGCGTGCACGCGCTGGCCACGGCCGCCACCGACCACTGCCTCGCCTCCCACCGGCCCCTCACCGAGGCACACCCGGACCTGCTCTACGACGGCCTGCACGAGGCCCACCGACTGGTGGAGGCCGCCGTACGGGCCGGCCGCGCCCCGGGCCCGGGCGAGGCCCTGGACTGCTACGCCGCCGCCCACGCGCGGGCCGCCGGCATCCGGGACGGACCCGTCTTCCGCCGCGCCCTCGCGGCCCGACTCGCCGCGGCGGACCACCCGGTGATGCACCGCTACTGGCACCTGGCGGGGAAGCTCACCCCCGGCCTCACCCTGGGCGCGGCCGACGCCTGGCTGCGCGACGCACTGGCCCGGGCCACGGCGACCGGCTGAGCCCGCCGGACGGCCGGAGTTCAGCCCCTCCACTCCCGGGCGAGCATCGCGTAGACGTACTCGCTGCCCCAGCGGTCCCCGTCGAGGTCGCTCTCGACCAGATGCGCCTCCCGGCGCATCCCGAGACGTTCGCACACCCGCGCCGACGCCGTGTTGAGGGCGTCGAGCCGGGCGTAGACCCGGTGGACACCCAGTTGCCCGAAGGCCAGCGCGATCAGCGCGGCCGCCGCCTCGGTGGCGTAACCCCGCCCGGCGTGCCGAGGGTCGAAGACCCAGCCGATCCCGGCCTGCCGGGCGTGCGCGCTCGTCAGGGTCAGGACCACCTCGCCGACGACACCGGGCTCGTCCGCCCGGCACACGGCCAGCAGCAGTGTGTCGCCGTCGGCCCGCCAGCCGGTGCCCTCCGCCCGGGCCGCGATGGACTCGGCACAGCCCTCGCGGGTGAGCGGCGGGCGGTACAGGTAGCGCGCCACCTCCGGCAGGCACTGGTACGCGTACCGGTCCTCGGCGTCGGCGGGTGTGAACAACCGCAGCACGAGCCGGTCGGTGGCGACGGGCACCGCGACGCGCCCCGCGGTGTTCTTCGAGACGGCGGTCATCGCGTTCCCCCATGTCCGGCTGCCGGGCCTGCCTGCCCGGACAGACTAGCCGGGCACCGCCGGCCGCTCCTCCGGCATTGCCCGGGGGACCGTCCCGCTCAGCCCAGGGGGACGACCACCTCGCCCGTGCCGGTCGCGCTCGCGCCGTCCGCCGCGACGCGGACGGTGAACGGGCGGTCGGTGCCGCGCGCGGTGACCCGCAGCCGGGTGCCCTCGCGGCGGACGGTGAAGGTCGCGGCGGGGGCGCCCGTCGGACCGGGCACCGTGACCTCGGCGGTGTGGTCCGGCGCGGAGGCGGGATGGACCAGCAGGGTGGGGGAGTCCAGCCAGTCGCCGTCCGGGCGGCCGTCGTCGGCGGCCAGCGGCAGGACGGCGCCCTCGCGGACGTACAGCGGCAGGCTGTCGTAGGCGTGCCGCTCGGTGCGCCAGGCCGGGCCGGTGACCCGCTCGCCGGACAGCAGATGGGTCCAGGTGCCCTCGGGGAGGTAGACCTCGACCTCGCCGTCCTCCGTGAACACCGGGGCCACCAGCAGATCGGGACCCAGCATGTACTGGCGGTCCAGCGGGCGGCACGCCGCGTCGTGCGGGAACTCCAGGACCATCGGGCGCATCATCGGCACACCGGTGCGGTGGGCCTCGGCCGCCGCGCCGTAGAGGTAGGGCATGAGACGGTGCTTGAGCAGCGTGAACCGCCGGGCGACCGTCACCGCCTCCTCGCCGAAGTGCCACGGCACCCGGTAGGACGTGGAGCCGTGCAGCCGGCTGTGCGAGGAGAGCAGGCCGAAGGCCAGCCAGCGCTTGAACACCGCCGGATCGGGGGTGCCCTCGAAGCCGCCGATGTCGTGGCTCCAGAACCCGAAGCCGCTCAGCGACAGGGACAGGCCGCCGCGCAGGGACTCCGCCATCGCCTCGAAGGACGCCCAGCAGTCGCCGCCCCAGTGCACCGGGTACTGCTGGCCGCCCGCGGTCGCCGAGCGGGCGAAGAGGACGGCCTCGCCCTCGCCCCGCTCCTTCAGCAGGAGGTCGAAGACGGTCCGGTTGTACAGGTGGGTGTAGTAGTTGTGCATGCGCTCCGGATCGGAGCCGTCGTGCCAGACGACATCGGTGGGAACGCGCTCGCCGAAGTCGGTCTTGAAGCAGTCCACGCCCTGGTCGAGCAGCGTCTTGAGCTTCGCCTGGAACCAGGCGCGGGCGCCCGGGCTGGTGAAGTCGACCAGCCCCATGCCGGCCTGCCACAGGTCCCACTGCCAGACGTCGCCGTCCGGGCGGCGCACGAGATGGCCGAGGGCCGCCGCCTCCTCGAACAGCGGGGACTTCTGCGCGATGTACGGGTTGATCCACGCGCAGATCCGCAGGCCCTTCTCCTTCAGCCGGGCCAGCATGCCCTCCGGGTCGGGGAAGACCGCCGGGTCCCACTCGAAGTCGCACCACTGGTACTCGCGCATCCAGAAGCAGTCGAAGTGGAAGACCGACAGCGGGATGCCGCGCTCGGCCATGCCGTCCACGAAGGACATCACCGTCGCCTCGTCGTAGTCGGTGGTGAACGACGTGGACAGCCACAGACCGAAGGACCAGGCGGGCGGCAGCGCGGGGCGGCCGGTCAGCGCGGTGTAGCGGGCGAGCACCTCCTTCGGGGTGGGACCGGCGATCACGTAGTACTCGATGCTCTGGTCCTCGACGCTGAACTGCACCTGCCCGACGGACTCCGAGCCGACCTCGAAGGAGACCTTGCCGGGGTGGTTGACGAACACGCCGTAGCCGCGCGAGGAGAGGTAGAACGGGATGTTCTTGTAGGCCTGTTCGCTGCTGGTGCCGCCGTCGGCCTGCCAGATGTCCACCACCTGGCCGTTCTTCACGAACGGGGTGAAGCGCTCGCCGAGGCCGTAGACCTGCTCGCCCACGCCGAGCGCGAGCTGGGCGAGGACGTGGTGGGCGCCGTCGTCGGTGGTGGCGAAGGCGGTGCCCTTGGCACCGGCCCGGGTCAGCTCCCGGCCGTCCGCGCCGGTGAACGCCAGCGCCCACGGGGCCGCCTCGTCCAGGCGCAGCGTCAGCGGTCCGCTGGCCAGCTCCGTGACCGTGCCGTCGCGGCGCACCACGCCCGCGCCGTCCGGCTCCTCGCGGAGGGCGAAGTCCGGTCCGGGCCGGAGCCCGCCGGCGTGGTGGGTGACCCGGACACCGATGACGCCCTCGGCGGGGGAGAAGCAGTCGACCGTGAGCAGCGGCGCGTTGAGCGTGTCCCCTCTCCGCGCCACGTTCTTCACGGCCGCATACGCGGTGAAGCGCTTCGATGACAGGCGTACGTCACGTGTCTGAGTGGCGTACGCGATCTGCACGCCGTCGCGGACGCGCCAGAAGCCGTTGGTGAACTTCATGTTCTTCCTCGGGGGAGCTGGAGTGATTCGAGTAGGGCGCGAAGGCGCCGCCCGGCGGTTCGATCGTACACAGAACACCTCGCCGCCCGGCAGGTGCGCGCATCGGTAAATCCCTTCTGAACAGCGGTGTTAGCGGATTTCTCGACAGGTCTCGCCGGGGTGCGCGCCGAACGGACACGTGCTCGGGTCTGGCGCGACGGCCCGCGCATGGCGTATTAGTCATCACCATAAACAAAGGCGTCCGGCATCGCTGCCGGACGGTACGACAGCAAGGGCCGCCCTATGTCGAAGCGCTTCAATAAACGCCCTCGCGAGGCCGTGATACCCCTCGCAGTGGTCTGCGCCCTGGTCGCCGGGGCGGCACTGACCGGCTGCGGCCGGCAGCGCGACGGCTCCGTCTACACCGTGCTGAACTCCTCGACCGACGAGACGTACCACCGCTGGGACGCGGAGGCGATGGCCCGCTGCGGCAAGCGGCTCGGCGTCACCGTCGAGCAGCAGAGCGTCCCGGCGGCCCAGGTGATGACGAAGGCGCTGCGCATGGCGTCCTCGAAGTCGCTGCCCGACATCGTGCAGTTCGACGCCTCGGAGATGCCTGTGTTCGCCGAGGCCGGCGGGCTGACCGACCTCAGGACGCTCGGACTGGACACCGGCGGCGTCCCGCGCGGGATCGTCAACTTCGGCTCGTACAAGGGGACGTACTACGGCGCCGCCCGGTCGGTGAACACCCTCGCGCTGTTCTACAACAAGGACCTCCTCGCCCAGGCGGGCCTGAAGGTGCCCACCACCTGGGCGGAACTGCGCGAGAGCGCGCGGAAGCTCACCCGGGGCAAACGGTACGGCGTCGCGCTCAGTGCGGGCGGTGCCGAGGACGGCGTCTTCCAGTTCACGCCGTTCATGTGGTCCAACGGCGGCGACGAGACGCGGCTCGACGGGCCGAGGGTGGTCGAGGCGCTGGACTACTGGAAGAGCCTGCTGAACGACGGCTCGCTGTCGAAGGCGACGGTGGGCTGGACGCAGGCCGACGTCAACGACCAGTTCATGGCGGGCAACGCGGCGATGATGATCAACGGGCCCTGGCAGGTCGAGACCCTGAACACCGAGAAGTCCCTGCACTGGGGCCTCGCGCGGATCCCCGTGCCGAGGACCGGCGCGAAGTCCGTGGCCCCGCTGGGCGGCACGGTGCTCACCGTCCCCGACACCGGCGACGAACGGCGGGAACGGATGGCGGGGAAGATCGTCGGCTGTCTGTCGGGCGAGCGCGAGCAACTGACCTACGCGCGCCACAGCTGGACGGTCCCGGCGAACGAGAGGGCCGCCGCCGTGTGGCGCCGTCAGGTGCCGGAGCTGGACGCGCTGGCCGACCAGGTGGCCGCGGCCCGCTCCCGCACGGCCCGGCTCGGCGCCGGCTGGCCGGGCGTGTCGCTCGCCCTGCAGAGCGCCTTCCAGGCCGCCCTGACCGGCCAGTCCAGCCGGGCCGCCCTCCAGCGCGCCCAGCAGCGGGCCACGAGCGGGAACTGAGGAAGACGCAGATGACCACGTCCACCGTCACCGCGCGCACCGCGGTGTCCGCGGCCGGCGTACCGGCCCCCGCCCGGCTCCGCCACCGGCGCCGCCTCGCCCAGTGGGGGTTCATCGCCCCCGCCGTCCTCTTCATGCTGCTCTTCTTCGGCTACCCGCTCGTCCGCAACGTCGTGATGAGCTTCCAGCACTACACACCGAAGACGTTCTTCACCGGCGAGGCACCCCTGAACGGCTTCGACAACTGGTCGACGGTCTTCCAGGACGCCCTGTTCGGCAAGGCGTTGTGGCACACGCTCGTCTTCACCGCGGGCTCGCTGCTCGGCCAGTTCTGCGCCGGCCTCGCCCTCGCCGTCTTCTTCACCCGCAGGTTCCCGCTGAACGGCGTCCTGCGGTCGCTGATCCTGCTGCCCTGGCTGGTGCCCATGGTGGTCTCCGGGATCGTGTGGCGGCGCATCCTCGACCAGGACACCGGTGTACTGAACTCCTTCCTCGACACCCTCGGCCTGGACGGCCATACTCCATGGTTGACCAGTCCGCACCTGGCCCTGCTCTCGGTCATCCTGGTCAACATCTGGACCGGCATCCCGTTCAACATGGTCATCCTGTACGGCGGTCTGCAGGAGGTCCCCCGCGAGCTGTACGAGGCCGCCGCCCTGGACGGCGCCTCCGCCTGGCGGACGTTCCGCTCCATCACCCTGCCGACGCTCCGTCCCGTCATCACGGTCGTCCTCGTCCTGGGCTTCATGTCGACGGTCAAGATCCTCGACCTCATCCTCGCCCTCACCGACGGCGGCCCCGCCGACGCCACCCAGACCCTGGGCACGCTCACCTACCAGAACTCCTTCGTGCGGCTCGACTTCGGGGCCGGAGCCGTCGTCGGCAACGTACTGATCCTGATCTCCGCGGTCTTCGCGGTGCTCTACCTGCGGGCCAACCGCACCGAGGGGAAGTGACCGGCCATGGCCGCTGAGAACGCGAAGCCGCAAAAGCGCGAGCGCCGCTGGGGCTCCACCGTGGCCGGTGTGCTCGTCCTGGCCGTGATGCTGTTCCCGCTGTACTGGATGCTCAACACCGCCCTCCAGCCCGAGTCCGGGCTGCTCGAGGTCGACCCGGTACCGCACGGCCTCGATCTGTCCGGCTTCTCCAAGGCGCTCGACGACCAGGGCGGGCACCTGCTGACCTCGCTGCTGGTCTCGCTCGGCGCGGTCGTCGTCTGCCTGGCGATCGCGGCGCCGGCCGCCTACGGGCTGGCCCGGTTCCGGCTGCGCGGCACGCGCACCCTGGTGTTCGGCACCCTGATCACCCAGATGGTGCCGGGCATCGTCATCGCCAACGCCCTGTACACCTCGTACGTCGACCTCGGCCTGGTCAACTCCTACGTCGGCCTGATGCTCGCGGACGCCTCCCTGGGCATCCCCTTCTCCATCGTGCTGATGCGCTCGTTCATGCAGTCCATACCCGGCGAGGTCATCGAGGCGGCCGAGATGGACGGGGCGGGACGGCTGCGCACCTTCGTACGGGTGGTGCTGCCGATGAGCCGCAACTCCCTGATCACGTCCGGTCTGTTCGCCTTCCTGTTCTCGTGGAGCGACTTCATGTTCGCCCTCACCCTCAACACCACCGACGACGTCAAACCGGTCACGCTGGGTATCTACCAGTACATCGGCGCGCACGTCGGCGACTGGGGCTCGGTGATGGCGGCGGCCGTGCTGTCCGCGATCCCCGCCGCGGTCCTGCTCGTCCTCGCCCAGAAGTACATCGCCGCCGGCATCACCGGCGGTTCCGTCAAGTGACCCCTGGAGGACCGCACATGACCGGCTTCCCGCGCTTCCCGCAGGGATTCGTCTTCGGCGCCGCCACCGCGTCCTACCAGATCGAGGGCGCGGTCCGCGAGGACGGCCGCGGCCCGTCGATCTGGGACACCTACAGCCACACCCCCGGACTGGTCGCGAACGGCGACACCGGTGACGTCGCCTGCGACCACTACCACCGCTACCGCGAGGACGTGGCGCTGCTGCGCGAGTTGGGCGTCACCTCCTACCGGTTCTCGATCGCCTGGCCGCGGATCGTGCCCGACGGATCGGGCCCGGTGAACCCTAAGGGGATGGACTTCTACGCGCGGCTCGTGGACGAACTGCTCGCGGCGGGCATCGAGCCGGCCGTCACGCTCTACCACTGGGATCTGCCGCAGGCCCTGGAGGACCGCGGCGGCTGGCGGGTCAGGGAGACCGCCGAGCGGTTCGCCGAGTACACGGAGGCCGTCGCCGGCCGTCTCGCCGACCGCGTGCCGCGCTGGATCACCCTGAACGAGCCGTGGTGCAGCGCCTTCCTCGGCTACTCGGTCGGCCGCCACGCCCCCGGCGCCCGAGAGGGCCGGGGCGCGCTCGCCGCCGCCCACCACCTGCTGGTCGGACACGGGCTGGCGGTCCAGGCACTGCGGGCGGCCGGGGTGCGCGAGGCGGGCATCACCCTGAACCTCGACCGCAACCTGCCCGCCACCGGGTCCGCCGCCGACCGGGCGGCCGTCGTCCGCGCCGACACCCAGCACAACCTGGTGTGGACCGAGCCGCTCTTCGCGGGCCGTTACCCCGGGACCGAGGAGGAGACCTGGGGCGAGCTGATCACCGGTCAGGACTTCCGGCGCGACGGCGACCTCGCCCTGATCGGCCAACCGCTGGACTTCCTCGGTGTCAACTACTACCGGCCGATCGTCGTCGCCGACGCCCCGCACCGGGAGGCCGACCCGGCGCGGCGTACGGCGACCGACAACCGGTACACGGAGGTACGGCTGGAGGGCGCCCGGCACACCGCGATGGACTGGCCGGTCGTCCCCGGCGGCCTCACCGATCTGCTGGTGGCCCTCAAGGAGCGGTACGGCGGCGCGCTGCCGCCGGTCCACCTCACGGAGAACGGCTCCGCCGAACACGACGAGCCCGGCCCGGACGGCACGGTGCACGACCACGACCGGATCGCCTATCTGCGCGACCACCTCACCGCCCTGAGGACGGCACTGGACGCGGGCGTCGACGTGCGCGGCTACTACGTCTGGTCGCTGCTGGACAACTTCGAATGGGCCTACGGCTACGGCAAACGGTTCGGCATCGTCCGGGTGGACTACGACACCCAGCGACGCGTCCCGAAGGACAGCTACCACTGGTACCGGGCGCTGATCGCCGCCCAACGGTCCTGACGCCGTTCGGACGGACGTGCGGACGCGGCGGTCGTCACCCGTCTGCCGCAGTGCCCCCGGCCGGGCCCCCGCGGGCCGTGGGGAAGCGCCCCGGTTCGCGCAGCGGCAGGTGGGAGCCGGTTCGACTTGCCGTCGCGGGCGGGCGGTCGCAGCATGGCCGGAAGACGGATCCGAGGGCGACAGCCGTAAGGCAGGTGAGACCCGGAGACACACGAGGCAGCATCTCGGCATTGTGCGCCCGCGGATGACGTGCCTCCGATCGACCCACCGTGGTTTCGGGCCGCCCGCTGCCGTTCACCGGGGCGCCGGGAGGCCGAGGACGTCTGGGAGGCCGGCCAGTGGTGTACTTCACGAACTCGATCGACCGAATGGTCCCCGACGCACTGGCCGGGTTCGCCCGCGTCCACGCCGACCTCGTCGTCCACGACGAGCGGGCCGGATTCTTCCGGGCCCGGAACCCGGCTCCCGGCCGCCGCGTGGCGATCGTGTCGGGCGGTGGCTGCGGACACGAGCCGCTGCACCTCGGTTTCCTCGGCGCGGGCATGCTCGACGCCGTGTGCCCCGGCCAGTTGATGGCCTCGCCGCACAACCGCCAGGTGTTCGACGCCTCCCGCGCCGTGTCGCGCGGCGCGGGCGTCCTGCACCTGGTGAAGAACTACACCGGGGACAGGATCAACTTCGGTATCGCCGCCGAGCGGCTGGCCCATGAGGGCATCGACTGCGCCCGGGTGCTGATCGACGACGATCTGGCGTCGGACTCGCCCGACTCGGCCACGGGCCGCCGGGGCACCGGGGCCGCCGTGCTGATCGAGAAGGTCCTCGGGGCCGCCGCCGACACCGGACTCGGTCTGCGGGAACTCACCGAACTGGGCACGGACTTGGCGGGCCGCTGCCGTAGCCTCGCGGTCGCCTCCGCCGCACACCGTACCCCGGCCACGGGACGGGCCGCGTTCGACCTCGCCGAGGGCGACCTCGAGTGGGGGGTCGGCATCCACGGTGAGCGGGCCCGCCGTACGGAGTCCCGGCCGGCGCTGGACGAGCTGGTCACACGGATGACGGAGGAACTGCTGGCGGCGCTGGACCCGGACGCCGGCGACTCGGTCGTCGCCCTGGTGAACGGGCTCGGCGGGGTGACGCGTCTGGAGTTGTACGGCGTGGCGCGGGAACTCGCGCTGCGGCTGGACCGGTGGAAACTGGTCCCCGAACGCGTCCTGGTGGGCGACTTCGTGACCGCGCTGGACATGCGCGGCTTCTCGCTCACGCTCATGCGGGCGGACCCGGAGACGGTCAAATGGTTCGACGCGCCGGCGCACACGCCCTCATGGCCGCGATGACCGGGGGCGGGCAGGAGGTGGCACGATGCTGGAGCACTATTCGGCACAGGACGACGCAACATCCCCGAACGCCGGTCTGCCGAGTGCGACGTGGACGGACACCACGTCCGCGGACGCGGCTTTCACCGCGGGCTGGATGCGGAGGTTCGCCGCCTCCGTCCGGGCCACGGAACCCCAGCTCACCGCGCTCGACCAGCGGGTGGGCGACGGCGACTTCGGCACGAATCTGCGAACGGGCCTCGACGCCTCCGTGCGCGCCCTGGACCGGGCGGCGGCGGTGTCACCGGCTGTCACCGGGCGGGCCGGCGAACCACTGCGGACGGTGGCGACGGTCTTCCTGGACGGCGTCGGCGGCACCAGCGGCCCGCTGTTCGGGCTGCTGCTGACGGAACTGGCGCTGGCGGCGGCCGGCCCGGTACTGGACGTGGCCGCGCTGCGGGCCGGTCTGGCCGGGGGACTCGCCGCCGTACAGCGGGTCGGCGAGGCACGGCCGGGGGACAAGACCCTGGTGGACGCGCTGTATCCGGCGTGCGAGGCGCTGCGCGTGTGTCCGGAGCGGATCGGCAGCCGGGTGGCCCTCGCCCATGCGTCGCGCGCCGCATGGGAGGGGGTGCGCTTGACGGCGCGGCTGCGTGCGCGCCGTGGCAGGGCCAGTTACGTCGGCGAGCGGGGCAGGGGAGTGCCGGACCCGGGTGCGGTGGGCGTCGGCCTGCTGCTCGCCTCGGCCGGCGGTGTGCTCACCGAACTGCCGCCGTCCGTGACGGAACCGGCGCCGGAGGGGCCGGAGTGACCGGGCGGCGACCCGCCCCCGGGGACGGGCCCGCACCCCGTTCACACGGGGGACGGCCGACTCGACCGGGCGGGGCCGCGACCGGCGTCCACGACTCCGTGGCGGGCGTCCCCGGGCCTCCTGGTGGCCCGTGCTGGTGAGGCCGCGGTCTCGCGTTCACGGCGTGGTAGCCCGCCGCAGCGCGGAGCCGGTCGGCGCGGGTGCCGAAGCGGGCTTCGGCGGCGTGGTGCGCAGCGGCGCCCGCTCGGCGGCCCAGCGGCTGATCCGTGGGTCCTCCAGCGTCTCGACCCACAGGTCGGTCAGGCCGGTGGTCTCCTCGCCGGGCCGGCGGCCGACACCGAGCACCGTCAGCCCCGCCCGTACCGCGGCGAGGACCCCGCAGTGCGTGTCCTCGACCGCCATCGTGTCGGCCGGATCGGCGCCGCAGCGCTGGGCGGCCGTCAGATAGACGTCCGGGGCGGGCTTGGGCCGGATCGTGCCCTCGGGCACCACCACGGCGCGGAAGTGACGGAGCAGCCCGGCCTCCTGCAGACCGGGTTCCACCACGTCACGGGGGCAGTTGCTGGCGACGGCCAGGGGGGCGAAGGCCGCCGCCGTCCGCACCAGGTCGCGGGCGCCCGGCATGATCACCGGGTGGTCGCAGACCAGGTCGCGGAAGTGCCGCAGCAGCCGGCCGGCGAGGTCCGGGCCCAGGTCGGGACGGCCTCCCTCGTCGGCCATGAGCTGCCCGCACTCGGTGTAGTGCAGGCCCTTGGCCCGTTCCGCGAAGCCCGCGGCGGGAGTGAGGCCCACGTCGTCGAAGACCCGCTCGCGAGCGGTCTCCCAGTGTCGTTCGGTGTCCAGCAGCGTGCCGTCGCAGTCGAAGACGACGGCCGCCGGTGTCCAGGAAAGGATGCGATGAAGCGTCATCTGTGTGCTTTCCGTTCGGATGGGCCGCGAGACCGCGGACCGGGGCGTGACGTCCTCTCACCGCAGGGAGGCGAGCGGCGTCGACGGGTCACCGTGTGCGCGGGGGCGGCGCAGGGTTCCGGGCGGGGCCGTGAGTCGTACGGCCGTTGACGTCCGTACGGACTAGTCCCACCAGGGAACATAACGATCGTTACGCTAGATTTAGTCACGTATGGCAGTCAAGCCGTTACGTCAAGTTACGCTCGCAAGGGTGAGTGATAGTGCAGAACGCCGAGAGCCGGATACCGGCCGCCCTGGCCGCCCTGGCCGCCCTGGCCGTCATATCCGTCCTGCTCGAACCGGAAGGCACAGGTGAGGCGGTGGGGCACGCAGACGAGCCGCGCGGGCGGGGCGAACTCCGTGAAGCGCACCGCGGTCAGCCGGGCTCCGGTGGGCCGGGACAAGGCTCCGTCGCTCGCCAGCGCGGCGGCCTGGCGTGCCGCCTCCAGCAGCACCATGCCGGGGACGTGGTCGGTGGCGTGGTCGAAGAAGAAGGGATGCCAGGGGTCGGCCGCGTCCACCAGCACGTCGGCGCCGCCGGGCCCGGCGTGCCCGCGCCGCCCGGCGAGGGCGATGACGACGTCCCGGGCGTGCGGCACGCCGAGCCGCGCCGGGTCGGGCCGCGGCAGCCCCGCCGACGCCGGGGGCTGGCAGGTGCCGGCGAGCGGCCCGCGCAGGGCGGCGTACCGTTCGGGGGAGAGGAAGCGGGCACCGCCGCCGGCCCTGGCGAACAGCGCGCCGCCCGCCAGGTACTCCGCGCGCAGCCGCAGCCCGGCCGTGGCACCGTCGGGACCGGCGCGCAGCCCGGTGACCCGCACCCGGCAGGTGATCTGGGTGGCGCCGTGGGAGGCCCGCGGCTGGGCTCCGGGACGCGTGGTGAAGAAGACGTCGGTGATGAGCATGCGGGTGTCCACCGGAACGCCGAAATAGCGCAAAGGGATGAAGATGCCCAGCTGCCGCAAGGTCTCCACCACCATCAGCGGATGGTGTACGGCGTGACCGTCGACCGGGAAGGTCGGATGGGACCGCGACCAGCAGGCGGCCGCCGCGAAACGCGTTTCGTCGACGCGTAGTACGTCGGTGAGCAGTACCTCCGCCACGGACGCCCGGTGGACCAGTTCCCGGGGGACCGTGCGCGACCAGCTCAGGGCCCGCGGCTCTTCGACGGTGCCACGGATTCGAGCGTCCATTCCCCCAGCAGACCCCAGTCCGGCGAATTCCGCACACCGGCTCGACAGTCCGGGCGGGGTCGGGTACTACATTGCCTAGCGGCAGGAGAGGTACGGGAACCTCGGAAAAGGTTGCGACGCGTGCGAGCGAATCTGACACGGCGGGCTCTGCTGGAAACCGCGGCACAATTGTTCGATGAACGGGGTTACGCCGGGACCAGTATCAGCGATATCAGCGCACTTTCGGGGCGCACCAGCGGCGCCATCTATTTCCATTACGCCAGCAAGGAGAAACTGGCGCTCGCCGTGGTCGAGGAGCACTTCGCCTCCTGGCCGCGCATGATCGAACACCATCGGTCCTCCGGCCGCCCGGCCCTGGAGAAACTGGTGGCGCTGAGCTTCACCGTCGCCCGTGCCTTCCGTGACGACGTCGTCGTACGGGCCGGCTCCCGCCTCTGGATGGAGCGCAAGGCCATCGCGGCGCCGCTGCCCACGCCCTTCGTGGAATGGATCGAGGTGGTCACCGAACTGCTCACCGAGGCCCGCGCGAACGGCGAACTGGCGGCCGGCGTCGATCCGGTGCCGGCCGCGCACAGCGTGGTCTGCGCCTTCTTCGGTCTGCACACCGTCTCGGACGCCCTGGACGGCCGCGAGCACATCGAACAGCGCCTGCGTGATCTGTGGCGGCTGCTCCTCAACGCCCTCCAGGCCCACCCGGACCCGGCGGCCCTGCTCGACCGCGTCCGCACCGCCCCCGCGTCCGGCTCCCCGGCCACGGAGCCGCCACTCGGCGGGGCCGTACTCGGCCGCGCCGAGGCATAGCCCCGCACGGAGAGGAACGGCGACCGGTATTCCGGAGACCCAGGGGCCCGCTCCGCGTTCTCCTCGGCCGCTCGGGATCTTCGTACTGCCGACGTGCGGGCAGGCCCCCGCGGAGCCATCCTGAGTGCGGGGGCGAACACCCCTCGCCGCCACTCGCCGCGGGAGGGCAACGTGCAGCACAACGACCTCACTGACGCCCAGAAGAAGGCTTTCGCGGAAAACGAGGCGGACTTCCGCAGATTCGACGATCACGTACGCGCCATCCGGGAAACCGCCCGAGCGCGGCTGAAGAACAACGGCTGGGAATCCGAGCCGAACGGTTCCATCCCCTGCTTGTCCTGCCCATGCCCCGACTTCCAGCCCGGCGGCCCGCAGGGCACCTGCGAACGAGGCAGCTGCCGGCACCCGTTCATCGACCACGACCTGCCCGTCTGACCTTCGCCCGCACGGAGGCCGGCCATGTCACGAGCAGTGTCGGGAGTGACCTCCCGGAAAGGCGGGGCGAGCCCGGGGCCCGCCCCGCCCTTCGGGGTCAGGCGGACGGGTTGAGGGTCAGCCTGGCCGAGTTGTTCCCGGGGTTCGGGTCGAAGGCGAACGACGTGCCGTAGTCGGGCCGGGCGACGACGCGGCCCGTGGCGTCGAGGACGACGCGGTCGACGCGCAGCCGGAACGGGAAGCTGACGTCCAGGTCGGGCTTGGCCCACATCGGCAGGGTGCAGGCGTAGTGGCCGCCGGACGCCCCCGCGCTCTCACAGGTGTCCGGTACGGACGTGGCGGTGGTGCCCTCCGGGAGATAGACGTCCAGCACGGCGACCGGGTCGCCCGAGCTGACGTCGCCGACCCAGGCCGGGCCCTGGTTGGTGAAGCGGAAGGCCGCGGTGACGGTGTCGCCGGCCGCGCCGCTCACCTCGGTGCCGTGCACGGCGAAGTCGGCGGTGTTGCGGGCGCTTATGCTCCAGGACCGGCCGTTGTCCGAGCCGTCGAGGTCGGTGGCGCCGCCGCCGGGCTGCACCTCGTAGTCGAACCGCTCGTACAGCGCGTGACCGGTGACGGCGAGCCGCAGCGGTTCCGGCAGCCCCACCGTGGCGCCGGGCGCGATCTCGGTGTCGAAGGAGCACGTCACGTACGTCATGGGCGTGTACTCGACGTCGTCGTCCGGCCCGGTGTAGGCGCACTGCGGGTAACGGGTGAGGACGTCGAGGCCGTAGGTCGCCCACAACCTCACGGTGAAGCCGTGGGCGGTCTCGTCGCCGGTGTTGGTGACGGAGAACGGCACGGTGAGGGTGGCACCCGGCGCGATGTCGCGGGCGGTCTGCGGGGCGTTCACACCCAGGTCGGGCCCGGAGCCGACGGTGACGGAGGTCTCCGTGCCCCGCGGGGCGACGAGCCTGCCGTCGGGACCGCCGGCGGCCTCGGCGGAGTACGCGATCGCGCCCCGCGCCCCCACGGCGGCACCGGCGGCGGCCCGCACCCTCAGCCGGACCTGGGCGGTGTAACCGGTGGGCACCTCACCGGTGTCGCACACGGCGACCGTACCGGCCTCGTCCGGCGCGCAGTTGTCGGGCCAGGCCACCTCGGCGACCCCGGCCAGCCCCGAGACGTCGACGGTCAACCGGCCGTCGGTCACGGTGAAGTTGGCGTTGTCGTGGTACAAGCCGAGGTCCAGCGACCGGTAGTCCGCGGTGCCGCCGTCCGGGCCGACGGTGACCGACTGCTCGGACGGCGCCTGGATCCACAGCTGATCGCTCTGGGGCTCGTCGGCGAACGCGACCCCGCTCCCGAGACCGGCGACCAGCAACGCCCCCACGGCTCCGGCACATGCACCGCGACGCAGCACACGGCCGACGGAGACAGAACTCATGGCATCTCCCACATCGGAATGGTGAAACCCGGCGCGGTGATCGGCACCGGACTCCGGTTGGACGGCCGACCGTGCCCACAGGTTGTAACTGACCTGCGACGACGTGGCGTTCAGCACGCGATCAGGAGCCCGCGCACACCTCTGGTCCCGACTCGGCGAGCGCGCTCAGGGCGCAATAGGGACGCCTTGCGGCCGGCGGCGCGGGCAGCTCCGCCCCCGGCCCCCACGTACTGCTGAACGGCACGCCGCGGTCGGTGCGCCCCGACGGCCTGGCGGCGCTCGCCCGCGAGGTGGCCGCGGACCTCACGCCGGGCCAGCGCGCCACCCCGGCCACCACCGTCACGGCGCTCGCGCCCCGGATCCCCCGCCCGCGCGCCCCCTCGGCACCGGACGCGCGGGCGCAGGGCGGTGGGTACCAGGCGCCCACGAGCGACGACGACCGGACCCTGGCGGTGGGGCTCGCCGGCGAGGCGGCGGTGGCCGAGTGGCTGCGCGAGCGGTTCGGGGTGGCGCCGCAGGACTCGTGGAAGTCCGACCTGCGGGTCCACGGGCTGCCCGGGGCCCCGCCGGGCGACGACCGGCTCGGCTACGACTTCCTCATCCACGACGGCGACGCGACCTACCTCTACGAGTCAAGGCGTCGCAAGGCAACAGCGGCGAGATCGTCCTCGGCGAGTCCGAGGCGCGCCGCGCCATGCGGCTCGCGCCGGGGGAGACGTACTTCATCGTGTACGTCTCCCCCGTCCTGGACCGCGACCGTCGCGCCCTCACCGTCCCGCCCAACCCGTTCGGCGCCCTGGACCTCGTTGGGTACGAACTGGTCGGCACCCGGCTGAGGCTCCGCTTCCGCACCGGCTGACCCCGCGCCGAAGGACGGGCGGTGACCTTTCCCGCCCGCTCTCTTGACGTGCACCTGGCATAGCTGGCTGTATGGGAGCGCTCCCACATATTTTCGGCCGACTTCTTCACCCCACCCATGGAGTCGCAGTGCGAACAACGCGAAGTACGACACCGAGGAACCCGGTCGCCGTGCTCCTGGCCGCCGTGGTCACCCTGCTGGGCCTGCTCGCCCTGGCCCCGTCCCCCGCCCGCGCCGATTCCCGGCCGGCCGCCGCCGCGACCGGTCTGCACATCGCCGACGGCCGCCTCCTCGAAGGCAACGGCAACGATTTCGTGATGCGCGGCGTCAACCACGCCCACACCTGGTACCCGGGCGAGACCCAGTCACTGGCCGACGTCAAGGCGCTCGGCGCCAACACCGTGCGCGTCGTCCTCTCCGACGGCTACCGCTGGTCCCGCAACAGCGCGCAGGACGTCGCCGCCGTCATCCAGAACTGCAAGACCAACCGCCTGATCTGCGTGCTGGAGGTGCACGACACCACCGGATACGGCGAGGACTCCGCCGCCGGCACGCTCGACCACGCCGCCGACTACTGGATCAGCCTCAAGGACGTCCTGGCCGGCCAAGAGGACTACGTCGTCATCAACATCGGCAACGAGCCGTGGGGCAACACGAACCCGGCCGGCTGGACCGACCCCACCATCGCCGCGGTCAAGAAGCTGCGCGCGGCGGGCTTCCGGCACACCATCATGGTGGACGCCCCCAACTGGGGGCAGGACTGGCAGGGCGTCATGCGGGCCAACGCCCGCGCGGTCTACGACGCCGACACCACCGGCAACCTCCTGTTCTCCATCCACATGTACAGCGTGTTCGACACCGCCCAGGAGATCACCGACTACCTCAACGCGTTCGTCACCGCGAAACTCCCCCTCGTCATCGGCGAGTTCGGCGGCCCGGCCGACCAGTACGGCGACCCCGACGAGGACACCATGATGGCCGCCGCCGAGCAGCTCCACCTCGGCTATCTGGCCTGGTCCTGGAGCGGCAACACCGACCCGATCCTCGACCTCGCGGTCGACTTCGACCCGGCGCGGCTCAGCTCCTGGGGACAGCGCGTCTTCCACGGCGCCAACGGCATCGCCGCGACCTCGCGCGAGGCCACGGTCTTCGGCGGCACCGCCCCCGACACCCAGGCCCCGACCGCGCCGGGCGCCCCGGCCGCCTCCGGCGTCTCGCCCACCTCGGTTACCCTGACCTGGCCCGCGGCCTCTGACAACGTTGGCGTGACCGGTTACGACGTGGTCCGCGTGAACGGCACCACGGAGACCCCGGCCGCCTCCGCCACTGCCACCACGGTCACCCTTTCGTCCCTGACGGCCGACACGACGTACACGTTCGCGGTCTACGCCAAGGACGCGGCCGGCAACCGCTCCCCCCGGTCGGCGACGGTCACCGTCAAGACCGAGAAGGGCACCGGCACTCCCGGCGCCGGCTGCTCCGTGCGCTACCGCGTCGTGGGCGAATGGCCCGGCGGCTTCCAGGGCGAGATCACCATCGGCAACACCGGCACGGCCGCCATCAGCGGCTGGACTCTGGGCTTCGGCTTCCCGAACGGCCAGACCATCAGCAACATGTGGGGCGGCACCCCGACCCAGAACGGCGCCTCGGTGACGGTCGCCTCCGCGTCGTACACCTCGACGGTGCCCGTGGGCGGCTCGGTCACGGTCGGCTTCACCGGCACCAGGCTGACGGCCAACACCGCGCCTGCGGCGTTCACCCTGAACGGGGGCGCCTGCACGACCGGTTGACGGGACGCGCGGACGCGTCGCCGGCTGTCGGCCGCCCGGTGGCCGGCTGTGGGCTCCCGCCCCGTCCTCGGCCTTCCTGGATGCCCACGGGGGCCGAGGACTGGTGCCGGGATGTCCGTCCCCTGTGTGAGAGATGCCCGGAGGACGGGGAACCCGTGCCACGAGCGGGCATCTCCCGGTGCCCGGCGCCACCGGCGACCGTACGGCTCAGGCACGCGTTGGGAGATGTCATGCAACCCCGCACCACGGCACAGCGGACCACCGCACGCAACGCCCCCGGGGCGGCGGCGGACGGGAGGCTCGGCGGGGGTGCCGGGGACAGCCCCGCACGGCCTGTGCGGGTCATGCCGCTGGGGGACTCGATCACGGCCGGCATGAACAGCACGGGGGCGGCCGGATACCGCGACGCACTCCTGGACCACCTCCACCACCTCGGCCACGACATCGACTTCGTCGGCCCGTACGTCAACGTCTGGCAACCGCGGGGGGATCCGCACTACGCCGCCGTCTGCGGCATCGCCATCCAGGAACTCACCCCGCTGCTGCCGCGGTGGCTGCCGGCCGCCCGCCCGGACTGGCTGCTGGTCCACATCGGCACGAACAACATGTACGGCCCCGACCACACCGACGCCCCCGGGCACCTGCGGACCTTCCTGGAGACCCTGCTGCGCCTTGTGCCGTCCGCCGGCGTCCTGCTCGCCTCGATCATCCCCTCGCGGCTGCCCGAGTGGCAGGCGCACATCGACGCGTACAACCACCATGTACGCGCGACGGCCGAGGAGTTCGGGCGCCACGGCAGGGTCTTCCTCGTCGACATGGCCCCCGCCCTGCACGCCTCGCCCGAGGGCGGCGACGACCTGTCCGACCTCGTCCACCCCGACGACCGGGGCTACGCCAAGATGGCGGCCGTCTGGCGGGACGCCCTCCACGCACGGCTGCCCGCCC
The DNA here is from genome assembly GCF_055569255.1 of Streptomyces sp. NPDC029296. Taxonomy (NCBI): domain Bacteria; kingdom Bacillati; phylum Actinomycetota; class Actinomycetes; order Kitasatosporales; family Streptomycetaceae; genus Streptomyces; species Streptomyces sp. NPDC029296. The sequence goes on from NZ_JBVHXT010000017.1 coordinate 94,555, forward strand.
CCGAGGGTGGACCGATCCTCAACCACAACCCGCACCTTCGGACCCCCTGGCTCTCCGAGGCGGCGCAGCGGGCCCGGGGCGACGCTCCCGCCTCCTTCCCGGGCTGGACGAACCGAGGGGTGAACGTCTGCCCCGGGCATCTCGCCGGCCTCGACAACGGCTCGAACGCGGTGGGCCTCGTCAGCGCCCCCGGCCACCTCGGCATCTCCACCCGGCTCGCGACCACCCCCGGGCGCCCGGTCCGCGTCACCTTCCGCGCCCGCGCCGACACACTCGGCGGGAGCGAGGCCCGCGGCGAGGGCGCGAGCCCGGCACGGACGTTCGGTATCCAGGCCGCCGGCCACCCGAGGGCCACCGTCACCGCCACCGACGACTGGCGCACCTGGACGTACGACTTCACCCCCACCGCCGCGGCCACCGACCTCCGTTTCACCCCGGGCACCCGGCCCGGCCGCGGCCCCCTGCTCACGGACGTCCTGGCCCGCGAGTCGCCGTCCTGAACGCACCCAGCCCCCTCCCTGCGCGCCGTGCGCTTCCGGCCGGGGTGAGCGTCGTCAGCGCAGGCCCGGTCTGCCGAACAGGTCCGCGTAACCGGGCGGCAGCCGGGACAGCAGGTGGTCGACCTCGCCGCCGGACACCACGTCGGCGACGGTGGACAGGACGGCGCTGGCGTCCCACTCCGCGGTACGGGGCCGGGCGCCGGTCCGCTCCGCCACGCGCCGCAGGAATTCCTCGTACCCGAGGGACTCCGGCCGGTCCGGGTGGGTGTGCAGGACGTCGTCCAGCGGCGCGGGCAGTCCCGCCGCCAGGTCGTCGGCCTCCTGTGAGGGGATCCGCTCGGCGAGCACCCGCAGCACCGACGTGCTGATGTGTTCGGCCTCCTCCTCGCTGCGGTACTCCCCTCGGTCGCGGACCTGGGCCAGAAATTCCGCCAGCTTCACGGTGCCCTCCTGGTGCTGGTTCCTTCGGCGTGCCCGGACAGGCCCTCCAGGGCCGCCGGTGCGCGCGGGCGGCACCTCCATGACTTCCGCAGGGTGCCCCACCGGGTCCCCGCCGCGCCGCACCCCGAAACCGGCCGCGCGGGAACGGTGCCGTGCCGCCCGCAGGAGGAGGACCCTCCGCCCGGCCGATGTGACGAATGTGATGTGAATCACACTGTGAGGCGCATGAAAGCCGCTTCACTCACCCAAGTGGGGGAATTCGGATAAAAAGCACATAAGCCCAATGCTGGAGAGGGGACGACGCCCATGTCGTATCCGCAATACTCCACCGGCATGACCGGACACCCCGAGATGGCGGAGATGAGGGATCGGCTCGAACGCACCGCCTCCACCGGCAAGGCGATCGCCCTGGAAGGGCTGATCCTCCTGACCGGTGTGTACACCGCCATCTCACCGTGGGTCGTCCACTTCTCCGGTCAGCCCAACCTCACCGCGAACAACCTGATCATCGGCATCACCACCGCCCTGATCGGTCTCGGCCTGGCCCTCGTGCCCGAGCGGATGTTCCGCCTGGCCTGGGCGCTGGTGCCGCTCGGCATCTGGCTCCTGATCTCGCCGTGGATCGTCACCCCCACGCACGGCGCACGGGCCGGCGTCATCTGGAACAACGTCCTGACCGGCGTCCTCACCATGGCGCTCGGACTGGCCGCCATGGGCCTCACCATCGCGGTCTCCCGCCCGGAGCACCGCTGAGCCGAGGAGCGCGCCGCACCGCACCGGTCCGGCGCGCTCCCCGCGCGGGCGCACGGTACGACATCGACGGCCGGGTGAACCGCTCCGTCCACGTCAGCCGCACGGAGAACCGCTGAGGGCCGCGAGGGCCTCGGACGCCCGGTCGTAGATCTCGAACACGCCGTCCGGCCCGGCCGCGCGGGAAGCCGACGGACGCCGGGTGGTCGGACAGCCTCGCCAGGCGCAGCGGCTCCGGATGCCGGATGAGCAGGCCCAGGATGCCCTCGCCGCGCGGATAGGGTCCGATGCGGGCGATGGCCTCCTCGTCCGTGCCGACCGTGACGAACTGTGTGATCGTGCCGTCCTCGCCCAGCACGCCCAGTGCCCCGTACTCGGCGTCGACCAGGGCGACCGCGGACTCCACTATCCGGTGCAGCACGACTTCCAGGTCCAGGTCCGAGCCGACCGCCAGCACCGCGTCGAGCAGCGTGTGGACCCGGTCCGGGCCGCCCGCACCTGTGCCACCTGCTGCTGGAGGTCGTCCAGCAGCGCGTCCAGCCGCAGCCGCGGAGCCCTGGCGGGTGTCTCCACCTCACGCGAACCCCGCGTGCGCTCGTCCACCCCGGCTCCCCTCACCTTCCCACCGGCCCGCCCCAGGATGCCCGATGGGCCGAACCCGTCCGGCGCCATCCGGCCGCGCAGCGACAGCGCTGCCCGGACATGCCAGGCCAACGGCTGATCTTCGTACGGCCGGGGCCGGATCGTCCCGCGGCCGGGCGGGGACGTACGCGGAGCACCGCCGTTCTTCCGCACGCCGTCGGTGTCACGGGCGTGCCCGAGGGCTCCCGGCCGCCCCGGCCGATCTTGGGTGTGGGGCGGTGTTCCACGGGATACCCGCAGGTCATGACGCTGCTATCGAAAGTGCGCGAAGTCGATCGGGTGGGGACGACACGGGTGGCCTCCCGTATCCCGCCCGGGGTGGGCAGAGCCCTGTCGGCGGTGGAGGAGGCGGCCGAGGGCACCAAGCTGTGGTGCGGCGCGGCGGCGGTGATGACGTGGCGCGGCGGGTGGCGCGGCCGGAAGGCCGCGGCCGCGGGCCTCGCGGCGCTCGCGGTGGCACAGGTGGTCTCGAACGGCCTGTGCAAGCAACTGGCCGGCCGCCCCCGGCCCCCCAAGGAATGGATCCCCCACGACGAGGTCGACGACCGTCCCGAATCGTCGTCCTTCCCGTCCGGGCACACCGCCGCCGCGGTCGCCTTCACCGCCGCCGTCGCCCCCTCGTGGCCGCTCGCCGGTGCCGCGTGCGCGGTGCCCGCGGTGATGACGGCCGTCGAACGGGTGCAGAGCGGCGCCCATTACCCCAGCGACGTGGCAGCCGGTGCCGTCATCGGCCTGGCCAGTGCCTGGCTCGTCCGCCGCGTTCCTCGTCTCTGCCGTCGCCATCCGGTGCGACTCGCCCGCCTGCTGTAGACGGTGGCCCGGTCCGCGGGGCCTGCGCCGGACCCCGGGCGAGCACCGGCACACAGGGCGCGGTGAACGGGGAATCGGCCGGCCGGTCGCTCGTGGCCGCGACGGTCTTCTGCCGGCGCCCCGAGCGCCGGCTGCCGTCCAACGGGCGTCTGTACCCGTCGAGTTCAGCCGCGCGCGAACTCGGGCCGGTACAGATGATCACCCAGCGCGCGGTGCACCAGCTCCAGGACCATGGCGATCACCCGGGGCTCCTCGATGCCGACGCCCCCGTCGCCCTGGCCGATGAGATCGTCCAGCAGGCCGTCGGCCGCGTGGTAGGCCATCCGGAACGCCGTGCGGGTGTCGCCGGCCTGGAACGCGCCGGCGTCCGTGCCCTGCTCGACGAACTCGCACATCAGGTCGATGACCCGTTGGTCGGCCTGCCGGCACAGCTCCAGCGCCTTGGCGTTGGCCGAGCCGTGGACGATCCGGTGCAGTTCGGCGTTCTCGACGGCATGGCCGACCAGGGCGCTCATCACCCGGTCGACGGTGGGCCACCAGTCGTCGCTCTCGTCCAGGATCTCCTGCGTCGTGGAGACGATGGCGTCGACACAGCGCTCCCACAGGGCGCCGAGCAGATGGTCCTTGGACTCGAAGTACAGGTAGAAGGTGCCCTTGCCGATCCCGGCCGCGTCCGCGAGTTCGGAGATGGTGGCGCGCTCGAAGCCCGTTGTGCCGAACACGCGCCGCCCCGCGCGCAGGATGTCGTCCCTGCGGTCGTCGGGGCTCTTGGTGACTCGCTTCCTCCGCGTCGTCGCCGGCATGCCCACCTCCGTTCGAGCGGTGTCGTGGAGCCCGGTCCGGTCGCCCAATATATCCGACCGGCCGTCGGTTCCCGACCGTTGACCGACCGTCGGTCACGCAGCCTTCCCGACCCGCAAACCGCCACGGACGGAGCGGTTTTGACGTGTCGTCAAACCATATGGAGAACCACAGGAGGCGTGGAAACGTCCCTCCAGACGTTCACAAGATCACGCACCCTGCCGGAGGCCCGACGCCATGACCACAACGGCTGCCCGCTACCTCTACCTCACACGGCACGGCGAGGCCACGCCGGACGAGAGCGGGCTCACGGACGCCGGCCGCCGCCAGGCCGGACTGCTCGGGAAGCGGCTCCGGGACACCCCGCTGGCCGCCGTGCACCACGGGCCGCTGCGCCGCGCGGAGGAGACCGCCCGGCTGATCGGCGCACAGCTCGACGGCGTACCCCTGCACATGTCCGAACCGGCCGGCGACTACATCCCCTACATGCCCCGGCGGGAAGAACTGCCTCCGGAATCGGCCGACGCCCTGCTGGACCGCCTGTCCCGGTTCCCGGCCGAGGAACGTGAGCGGGGTCCCGCGCTGGCCCGGGCGGCCCTCGCGCGGTTCGCGGGGCCGGTCGCCGGTGACGAGCCCCGCCACGAACTCGTCGTCACGCACAACTTCCTCATCGGCTGGCTCGTCCGCTCCGCCCTCGGCGCACCCAAGTGGCGCTGGACAGGCCTCAACCACGCCAACGCCGCGCTGACCGTCATCCGCTACGCACCGGACCGCCCCGCGTCCGTCCTCCTCTACAACGACACCGGACACCTCCCCGACGCACTGCGCTGGACCGGCTTCCCACCCGAACTCCGCGTCTGATGCCGGCGGCCACGCCCTCAGGTACGGCCATGGGCCGGGCACGCGGCGGGCCGGGACCGAGCCGACGAGCGGGCGAACGAAGGGGGCCCGTCCCCCGACGCCGGTGCCGCCGCGGGGAATGCGGGGCACCGCCCCCCGGGTTGCCGGTGACAGGACGCGCGGCATCCGCGCACCGGTGAGAGGGAGCGGCACATGGCCACGACAATCGCGTTTCGCAGCTACGGAGGGCCCGAGGTGCTGGCGGCGCTGGACGTGGAGGACCCGGTCGGTGTCCGTGCCGACCGACTGGCGGAACCCGGCGACCAGGCCGGCCGTGGCCTCCTCCCAAGCGGGGTAGAGGGACCGCCCGCCCGGATCGAGGAACACGTCGCGCGGCCGGTTGCGGTAGGCGGCCAGACGGGGTGAGAGCGCCGTCGCCAGCGGGTTGGCCGCCAGTACGTCGAAGAGCGGCCTGCGAGGAAGGCCGGCTGTGCCAGGGAGCCGAGGAGGCCGCGGATCCCGGCCGGCACGGACTCCCCGCGGGGCCGGCGACGGGTGCGGCGGGGCCGGTCGGAACCCGGGCCGAGCAGGTACGCGGTACCGGCGTCGTCGAGCTGGAGCACCCGGGCGAGCGATCCGAGCACCTGGACGGAGGGGTTGCGGTCCCGGCCCTGTTCGAGGCGCAGGTAGTAGTCCGCGCTGATCCCGGCGAGCAGCGCGGACTCCTCGCGGCGCAGGCCGGGAACGCGGCGGACACCGATCCGGGGCAGGCCGGCACTGGCCGGCGTGACGAGTTCGCGAGGGGCGCGCAGGTGCCACCCATGACCCCCGCGCTCCAGCGAGGGCGGCCGCGGCCGGCGGGCCGGCCGTCAGGCGCGGCTCGGCGCCGGGTCCGGCTCGGGGCGGGACGTCGCGGCGCGGCGGGGGAGGAGCAGCGGGGTCGCGAGCACGAGCACGCCGGCCAGTCCGAGGGCCGTACGCGGACCGAGCAGGCCGCCCAGGACTCCCCACCCGGCCGTCAGGAGCGCGGTGGCGGACCTGGTCGTCACCGTCCACGCGGACAGTGTGCGGGCGACCCGGTCGGGCGCGGTGCGCTGGAGACGGTAGGTGGCGCAGACGGGGTTGAACACCCCGCAGCAGAAGATGAGCCCCAGCTCGACCGCCATCACCAGCAGCAGCCCTCCGCTGCCCGGTCCCAGGAACGCCAGGCCGACGGGCCACAGCGTGCGCAGCGTCCCGGACCACACCAGGACCCGGTGCTGCCCGAACCGGGTGACGAGCGGCCGGGCCAGCCGCGAGCCGGCCAGCCCGCCGAGGGAGGGTGCGGCGAAGGCGAGGCCGTACTCCCACGGCGTGAACCCGAGCCGGCCCAGCATCAGGACGGCCAGCAGGGGTTCGGCGGCCATCACCAGGCCGTTGAACAGGGCGGTGTTGAAGAACAGCGGACGCAGCGCCGCGTCCGCGAGGATGTACCGCCAGCCGTCGAGCAGGTCCCCGGCCCGCATGCGCGCGGCCCGCCGGTGCCCGGGCCGGGCCTCGGGGCCGCCCATCGCGCGGATGCCCAGGGCCGAGAGCAGATAGCTGACCGCGTCGGCCACCACCGTCGCCACCGGGCCGAGGAGCCCGATCGCCACGCCGCCCAGCGGCGGCCCGACGATCGTGGTCGTCCAGGCCGTGGACTCGAACCGGGCGTGGGCGACGAGCAGGTCCCCGGCCGGCAGCAGCGTCTTCAGATACGCCCCGGAGGCGGCGCGGAAGGTGATGTCGGCCGCCGCCACGACGACCGAGACCAGCAGGAGCTGGAGGAAGGTGAGGGCGCCGAGCGCGAACGCGGCCGGGATCGTCAGCAGTGCCGCGCACCGCGCCAGGTCCATCGCGATCAGCACCGGCCGCTTGCGGCGGAACTCCATCCACGGACCGAGCGGCACCGCGACGGCGGCGCCCACCGCGGCCCCCACGGAGGAGAGCGCGGCGACCTCGGCCGGCCCCGCGTGCAGCACCCGGACGGCGATCAGCGGGAACGCGCCGAAGGCGAGCCAGGTGCCGAGCGCGCTGGTCCCGTACGCCGCCCACAGCCACCCGAACTGCCGCCCCAGCCGATGTCCCGGCCCGTGCCGCCCGCTTCTCATACCCGCATCCCCTCGCCCTGCCCACAACCGATCCGCGACCGGGAGCATCAAACCGAGCGCCGTACCCTGCGATCAAACAACCGCCGAGCCACACACCACAACCGACGGTTGTGGCCTTAGGGTGACCGCATGGACCTCGACACCGTCCGGACCTTCGTGGCCGTCGCCGACGCGGGGCAGTTCCAAGGGGCCGCCGCCGAGCTGTCGCTCACCCAGCAGGCCGTCTCCAAGCGCATCGCCGCGCTGGAGCGGAACCTCGGGGTGCGGTTGTTCACCCGCACCCCGCGCGGCGCCGAACTCACCATCGACGGGCAGGCGTTCCTGCCCCACGCGCGGGAACTGCTGCGCCTCGCCGAGCGGGCGGTCACCTCCGTGCGCGCCGGCCGCCGTCCGCTGCGCGTCGACGTGATCGCCTCGCGTGGCGCGGCGTCGGGCCTGATGCGGGCCTTCCACCGCGCGCACCCCGGGATCGAACTCGACGTGCTGTGGCTGTTCGACATCGAGGCGGCCGTCACCGCCCTGCGGTCCGGTGAGATCGACGCGTCCTTCCGCGCCGTGGCCGCGCCCGGCCGGCCCCTGCCCGAGGACATCGAGTCCGTGCGGGTGCTCGACGAACCCCTCGAACTCCTCACCGGACCCGCCCACGCCCTGGCGGGCGCCCGCTCCGTGCCCCTCGCGCGGCTCGCCGGACACCGCATCTGGATGCCCGGCGTCGTCCCGGGCACCGAATGGGCCGCCTACTATGACGACCTCGTGGCCGAGTTCGGCCTCACCCTGGAGGCGACGGGACCCAACTTCGGCTCCGACGCGCTCCTGGACACCGTCGCCGACACCCCGGCCCTGGCCACCTTCATGGGCGGGCACACCCGCCTCGTCTGGCCCGCCGGTCACGGCCTGCGCCGCATCCCGGTGACCGACCCGACCCCCGTCTACCCGCACTCCCTGCTCTGGCACCGCGACAACCCCCACCCGGCCCTGGCGGCCCTCCGCGCCCACCTCGCCGCCACCACGGCCGGCCACGACGCCGCCGGCACCTGGGCGCCGCGCTGGGTGCTGCCGCGCTGACCATCGCCGCGCCGGTGCCCACCCGGCCCGACGCGTGGACGGCGGCCCACCGGGCGCGGGCGGCCACCCTGCCCGCGCCGCGGGCGGCGCACGCGGCCGGGTCCCGGGCCCGGCACGCCGGCGAGCGGCTCGGCCGTGCCCCGCGCCGCGCCCTCCGGGCGGGGAACCGCAGGCAGGCGGCGACCACTGCCGTGACGCGCCCCGGGAAGCCCGGGCCGCCGGCCGCCGTCGGACCGCCGGCCCCCGGTCGCGACCGCCCCTCAGCCCTCCGGCGTACGACCCCGCCCGTCACCCGATCGGCCCGCGTCCGGGCGCGGCCGGGCGTGCGGCCCGCACCGTGGAGACGGGAACGCAGACGGCGGGAGCGACCATGAGCGACGACACCACACCGGCGGACGGCGGGCTCACCTGCCTGGTGACCGGCGCCACCGGCTACATCGGCGGCCGGCTGGTGCCGGAACTGCTCGGCGCGGGACACCGGGTGCGCTGCCTGGTCCGCACCCCGGCCAAGCTGCGCGACCACCCCTGGGCCGGGCAGGTGGAGATCCTCCGGGGGGACGTGACCGACGCCGGGTCGGTGGCACGGGCGATGGACGGCGTGGACGTGGCCTACTACCTCGTGCACGCCCTCGGCACCGGGCGCGGTTTCGAGGACACCGACCGCGCGGCGGCCCGGATCTTCGGCGGCGAGGCCCGCCGGGCCGGCGTCGGCCGGCTCGTCTACCTCGGCGGTCTGACCCCCGCGTCCGTGCCCGAGGAGGAGCTGTCGCCGCATCTGCGCTCCCGTGCCGAGGTCGGCCGGGTCCTGCTCGCCTCGGGCGTCCCCACGGCCGTACTGCGCGCCGCCGTGATCATCGGCTCGGGCTCCGCGAGCTTCGAGATGCTGCGCTACCTCACCGAGCGGCTGCCGGTGATGGTCACCCCGCGCTGGGTGCGCACCCGGATCCAGCCCATCGCCGTACGGGACGTGCTGCGCCTGCTGACCGGCTGCGCCCGCCTGCCCCGCGAGGTGCACCGCGCCTTCGACATCGGCGGCCCGGAGGTGCTGACGTACGTCGGCATGATGCGTCGCTACGCCTCCGTGGCGGGGCTGCCCCGGCGGCTGATCCTGCCGGTGCCCGTCCTCAGCCCCGGACTGTCCAGCCACTGGGTGGGCCTGGTGACGCCGGTCCCGGCCTCGATCGCCCGCCCGCTGACCGAGTCCCTGCGCCACGAGGTGGTGTGCCGCGAGAACGACATCGAACGGTACGTGCCGAGCCCCCCGGGACACCCGATCGGCTTCGACGACGCCGTCCGGCTGGCCCTCCGGCGCATCCAGGAGGCCCAGGTGAGCACCCGGTGGTCGTCGGCTTCCGTGCCCGGCGCGCCCAGCGACCCGCTGCCCACCGACCCCGACTGGGCGGGCGGCAGCCTCTACACCGATGTCCGCGAACGCGACGCCGATGTCTCGCGGGAGGCGCTGTGGGACGTCATCGAGGGCATCGGCGGGGAGAACGGCTGGTACTCCTTCCCGCTGGCCTGGGCGGTGCGCGGGCGGCTCGACCGGCTCGTCGGCGGCGTGGGCCTGCGCCGGGGCCGGCGGGACGCCCGCCGCCTGCGGGCCGGTGACTCCCTGGACTTCTGGCGGGTCGAGGAGATCGAACGCGGCCGGCTGCTGAGGCTGCGCGCCGAGATGCGGCTGCCCGGCCTGGCCTGGCTGGAGATGTGCGTGGACGGCGGAGACGGCGGACCCGTCCGGTACCGGCAGCGGGCGCTGTTCCACCCGCACGGACTCCTCGGCCACCTCTACTGGTGGGGTGTCTCACCGTGGCACGCGGTCGTCTTCGGCGGCATGGCCCGCAACATCGTCCGCACCGCCGAGCGCGCGGCACCGCCACCGGCCGGGCGCCGGTGAACCGGCCGGGACGCAGAAGGCACCGGGCCGTGGGTCAGAAGGCGTACCGGATGCGCAGCCAGGGCGCGTGGGCCGCGACCAGGTCGCGCAGGGTGTGCACGGCCCGCGCCTTCACCCTGCTGTCGTAGCGGATGTTCAGCGCCCCGTTCTCGGAGCGCTTGTCCTCTTGCAGCCCCGGCTGCCAGAGCAGTTCCTCGGCCCGGGGGTGCCAGCCCAGGTTGACCTCGTGCAGGTCCCGGTTGTGGGTGAGCAGGATGACCTCCGCGGCGGCCTGCCGTTTGACCCGGCCGGGCAGGACGTCGTCGAGCTGCCGGAGCAGCTCGGTCCAGGCCTCCTCCCAGCCGGGGCGCAGCACCACGGGGGAGAGGTTGAAGTGGACCTCGTAGCCGGCGTCCAGGAAGTCCGCCGCGGCGGCGATCCGGTCGGCCACCGGTGAGGTGCGCACGTCCAGCAGCCGTGAGTCCGCGGCGGGCATCACGGAGAAGCGGACGCGGGTGCGTCCCCGTGGGTCCAGCGCCAGCAGGTCGGGGTTGACGAACTTGGTGGCGAACGAGGCCTTGGCGGTGGGCCAGCGGCGGAAGGCCCGCACCAGGTCGGCGGTGTTGTCGCTGATCAGCGCGTCCACCGAGCAGTCGCCGTTCTCGCCGATGTCGTAGACCCAGGCCGAGTCGTCGCACTGGTTGGGTTCCGGTTTGCGTCCCTGGCGCGCGATGTGCCGGGCCAGGTGGGCGATCACGGCGTCGATGTTGGTGAAGACGGTGATGGGGTTGGCGTACCCCTTGCGGCGCGGGACGTAGCAGTAGGCGCAGGCCATGGCGCACCCGTTGGAGGGGCCGGGGGCGATCCAGTCGGCGGACCGCCCGTTGGGCCGTGTGGCCAGCGTCTTCCGCTCGCCCAGGACCAGCGTCTCGCCCTTCACCCGCACCCAGCGCTCGATGTTGCCCTCGTTGCCGTGCAGCCCCGGGATGCCCCAGTGCGAGTCCACCTCGATCAGGTCGGCGTCCGGGAAACGGGCGAGGATCCGGCGGCCGCGCGCGGAGGAGGCGGCGGCCGGTTCCGCGTAGATCGTCCGGACGGACAGCAGACGGCGGGCCGCCGGCGACTCGCGGAACGGGGCGCGGCCGTCCGGCCCGCTCCCGAGTCCGGTGCCGCCGCACTCGGGCGCCCCCGAGGCGGCGTCCAGCGCGTCGAGGCCGAACAGGGCGTCGAGGCCGTCGTCGCCGGGGCCTGCGGAGGGATACGTCATGCGCGTTCTGCCGATGGGTAGGGGAAGGGCTGCCCGTGGGTCGGGGAGCGCCTTCCACTGTAGGCGTCCGGCGCGCACCGCCGGCGCCCCGTTGGGAGCGCGGGGGCGTGCGGAGCGCGGGCGTCACTTCTTCCGCTTCAGGGCCGACGGCTTGTGCACGGCCGTACGTCCGGACTTGTCGCTGCGCACCTCGTACTGGGGTGCGTCGGGCGAGGCGTCCACCGTGCGCCCGGACGCCTCGGTCCGCTCGGTGATCTTCTTCTCGACGGTGCCCGTGGTCTCGCCGCCGTGACTGCGCCAGGCGACCTTGTCGCCCTTGGCCGGCTCTCGCCCGCCGGAGGTCTTCTTCGTCCTGGCCATGCCGGGTGCTCCCGTGCGGAGGTGGGGGGATGGGCTCACTTCCAGCGTGCGCGCGGGAGCGGCGGCCCGCATCCGCGCACGCGCCGGAGGCCGCCGGTCCGGTCACGGCTCCCGCTCGCGGCCCCGCGGATCACGCAGGCTCGCCGCCTTGTCGGCCTCGCCGCCCGCGCCCAGCAGGCCGGTCGCGGCGAGGCGGCCCTCCATGCGGGACAGGCCGTGCCGGGACAGGCGCAGGATCAGGGGCGGGAGCGCGGCGCGCGCCGGTTGCACCAGCCGTAGCCAGCCGGGGGCGTACACGGCGGTCCTGCGGTGCTCGATGCCGCGTACGATCCGCTCGACGACCGGCTCCACCGGGTGGACTCGGCGGGCCGGACCCGGCATGCGGCCGCGCAGCTCGCGCAGCGCCGCGTGCCGGCCGGCGTCCCGCACCAGGTCGGTGTCGGTCCAGTTCGGATACGCGATGCCGACGGCCACGCCCTGGCAGGCCAGCTCGGCGCGCAGCGCGTGCGCGAAGGCCTCCGCGCCGGCTTTCGAGGCGCAGTAGGCACTCATCAGCGGAACCGCCCCGAGGGACGCGAGGGACGCCATCAGCAGGTAGTAACCGGCCGTGGCCCGCAGATCCGGCAGGAAGGCCCGCGCGGTCTGGGCGCTCCCGGTGAGGTTGACGTCGATCACCCGCCGCCAGTCGGCCGGGTCCGTGGCGGCGAACGGTCCGCCCTGCGCGACACCGGCGTTGGCCACGACGACGGACGGCGGCCCGAGACGGCGCCGCACCTCGTCCGCCGCGCTGCGCAGGGCCTCCAGGTCGGTCACGTCCGTCTCCACCGCGATCGCCGGCGCCGGCAGCCGGGCGGCCAGCTCGTCCAGCAGGCGCTTCTCGTGCCCGAGGAGCGCGGGGCGGGCGCCCCGCCGGGCCACCTCGCGCGCGAGTGCGGCTCCCAGGCCCCGGGCGGCACCCGTGACGACGACGGTCCGGCCCGCCAGTGGACTTTCTCGCACGACCTCCGCCTTCCGTTCGCGGGTGCTGCCCGGCCCCGTTCAGCGCTTGCGGCCGGTGCGGTCGCGGCCGGTCAGGAGGCGTTGCGCGCCGGCCAGGGCGGTCGTCCGGGAGGTGCGCAGCGCGGCGCGGGCCGCGTTGGCGCCGGGAGCGCCGTGCACCCCGCCGCCGGGATGGGCGCCGGCGGAGGCGAGGAAGAGACCGTCCACGGGTGTCTCCGGACGCCCGGTCCCGGGCACCGGGCGGAACACGAGCTGCTGGTGGACGGCGGTGGTGCCGCCGTTGATGGCGCCGCCCGGGAGATTGGCGTCGAGCGCCTCCATCGTGGGCGGCGCGAGGACGCGCCGGGCCCGGACGAGGCGGCGGAAACCCGGGGCGAACCGTTCCACCTGCCGTTCCACCCGGTCCGCCATGCGCTCCTGGTCGGCCGGGCCCCAGGCACCGGTGATGCCCTCCTCGCCCGCGTCCGCCCGGATGTCGTGCGGGACGTGCGTGTACGCCCAGGCGGACTCGGTGCCCTCGGGCGACCGGGAGGGATCCGCCGTGGTCATCTGCCCGAACAGGGCGAAGGGGCGGTCGGGCACCTGGCGCATGGCGATCTGCGCGGCGAAGCGGGTCAGCTCGTCCACCCCGTCTGCCAGATGCACGGTCCCGGCCCGCGCGGCCTGCGGGGCCCGCCACGGCACCGGACCGTCGAGCGCCCAGTCCACCTTGAACGTCGCGAAGTCCCACTGGAAACGCCGTAGGTCCTCCATCAGCTGCGCGGGCAGGTGCTCGGCTCCCACGAGCTGCCGGTAGAGGACGGGCACGGCCACGTCGGCGAGGACGGCCTTGGCCGCGGGCACCGCACCGGAGGGGGTACGCACGCCCACGGCGCGCCCCCCGCGCACGATGACGCTCTCCACCCGCTCCCCGCAGCGGAGCTCTCCGCCGCGCGAGCGCAGCCGCCGGGTCAGCGCGTCCGTGAGCGCGCCGGCGCCGCCGGCCGGCACCGGAAAGCCGTAGGTCTGGCCGAGCATCGACATCAGCCAGCCGAAGCCGCCGCTGCCCGCGGACTCGGGCGCCAGGTCGGCGTGCAGGGCGTTGCCGGCCAGCAGGAGCCGGCCGCCCTCGCCGCGGAACTCCTCCTCGCCCATCCGGCGCACCGGCAGGACGAGGGAGCGCGCCGCGCGCAGCCCGCCCGCCGCCCGCAGGGTCCACAGCAGCCGCATAGCGGACCTGACCGGCGGGAACGGCGTGAACAGGGCGCCGAGGAGGTCCGTACGCAGCGTCTGCCACAGCTCGAACAGACGCCGCCAGGCCGCCCCGTCGCCGGGCGCGAAGGCTTCCAGGGACGCGGCGGTGACGTCGATCCGCCGGTCCAGCACCGCGCACCTGCCGTCGCTCAGCGGATGGGCCAGCACCTGCGGCGCGTGGCTCCAGCGCAGGCCGTACTCCTCCAGGTGGAGCGCGGACAGCGCGGGGGAGGCGGCGGCCAGGGGGTAGAACGAGCTGAAGAGGTCGTTGACATAGGCGGGGTGCACGCCCCGGTCGTGCCGGACCGCGCCGCCCGGCTCGGGCTGTTCCTCCAGCACCAGGACGCTCCAGCCGGCGTCGGCGAGTACGTTGGCGGCCACCAGCCCGTTGGGGCCCGCTCCGATGACGACCGCGTCAGGCACCGTGGGCCTCGCGCACTTCCCGGGCCTGCCGTCCGGCCGCCCCGCGGCGGCCGTGGCCCCCGTCACCGCTGCACCGGGCGAGCCGGGCGAGCATGGGACGGTGGCGCAACTGGATCAGCGCCTCGACGCCGACGTTGTGCAGGACGGCCCCGGCCCCTTGCAGCGGGTGTTCGTCGGCGATGACCAGGCAGTGCTCGCCCCACGGGCGCAGCTCGATGGAGAAGCGGGCCGTGCCGAGGAGACCGGCGAGGATCTCCAGTTCCAGTGCGGAGCCTTCCTGGCAGCGCCGTACGATCGTCTCGTTGGCGAGGCGGAACGGCCCGATCCGCACTTCGTAGGCGAGCGAGGAGCCCTCCTCCGGCCACCGGCCGTCCTTCGGGTGGGAGGCCCCGGTGCCCACCACCCACTCCGCGTACCGGTTGCCGTCGGCCAGGACGTCCCACACGGTTTCCGGGGCGGCCTTGATCAATCGGTGACGCACAGCCATGGGTACCTCCTGGTGGCGAGCGGGCGGGCGCGCAGCACCGGGTGCCCAGGGGCGGGCGGACCAACCGGGGGCGGACCCTCGGGTCCGGGCGGAGGCGGGCCCGGACGCGTCCGGCCGGGGGCGGGGGCGACCGGCCGGCGCGTACCGGGCCCGGCGGCTCAGTGGTTGAACGTCAGGCGTGGTGCCGCGTTACGGGCCAGCGTGTGGACCTGTGCGGGCCACCAGGCACCGGCCGGCGGGTCGACGATGCCGTATTCCGGGTCGATGGTGCCCCCGGTGCCGCGGGTGCAGCTGCCGTCGGACTCACCGGGGACCTTGATCCAGAGGTAGGCGTCGACGAGCGGGACGCCCGTGTCGGCGGTGGGACGCGGGCCGAGCCCCCGGCCGGGCGCGTTGCACCAGGGCTCCGGGTCGCCGCTGTACTTGCCCGGTGCCGGGGTCCAGGCCCCCTGACCGTTGCGGCTGGTGTCGATCACGAAGTGCGGCAGGGCGTCGGCCGGCGGACTCCCCACGTTCTGGTCGAACCAGGCATCGGTCCACCGCCAGGTGGCGGGGTCGGTGGAGGAGACGGAATGACCCGGGATTCCGTCGTTCGGGGCGGCGGACGAGTAGTACTGGCCGGCGCACCAGTCGGCGTGGCCGCGAGCCCATTCGGGGCCCTCGGTGGCGAACCATACGCACTTGGCCACCCAGGCGCCGTACCTGGCGTTGTGCTCGGTGGGGTGCATGTTGGACACGTTCAGCGCGAAGCCGTCGCCGTGGGCGACCCCGGCGTCCTGCAACCGCTGCGCCATCTCGCCGACGGACCGCCACTGGACGTTCCCCGCGTCCAGGTAGACCGCGGTGCGCGGCCTGGCCTTCAGGGTCTTGACCGCGTAGGCGAGATCGGCGACGCGGGCGGCCGTGAGGTCGCCGGTCGGGTCCGTGGCGGCCCCGCAGTCCTTGGGCAGGAGGGCCAGGCCGTCGGGTTCGACGACGACCACCGCCTTGCCGTCGCCGATGCCGGCCGCGAAGGCGTCGATCCACTGCCGGTAGGCGGCGGAGGACGCCGCCCCGCCGCTGGAGTACTGCGTGCAGTCCCGTCCCGGGACGTTGTACGCGACCAGGACCGGGGTCCGGTCGGCGGCCCGCGCCCGGCGGACGAGCGCCCGCACCTCGCCGCGCACCTCGTCGGGCGTGCCGTCGGTGAACCACTGGGCCTGCGGCCAGCTCGCGAGCCTGGCCATGTTCGCGGCGTTCTCGATGTCGCCGTTCCGGAGGTCGGCGACCGCCTGCCGCGCCGCCTTGCTGTGCGGATCGACGTAGAACCGTGTGGCCGGGCCGGTGCCGTCCCGCCCGGGGACGGCCTGGGCCTGCGTCGCGGTGAGGGCGGCGCACGCGGTGAGCGCCGCGAGGACGGCGCCCGCGCGCCGCCGTAGGCTGCGGGGAATCATGGCTGCTCCTGGTCGGTGGGGGAGGGAGGGGCCGGCGGGGTCAGTAGCCGTAGATCATCTTGTAGGCGACCTCGGGGAGGAACTGCCCGGCCGAGGAGCCGGCCCCCACGCCGCAGTTGCCGTCGGACTCGCCCGGTGCCTTGACCCACAGGAGCATCTCGGCACCGCCGCCCGTCCGGGTGGGTGTGCCGATCCGGCGGCCGGCGGGGTTGCACCACTGGCCGTTGGAGCCGTTGCCGTTGCGGCTGGTGTCCACGACGAACGGCTTGGTGTAGCCGTAGCGGGCGCTGAGTTCGCTGTTGACGGCGTTGCCGTACGCGGTGTTCTCGGCCGTGGTGAAGTAGTTGGAGATGTTGAGCGAGAAGCCGTGGGCCTGCCGCAGGCCGGCCTCGTGCAGGCGCTGGGCCATGGTCGCCGGAGCGGTCCAGCCCGGGTTGCCGGCGTCGAGGTAGACCCAGGTGTTGGGGGCTTGGCTGTGGAACTGGGCGAGGGCGCCGGTGAGCATGCCCTCGCGCTCGTCGATCTGGGCCTGGGTCATGCAGCCGTAGTCCCCGAGGGAGTCCGGTTCGAGCAGGACGACCGCTGGGCGGCCGGCGATCCCGCCGGCGAACTGGGCGATCCAGCTCGCGTAGGCGGACGGCGACGAGGCACCGCCCGCGGAGTGCCCGCCGCAGTAGTCGCGGTTGTAGATGTTGTAGGCGACGAGGAGGGGCAGCTTGTCCGCGCGGTCGGCCGCCCCCGCGTACGCGCCCGTGGCGGTGCCGATGGTGCCGCTCCAGGAACCGAACCAGCGGGCCGTCGGGGTATTGGCGAGGGAGGCGTTGATCGCGGACGCCCGGCCGTCGCCGGGGTTGGCGGCGACCCACCGCTTCGCGCTGGAGTCGGGGTCCACGTAGAACCCGCTGGTCATGGTGGTGGGATCGGCCGCGTGGGCGGAGGGCGCGGCGGCGAGCGCCAAGGGCAGGGCGCACAGCGCTGTCACGAGGGCGCGGAGTGTGTGGCGCATGACTGTACCTCGGTTTCCTGGCGGGGATGCGCCGCCCGCCCTCGTCCGGGGCCTGCGACGCGCTGAGGAAGTGCGGTGGTACGGCGTCCCGTTGAGCCGGTGGCCTGGCCGGCCGGACGGCACACCCCGAGAGAATACTGGGAGCGCTCCCAATTGAAAGCGGTCGACAGCACGGAAATGCTTCGGGGCCGGTCGGTATCGTGTTGCGGCCCGGTGACGCTGTCAAGGGCCGACGTGCGGTCACCCTTCCCAGGAGGAGGACGAGGCTCTACAGTCCCATGACTGGAAGCGCTTCCAGTTTTTCGTCGCCGAGGGTTCCGCACCGGGGGAAAGGCTCAACGTTCCATGCCGCATGACACGCCGCGCCGGCAGCCGACGCTCGAGCAGGTGGCCGAACTCGCCGGTGTGTCCCGCTCGGTGGCCTCCCGTGTGCTCAACAACGCGCCGCACGTCAGCCGCCCCAAACGCGACGCGGTCGAACGGGCCGTCCGTCAGCTCGGCTACGTGCCCCATCCCACCGCGCGCGCCCTGGCCACCCGGCAGACGGGGGCAGCCGCCCTGGTCGTCGCCGGGGAGGACCCGTCGATCTTCGCGGATCCGTTCTTCGCCCAGGTGATCGTGGGGGCGTCGGCCGCTCTGGAGGAGGCCGATCTGCATCTGATGCTGTGCCTGGCCGCCTCCGACCGGGGCCGTAAGCGGGTGGAGGAACTCCTTCGGGCCAAGGGCGCGGACGGCGTCATGCTGATGGCGCTGCGCGAGGACGATCCGCTGGCCCGTACGGCGGAGGAGGCCGAGATCCCGGTCGTGTTCGGCGGCCGGCCGGTGGGCCGGGTGCCCCGGTGGTACGTGGACGTCGACAACACCGGCGGGGCCCGCGAAGCCACCGAGTACCTGATCGCGCGCGGCCGGACCCGAGTGGCCGCGCTCTGCGGGCGGCTGGACACCGAGGCCGGGCGCGCCCGGTACCGCGGCTACCGGGACGCCATGCTGGCGGCCGGCCTCGCACCGTACCCGCCGCGGGAGGGCGACTTCACCGAGCCCGGCGGAGCCGCCGTCATGGCCGCGCTGCTGGCGCGCCATCCCGAGGTGGACGGGGTGTTCGCGGCCAACGACAACATGGGGGCGGGAGCGCTGCGCACGTTGCGCGCGGCGGGCCGGCGGGTCCCCGCCGACGTCGCCGTGGTCGGGTTCGACGACCTGGCCGTCGCCCAGGTCGCCGAACCGCCGCTCACCACCGTCCGCCAGCCCATCAGTGCTCTGGGCCGGGAGATGGCGCGCATGCTCGTCGCGCTCATCCACGGGCAGGACCCCACTCCGCTGATCCTGCCCACCCGTCTGGTCATCCGGTCCAGCGCCTGACGGCCGGGGCCGGGACCCACGCCTTTCCGACGAGGTTTCCGCGCCGGGCCGTCACACGAAGAACGCGTTCATGCCGGCGACGTCGGAGAGGTAGGTCTCGATCTGCGCGATCCTGCCGTCGCGCAGGCGGCAGACGGTGGACAGGTGCTCGTCCAGCCGGACGTCGCCGCGCCGGGCGGTGTTGTGCAGGGACAGCGCCATGTTCTCGCGGCTGACCAGGATGTGCAGCAGCCGGAAGTCGAGGCCGTAGGAAGCGATCTTCCTGGCCCGTTCCACGACGGCGTCGGCGCCCGCGGCCGTACCGGAGATGGTGTTGTCACCGGGCAGTGTCCAGGTGGCGTCATCGGTGAGCAGGGCCCGGATGCCGTCCCAGTCACCGGCGGCGAGACAGGCGTGGAACCGTGTGCCGAGGCGGTGGGCGGCCTCGTACCGGTCCTCGTACGGGGGCATGGTTCCTCCTGGGAAGAGCTGCTAAAGCGATGATCTTTGCCTTAGACAGGGTAGGTGAATCGCTCACTAAAGCACAATTCTTTGCTTTAGAGTGGAGAGATGCCCGCCAAAAGCAAAGCCAGCCGCCCCGGAGGGCGCAGCGCCCGGGTCCGTGCCGCCGTCCACCGCGCGGTGGTGGAACTCGTGCGCGAAGCCGGCGCCGACAAGGTGACCATCCCCGCGGTCGCCCGCCGCGCCGGAGTCAACCCCAGTTCCCTGTATCGCCGTTGGGGCACGGCCTCCGCGCTCCTCGCCGATGTCGCCGACCGGCGCCAGGACGAGGAGACGCCCGAACTGCTCGGTGACCTGCGCGCCGACCTGGAGCGGGTCGCGGTCTGGACGCTGACGGACCTGTCCCGGCCGGGAGGCGTGGCGTTCTTCCGCGCGGAAGTGACACCGGACGTGGACGAACGCCGGGCCGGCCTGCGCGCCTGCCTTGAGCGGGTCGGCGCGCGCTTCCAGGGTCCGCTGGACGCCGCCGCGGGGCGCGGCGAGACGGTCCCCACGCTGGAGCGTGTGCTCGACCGGATCGTCGCACCCCTGTACTTCCGCGTGGTGTTCTCGGTCCCGGGGACGGACGAGCGGTACGCGCGCCGGCTCGTGGCCGAACTGTGCGCGCCCGCCGAGGACGCCCCGGGGTCTTCCGGCGAGGAGCACGCCGCCTCGCAATGAGACGAGAGCGGCGGGAAGCGCGCGGGCGACGCCGACGCCGTGTCACACCGGCGGCCGAGTCGTCTCACCGGGGAGCGGCGTCGTCCCCGGTCGTCCGTCGCTGCCCGGGCCACATGTCGTCGTACGCGGCGTCCATGAACTCCGCCTGGGGCCCGCGCAATTCGGAGGCGTCGGCCGTCTCGTGACGTGCCGCCTGGGCAAGGCGGTAGGCGTAGCGGTAGGCGGCCCCGCGCAGGGGCTCGCTTCTGGCGGCGAGGTCGATCTCCGCCTGGGCGAGCCACAGGTCGTCGATCAGCCGGCCCGGCTCGTCGCCGACGGGGGTCCGCCCACCGCCCGGTGGCGGGAACGCGGCCTTCTCCACCCGCGACGCGAGGCTCAGGAACTTCAGCACCGCTGCCTTCAGCTCCGCCCGATGCGTGGCGGCCTCCTGCGCTTCGAGCTGCCGGACACTCGCCCGCGACACCAGATACTGACCGAACAACGACCCACCCGCACCGAGCGCGACCCCTACGAGTGACATCAGCGCCGGTCCCAGACTTCCCCACGATCCCATGCCCGGAGTCTCCCAGCGCGGGATCGCCGCGACGCGCGGGCCCTGAGGGCCGGGGAGCCGGGGGAGCCCTCTACCGGCGGACCGCCGAGACGAGTCCGCCGGGACGCTCCGCGCGCTGCGGCGGGGTGCCGGCCGGGCGGCCGTGGGCGGCAGCGCGCTCGCGCAGGGTGTGGCAGTCGGCTTCCCAGCCGTGCCCGGTCAGCCACCTCACCGGGTCGTCGGGCATCTCCGAGAGCCACATGGACGCCGCCGATCCCGGCACGGCGTCCGCGCCGAAGTGCTCGATGACACCGCGCGAGCCCAACGTCAGCCCCATCCGGCTGCCTGCCGCCGACCGCGCGCCGATCCGGGCGAGCAGCAGTTCCACCGCGTCCTCGGGCAGGTAGATCAGCAGTCCTTCGGCGATCCACACGGTCGGCTCCGCCGGATCGTGCCCCGCGGCGGCCGGCGCGCCCGGCCAGTCCTCCCGCAGGTCCACCGCGACGGGGATCCGCTCGCAGCGTGCGACGGCCCGCTCCTGGCGCAGCACCGAAGCCTTGAAGTCCAGTGGCGCGGCGGTGTCGACCTCGAACAGCCTGGTGCCCGCGGGCCAGTCCAGCCGGAACGCCCGGCTGTCCATGCCGGCGCCGAGCAGCACCACCTGCCGGACACCGGACGCGGAGGCCTCCCGCACCAGGTCGTCGAGGAATCTCGACCTGATGACGACGGAGAACGACACGGCCGGCCGGAGGCGTCGCGCGGCCTCGTCCTCGGGCGGTGGCGAGGAGGGCCACAGGCCGCCGGCGGTGGCGAAGGCCTTGGCCGGCGGGTCGCGGAACAGCGCGTTCTCCCGCTCGGTCTCCAGCGCCCGCACCCTGGCCACTCCCACCGCCGTGGCCCACACTCCCGACGGCCGCACCCGCTCCCGCTCATCAGTCACCGCGCCGGCCTGGACGGTCGAAGGATCGGACGTGCGTGAGGTGTTGACACCCCCCAGGGGCTTCCTATCATCAAAGCTTGTCCGTCACTGCGATCGGCATTCGAAATACCGGACGCACTGCTCAAGCGCTTGTCATGCACATGATTATTCGGTCGCCGACCGCCGGTGGTGGGACGCCACCGGCCGGCCCCCCACTCACCCCCAGGAGACCTCCATGTCCGTGACACCGGCCCGCCCCTGGCGGGCCAGGCCGCTCGCCCTGCCGGCCCTCGTGCTGGCCCTGGCCACGGCCCTGCTCGGCGGCCGGGCCTCCGCCGAGGGCGACACCGTGGCCGCCGGCTCGCCGCCCTGTGACCTGTACGCCGCCGGCGGCACGCCCTGCGTGGCCGCGCACAGCACCACCCGCGCCCTGTACTCCGCCTACAACAGCCGCCTGTACCAGGTGAAACGCGCCTCCGACGGCACCACCCGGGACATCGGCGTGCTCGGCGCGGGCGGCTACGCCGACGCCGCCGCGCAGGACTCCTTCTGCGCGGGCACGAGCTGCCTCATCACGGTCCTCTACGACCAGTCCGGCCGCGGCAACCACCTCACCCAGGCACCCCCCGGAGGCTTCCAGGGCCCCGCCACCGGCGGGTACGACAACCTCGCCGAGGCATCCGCCGCGCCGGTCACCGTGGGCGGCCACAAGGCGTACGGCGTCTTCGTCGCCCCCGGCACCGGCTACCGCGACAACACCACCAACGGCATCGCGACCGGCGACCAGCCCGAAGGCATGTACGCGATCCTCGACGGCACCCACTACAACGGCGGTTGCTGCTTCGACTACGGCAACGCCGAGACCAACAGCCGGGACAACGGCAACGGCACGATGGAGACCATCTACTTCGGCAACAGCAAGACCTGGGGCTACGGCACCGGCAACGGCCCCTGGGTCATGGCCGACCTCGAGAACGGCCTGTTCTCCGGCGTCAACCGCGGCTACAACGCCAACGACCCCAGCGTCGGCCACCGCTTCCTCACCGCCCTCGTCAAGGGCGGGCCGAACCACTGGGCGATCCGCGCCGGCAACGCCCAGTCCGGCGGCCTGTCCACCTACTACGACGGACCGCGCCCCAACGCCTCGGGCTACAACCCGATGAAGAAGGAGGGCGCCATCATCCTCGGCATCGGCGGCGACAACAGCAACGGATCCGCCGGCACCTTCTACGAGGGCGTCCTGACGTCCGGCTACCCGTCGGACGCCACCGAGAACGCCGTCCAGGCCAACGTCAACGCGGCCGGATACGCCACGTCCGCCCTGGCCGGCGCTCCCGCCGTGGGCTCCAGGGTGTCGCTGCGGGCCACCACCTCCTGCTGCACCACCGACTACCTGCGGCACAACACCGCCGACGGCAGCGCCGCCATCGGGGCGGTCTCCTCCTCCAGCCCGTCCGCCGACAAGGCCGCCGCGACCTGGACCGTGCGCCCGGGCCTGGGCGACGCCTCGTGCGTCTCCTTCGAGTCCGCCGACAGGCCGGGGCAGTACCTGCGCCACTACGACTTCCGCCTGCGCGTCGACACCCTCGACAGTGGCGCGCTGTCCAGGCTGGACGCCACGTTCTGCCCGCAGCCCAGCCACAACGGTCAGGGCGTCTCGCTCCGGTCCGCCAACTATCCGAGTGATTTCGTACGCCACTACGAGTACGGCGTCTACGCCGCGAGCCACGGCGGCTCCCACACCTGGGACAACGCCACCGCCTGGTCCGACGACACGAGCTGGGTCGTCACCTCCCCCTGGGCCTGAGGTCCCCGCGCACACCCGTTCCCGGCCGTGCCACCCGACCAGGTGGCACGGCCGTCCCTTGGGGCTCCGCCAAGCCGAAAGTTCCGCTTGTCCGCCCTGCCGTTCCGGAAATCTCTGCCGCGCGCATTGTGGTTCCTGAGACGCGTTCCTAGTCTGGGAGCGCTCCCACGTTCGCGCGCCCGTGGCGGCTCCGCCGCGTCGGCCGCCCTCGCCCGCACCGGCCCCTGACACCAGTCGTCCCGCCGAGATGACGGCCGGTCCCCTCCGTCCCCGGGGGACCGGCCGTCCGCGGTCGTGACGCGTCGCGAGGTGGCGCTCAGCGGTGGAAGAGGGCGGCCGGGACGGCGTCGGCCAGGGCCTGGTACCCGGTCGGGTTGAGGTGGAGGTGGTCACCGGTGTCGTAGGCCGCCCGGAGCGTGCCGGGGGCGTCCGGGTCGCGTACCGCGCGGTCGAAGTCGATGACGGCGTCGAACCGGCCGCTCGTGCGGATCCACCGGTTGACCTGCTGCCGGGCGGCCTCGTGGGCACCGGCCGGGTCGTCGTAGGTGTTGCCGCCGAAGGGGGTGAGGGTGGCGCCGTAGACCCGGATGCCCTGGGCGTGGGCGCGGGTGATGATCTGCTGGTAGGCGCCGATGAGTTCGGCCGTGATCCGCTCGGCGTCCGCCGGGGACGTGCCGGCGGTGCCGATGTCGTTGACGCCCTCGAAGACGATGAGCCGGTTCACGCCGCTCCGGGCGAGCACGTCGCGGTCCAGCCGGGCCAGGGCGTTGGGGCCGAGTCCGTCCCTGAGGACGCGGTTGCCGCCCGCCGCCTCGTTGACGACCGCGATGTCCGCCGTGCCGGGGCGGGACGCCAGCCGCGCCCGCAGCCGGTCCGGCCAGCGGTCGTTGCCGTTGGTCGTCGATCCCCGGCCGTCGCTGAGCGAGTCGCCGAGGACGACGGTGGCGGAGGCGGCCGGCTTCGACCACACCTCCAGCCCGCTGAGGAAGTACCAGTGGTCGGCGGTCGTGGCACCGGTCAGGTCCGCGTCGTCCAGGTGGTCCCCGGCGAGCATGTGGGACGTCGTACGGGAGCCGGGGTGCGAGGTGATGGAGGTGGAGGCCTGCCCGTGCGCGAGGTACAGCGTCACGGTGAGGTTGGTTCCCGGTGCCACGTCGAAGTCCAGCGGATCACTGACGGCTTGCGCGCCTTGCGGGACGGTGAAACCCGGCTGTCCGCCGAAGGTGACCCGCCGGGAGCTGCCCGGCACGATCGCGCCGACGCCCGCCTTGCCGCCGGCCGGGCGGGCCACGGAGACGGCGGTGACGGGCAGTTCGGCGCCGCCGAAGGCGTTGGACAGGCGCAGCCGCACCCGTTCGCCGCCGACCGCGACGTGCACGGTCTGGCGCAGCGTGGCGTCGTCGAACACCCGGTCGCTCTGGGTGAACGGGGCCGGTGGCATGTTGCCCGGTTCGGTCAGCTGGGGCATGGACACCCAGGTGTCCAGCCAGTGGCCGCCGCCGGTCGACATGGCGGCGGACCGCGCGGGAGCGGATCCGCCGCTTCGCGCGTCGTGTGTGCCGGAGGGCGAGTGCGGGGCGAAGCCCACCGTGACGACGGCCGCCGCGGCGGCGACCAGCAATGATGCTGCTCTTTTCATGGAAGGGGTTCCTCGATCCGGGTTGGGTGGCCGGCCGCCGGGAGGCGACCGGCGGGTGTCAGGCCTGCTTCGCCACCGCGTGCGCGGCCGGGCCCGCTCCGGGCTCCGGGCCGGAGACCGCCGCGACGACGGCGTCCGCCTCCGCGTCCGGTTCCGGCAGGATCAGTCCGAGGCCCGTGTAGACGACGAGGGAGGTGACCAGCGGGGTGACGACCACCGTGGTCTGCGAGGCCCCGTCGAGGCCGTACCTGACGAGGAAGTAGCCGCCGAGGCCGAGCGCCCAGGACGCGAGGGCCGCCCGGGGCCCGCAGCGGCGGAAGGCGGGCAGCAGCCCGAGCAGCATCGGGATGGAGATCGGACCCATGACGGCCGCGACCATCCCGACGATGATCCCGAGGACTCCGCCGAAGTGGTCGGCCTCGATGGCCACGACCATGGAGACGGTGATGAAGACGACCGTGACCACTCGTGCCGCCCGCAGACCGCGCTCGGTGCTCGCGCCCCGGAAACCGGGCAGGACGGCGGGCAGGATGTCCCTCGTGACCACCGCCGAGATGGCGTTGGCGTCCGAGGAGGCCATGGCCATCGTGTGCGAGAACATGCCCGCGAGGGTGAGCCCCACCAGGCCCACGGGAAGATAGGACCGTGCCATCAGGGCGTAGGTCTGCTGGGGGTCGGCGATGTGCGGCATGAGGACCGGCGCGGCGACCGCGGGCAGCAGCAGCACGGCCGGCCAGACCAGGTAGAGGAGCGCCGACAGCCCGGCCGAACGGCGGGCGGACCGGGGGGAGTCGGTGGCCATGTAGCGCTGGGCCAGGTTCCACATGCCGCCGTTGTACTCGAAGAGCTTCACGACGACGTACGCGGTCAGGAAGCCGGCCGTGTAGGGGCCGACGAGGGGGTCGGTGTGGCCGGCCGGGAGCCGGTGCCACAGCGTGCCGAGTCCGGAGACGCCGCCGAGCCGGTCGAGCACGACCCACATCATCGACAGCGCGGCCACGCCCTGGATGACGAACTGCCCGAACTCGGTGAGCGCGTCCGCCCACAGGCCGCCGACCGTGCAGTACAGCAGGGTCACCACACCGGTCAGCAGGATGCCGTGGGTCATCGACATGCCGGTGAAGACCCTCAACAGCACCGCGACCGAAGCCCACTTGGCGGCCACGTCGAACACCTTGAGCAGCGCGCCGCTCCATGCCAGGGCCTGCTGGGTGGGCAGGTTGTAGCGGCGGACCAGGTACTCCAGCGGGGAGGCGACCCGGTAGCGCTCGCGCAGCCGGTTCCAGCGGGGG
Source organism: Streptomyces sp. NPDC029296 (assembly GCF_055569255.1). Lineage (NCBI taxonomy): Bacteria > Bacillati > Actinomycetota > Actinomycetes > Kitasatosporales > Streptomycetaceae > Streptomyces > Streptomyces sp. NPDC029296. The sequence goes on from NZ_JBVHXT010000017.1 coordinate 120,323, forward strand.
GCGAAGAGCCAGGCGCCGACGCCGGTGCCCAGGGCGAGCGGCAGGAACGCCCAGACGTAGACGGTGATGCCGTAGTCGTAGGCGACCGCGGCGTAGGCGACGAAGACGGCGGCGCTGTAGCCGGACATGTGGTGCGAGATGCCGGTCAGCCACCAGGGCATCCGGCCGCCGCCGGTGAAGTAGTCGGAGACGTCGTCGACACGCCGGTGCGACCACAGGCCGATCAGCAGCATCACCAGGAAGTAGGCGCCTACGGCGGCCCAGTCGAGCCAGTGCATGGAGGGACCTTCTTGTCGTGAAGGGCGGGGAGGCGCGCGGACGCCGAGGCGGACGAGCAGGGCCCGGGCCGGGGTCCGCCGGGGGTCACCAGCGCGGTGACTTCTTCTCGTACGACGGGTCCAGCCGGCGCATGTACCCGGTGTCGTCCCGGTTGCGCAGCCCGCAGCGCAGGTACTGCTCGTGCAGCCGGGCCAGCGCGTCGCGGTCCAGTTCGACGCCGAGGCCGGGGGAGCGGGGGACGGCGACCGAGCCGGCGCGGAAACCGAGTACGCCGGGGACGATCACGTCCTCCGCGGGGTCCTTCCACGGCCAGTGCGTGTCGCAGGCGTAGGTGAGGTTCTCGGTGGCGGCGGCCAGGTGGGTCATCGCGGCCAGACTGATGCCGAGGTGGGAGTTGGAGTGCATGGACAGCCCCATGCCGAAGGTGGCGCAGATCCCGGCGAGCAGCTTGGAGCGGTGCAGGCCGCCCCAGTAGTGGTGGTCGGACAGGACGACCCGGACCGCGTCGCCGCGCACCGCGGAGGGCAGTTCGTCGAAGGCGACCACGCACATGTTGGTGGCCAGCGGCATCGGGGCCTCGCGGGCGACCCGGGCCATGCCCTCCTGGCCGGGCGTCGGGTCCTCCAGGTACTCCAGGACGCCTTCCAGCTCGCGGGCCACCTTCAGTGACGTCTCCACGGTCCAGGCGGCGTTGGGGTCCAACCGCAGCGGAATGCCGGGGAAGGCCCGGCGGAGCGCGAGGACCGCCTCCACCTCCTGCTCGGGCGGCATCACACCGCCTTTGAGTTTGATCGCCCCGAAGCCGAACTCCGCGACCATGCGCCGGGCCTGCGCCACGATGCCGTCCGGGTCGAGGGCGGCTCCCCACGCGTCGGGCTCGTGTCCGGGGTGCCCGGCCCACTTGTAGAACAGATAGGCGCTGAAGGGGACTTCGTCGCGCACGGCACCGCCGAGCAGATCGCTGACGGGGCGGCCGGCGGCGCGGCCCCGGATGTCCAGGCAGGCCACCTCGAACGGGGAGAAGACCCGGTCGACCGTGCTGCTGGTGGTGATCATGCCGGTCAGTCCGTGGCCGTCGCCGCCCCGGTCGTCACCGATCACCTCGGCGATACGGCGGCGCATCGGGCCGAGGGCGTGCACGTCCATGCCGGTGATCGCGTCGGCGGCCGAGCGCAGCCTGCGCAGGTGCCCCTCGTCGGCATAGGTCTCGCCCAGCCCGCTGACGCCCTGCCGGGTCGTCACCTCCACCACGGCGCGCAGCGCGTAGGGTTCGTGGACGCCGACGGCGTTGAGGAGGGCGGGGTCCTTGAACGCCACCGGTGTGATGTCGATGCGGGATATCCGCAGGTCCTCGGTCATCGGATCGCCGCCCCCCGCGCCATGATGTCCTCCAGCTCGGCGAGGTGGGCGGGCGTCGGATCGGTCAGCGGCGGACGCACACCTCCCACATCGAGGCCCCGCAGGCGCACGGCCGCCTTGACCAGGGCCACCGCGTAGCCGGGCACGCGTTCGCGCAGCGCGATCAGAGGGTGGAAGAAGCCGGCCAGCAACCGCTGGACCAGCTCGTCGTCGCCGGTCGTGACGGCCCGGTGGAAGGCGAGAGCCGTCTCGGGGGCGAAGCAGAACACCGCCGAGGAGTACAGGTCCACGCCGATGCCGCGGTAGGCGAGCTGGGCGCCCTCGGCGGTGGGCATGCCGTTGAAGAACTGGAAGTCCCGGCCGCCGGTGGCCGGCTCCGCGCGGACCGCGGTCACGATCCGGGCCAGCAGGTCCAGGTCGCCGGTGCCGTCCTTGAGCCCCACCACCCGTGGCAGGCGCGCGACCTCGAGGGCCGCCGGAACGTCGAACCGGGCGGTGCCGCGCTGGTAGACGATCACCTTCAGGGAACTGGCGGCGACGACCTCGCGGACATAGGCGACCAGTCCGGCGGGCGGCCCCGCCACCAGGTACGGCGGCATCAGCAGCAGCCCGTCCACGCCGGCCTCCTCCGCCGCCCGCGCGTACCGCCGGGCGAGGGGCAGCGCGCCGCCGGCGCCCGCGAAGACGGGCACCCGGCCGTCCGCCACCCGCACCGCCGTACGCACCACGGAGGCGAACTCCTCCGGGTCCAGGGCGTGGAACTCGCCGGTGCCGCAGGCGACGAAGACACCGCCAGGGCCGGCCTCGATCCCCGCACGCAGATGCTCCGAAAGTTTCGCTGTGTCGACCGAACCATCTCTCGCGAAGGGGGTGACGGGAAAGAAGAGAACGCCCTCAAGCACACTGACCTCATCCGGCGGTTGTCACATATGTGAATGGTCGTCACGATGACGAATGGTCGGTGGGAATGTATGGTCAGCCGCCGAGCCGGGTCAAGGTGCGTGCAGCGGTTACCCGGGTTGGGGAAGCGGTGACGGGGCGGTTCGCAGCCCGAATGGTCAACGAAAGTTTCGGATCCGCATCCGGCGCCCGTGCGGGCGGACAGGGTGCCATCGTGACGAAGGGGATACCGTCGGCCGACACTTCGGCGCCCATCGAAAGGTCGTGCCTCTAGCGTCTTCCGGCATGACGACCGACACCCGCCGAGCGATGACGGGCACGCACCGAGTGATCCGGCCCAGCATCCTCTACTTCGGCACACCCGTGGTCCTGCTGACCACCGAGAACGACGACGGCACGTTCAACCTCGCTCCCCTCTCCTCCGCCTGGGCGCTCGGACAGCATGTCGTCCTGGGGGTGGGCAGGGAGAGCCAGACCGCACGCAACCTCGCGGCCCGCCCCGAGCTGGTGATCAACGTGGCCTCCCCGGACCTGTGGGAACGGGTGGAGCGCCTGGCGCCGCTCACGGGGGCGGACCCGGTGCCCGAGAGCAAGCGGACGGTGTACCGGTACGAGCCCGACAAGTTCGCCGCGTCCGGGCTCACCCCGGCCGGCTCCCACCTGGTGAAGCCGCCGCGGGTCGCCGAGTGCGCGCTGCAACTGGAGGCCACGGCACGGGCGTTGACACCGGGTGGAGCGGGTCTCTTCTTCAGCGTCGAGTGCGACGTGCTGTGCGTCCACGCCGACGAGCGCATCGTCGTGCCGGGCACGCACCACATCGACCCCGCCCGCTGGAACCCGCTCATCTACAACTTCCGTCACTATCACGGCCTGGCGCCGGAGGTCGGGCACGGTTTCCGCTCGGAGACGGCGGAGACGGCATCGGTCGATATGCCGATATACCGACCATCTCCCTCACACGAGTGACAGCGTCGGCAGGCCGGTTTCCCGCACCCCGGGGCGGGGATCCCCGGGGCGAGGGGCGGAGCCGCCGGAAGAGCGGCGCCCCGCGAGACTCGCCGAGGAGGCGGCTCGATGAGAATCGGAGAGAAGCGCGGATTGCGGCGAGATCCCCTGGGATACATCGACCACCTTGGCCGCAGCGGCACGGCGGACGTGTTCCCGCTTCCCTGGGGCGGCTATTGCGTCAGGGACGCGGACCTGGCCCAGACGCTGCTGCGCGGCCCGGACTACAACACGGGCAAGTCGGGATTCTTCGGGGAACTGCTGCCCACGCGCCAGGCGCAGATCGACATCGGTCACGCGGTTCGGGACTTCCTGCGGGCGGGCCTGCCGCGGTACCGTGCCGAGCTGACCCGTGCGGTGGCCGCCCTCCCGGCGGTCAGCCGCTGGCCCGCCGCCGGGAACACCCTGGTGCACCGCTGCCTGGCGGACCTGCTCCTGCGCCCCGGCGGCCCCGCCGGGACACACCGGCTGATCCGGCGGGCGCCGCGTGGGGGCGTGGTGTTCCACGCACCGCACGCCTGGCAGCGGGCGCGGGCCGAGGTGCTGCGCGCCCGGCTGCTCACCGACCTGACCGCACAGGTGCGGCACCGCCGGGAACACCCCGCCGGCGGGCCGCGTGACGTGCTGGACGCCCTGCTCGGCGCGTGCCCTCCCACCGTGGTGACCGACCGGACGATGGCCGAGCTGCACCTGATGATGTACCGGGCCGTCGTGGTCCCCGTCAGCGCCGCGCTCGGGTGGTCGGTGCTCCTGGCCTGCCTGCACCACACATCGGACGGACCGTGGCCCTGGCCCGCCGACCAGATCGTGCGGGAGGCACTGCGGCACCGCCCGGTCCCCTGGCTGCTCGGCCGGACCGTCCCTCGGCCCGTCGAACTCGGCGGTGTCGCCTTCCGCCCCGGTGACCTGCTCTCCGCCAGCCCGTATCTCATGCACCACGAGGAAGGACGGTGGGCGGCCCCCGGCGCCTTCCGGCCCGAACGCTGGGACGAGCCGGGCGACCACGGCTCCTACGTCCCCTTCGGCGCGGGCCCCTTCGTCTGCGTCGGCGCGGCGGTGGCCCAGGCGCTGCTGGCCGAGACGCTGACCGCCCTCACCCGCGACGCCCGCCTGACCGTCACCGGCGGCGACACGCGCGCGGCCATGGCCGAAGGCAACGTGCCGCGACCGTTCACCCTTCACCGCACATACCGACGGGGGACCGAAGACGACACCGGAAGGAGGTGAACAGCCATGGCCGCATCGCTGCGACGCATCTTCAGCGACAAGCCCGCCCGCCGCTGGTACTGGTACTGATCGGCACGGCGACGGACGGCCCGGAAGCCGGTCCCGGCTTCCGGGCCGTCCTCGGCCCGTGGTTCAACCGACCTCGTATATCTGGTCCTTCAGGTCGTCGATGACCGCGCGGTCGCGCAGCAGGGCCTGTTCGTCGGGGCCCGCGAGGAGGACCCGCAAGGGGCTCGACGTCAGATCCGTGGTGGGGCGGATGCGCTTGCCCGGGCCCGACCGCAGGGCGAGCGCGTAGACGCTGGGCAGCGCAGAGAGTTTGTCCACCACCGTCTCGTTCACGCCGACCACGACGCCGTCGAGGGTGGTGGGCGCTTCGTAGACGGCGGCGGAGCGCAGCGGACGGTAGGTACGGCCGCCGTAGGCGCGGGCGAAGTGCTCCGGCCGGGTGTAGGCGTCGGCGGTCAGACGCGCGACGTCGGTGCCGAGGACGTGACCGTAGAAGTCGGGGATCATGGCGCCGTTCATACGCGCCCCGATCTCCACCAGCGTGGGACCCTGCGGCGTCAGGATGATCTCGGCGTGGGCGGGGCCGTGGCGGATGCCGAGGGCGTCCAGGACGGTCCGGACGTAGGTGAACAGGGCGGGGACGGGGTCGTCGTCGGGGTCGAGGAGGACGGCCATGTCGTAGATCTGCCGCCCGCCGCCGATGTTCCGGCGCCGGGAGTGCCAGACGTCGGCCAGGTGGTGCGCGCCGCCGGCGGAGACGGTGTCGACGGAGAACTCGGGTCCGTCGAGGAAGGACTGGACGAGGACCTCGGTGTTGGCCTCGCCGAAGACGGTGCGGGAGGCGAGGATCCGCCGGGTCGCGGTGGTCACCTCGTCGGGGGTGTGGCAGATGTAGACGTTGTCGGCGGAGGCGGAGGACAGGGGCTTGACCACGACCGGTGTGGTGCCCAGCGCGCGGGCCCAGTCGGCGGCCTCGTCGGGGGAGTGGGTCTTGAGCTGCTCGGCGCAGCGGATGCCGGCGGCGCGGAGCGTCTCGATCATCCGGTACTTGTCGCGGCGCGCCGGGGACAGGGCGGTGCCGTTGCCGGGCAGGCCGAGACGTTCGCCGAGGGTGTCGGCGAGGCGGACACCGGGTTCCTGGCCGGGAAGGACGACGAGCGGATTGTGCTCGGCCAGACGTGCCACGGTGGCCGCGACGGCGGTCTCGTCCGGGCACACGAGCCAGTCGGTGTAGTCCTCGGGGCGGGGCTGCACCATGGCCGTGTGCGGCTCGGCCGAGCTGAGGACGTGCACGGCGGGGTAACCGCGCTCGGCGAACGCCTCGATCAGGGCGGGGGCGTTGGAGTAGCCGTCCACGATCACGACGGACTGGGCAGGAGCTGTGCTGGTCATCGTCTCCCTCACAAGGGGGCGGGCGGTGCTCAGTGGGACAGATGGGTGTGGTGGGCGAGGACGCGCCCGAAGGCTTCGGCGATGTCGTGGATGTCGGCCGGGGTGCCGAGGAGCGCGCTGTGGTGGAAGGTGAGGAAGGAACGGTGGGCGTGGTGGGCGGTGGGGAGGTCGTAGGGCGCGGGGTCGACGCGCTTGAGATGGTCCGGGCTGATGGCGAAACGCGGCCGTGAGGCCGGGTCGTACAGCGGGCTGGCGTACAGCGGCTGGTACACCGGGCGTACGTGCAGGCCGAGTTCGGCCGTCACGGCCTCGGCGACGGCCGCCGCCGGGACGGCTTCGACCACGTGGTCCGGCAGCCGGACGGCGTACCCGAAGTAGGTGCGCTCGGTGGTGTGGGGCGAGGTGCGCTGGGGGACGAGGCCGAGGTCGTCGCCGAGGAGGCGGTCGAGGAGGGCGGCGTTGTCCCGGCGGACGGTGTTCTGGGCGTCCAGTTCGGGGAGCTGGGCGCTCAGCAGGGCGGACTGGAATTCCGACAGGCAGCGGTTGCTGCCCATCAGCTCACCGGTCTCCACCAGTTCGGGCAGGCCGGTGACGGGTGTGGCGGTGCTCCGTACCCGGCCGTCCGCGCGCAGGTGCTCGATGCGGCGGGCGAGCTGGGGGTCGTCGGTGACGGCCGCGCCGCCCTCACCACTGGTGAGCACCTTGGTGTGGTGCATGCTGAAGGTGCCGACGTCTCCGAAGGTGCCCGCTTTCAGACCGCGATAAGCGGCGCCGTGGGCCTGGGCGGCGTCTTCGACGAGGGCCAGCCCGTGGCGGCCGGCGATGGCCTGGAGGGCGTCGAGGTCGGCGAGGGCGGAGTAGAGGTGGACGACCACGATCGCCTTGGTCGCCGGGGTGATCGCGGCCTTGACGGCGGCCGGATCCAGACACAGCGTGTCCGGGCGGACGTCGGCGAAGACCGGGACGGCGTTGACCCCGAGCACGGTCGACGCCGTCGCGGCCCAGGACAGTGCGGGCACGATCACCTCGTCACCCGCCCCGATCCCGCAGGCCTCCAGCGCCGTCATCAGGGCGGCGGTGCCGCTCGCGGTGGGCACGCAGTGACCGGTGCCCAGATAGGCGGCGAACTCGGCGGCGAAACGCCGTTCGCGGGTCGGCTCGCCGGTATGGGGGCTGGCGATCGACCAGCGGCCCGAGGTGAGCACGTCCGCCAGTGCCTCGCCGGCGCCGGGTGCGGGGCGGGGCCAGCGCGGCCAGGGCCGGGCACCGCGCACGGGGGTTCCGCCGTGGACGGCCAGGTGCGTTCCCATGGTGAGAGCTTCCTTCGTGGGTGTGCGGATCAGAGCAGACCGCGGATGGTGCCGCCGTCCACGCCCCAGACGGAGCCGGTGACGAACGAGGCGGCGTCGGAGGCCAGGAAGGCGATGACGCGCGCCACCTCGTCGGGCGTGCCCATCCGGCCCAGCGGCAGCTGGCGCTTGCTCATCTCGTACTCGACCGCTTCCCGGGCGTCGCGCCCGTGCACGGTGCCGAGGGTGTCGGCGAAGCCGCCCGGACGGGTCCACAGCGGTGTCCAGACCGGGCCCGGCGCCACGGCGTTGACCCGCACCACCGGGCCCTCGGACAGGGCGAGACTCTTGGTGAGACTGAGCAGGCCCACCTTGGAGACCTGGTAGTCGGCCGGCCCGGCCTCGGGCTGGCGGGCGAGGTCGGAGGCGTTGGTGACGATGGCGCCCCGCCCCTGTGCCCGCATCCCGGGCAGGACCAGGCGGATGGCCCGGACGGCGCTGAGGAAGTTGATCTCGAAGGTCCGCAGCCAGTCCTCGTCGCCGAGTTCGTCGAAGCCGCGGGCCCGGCACTGGCCGACGTTGTTGACGAGGATGTCCACCCCGCCGAGCGCGTCGAGGGCGGCGGTCACCGACCGGGTGACCCCCTGGGCGTCGGCCAGGTCGCCGGTCACCCCGGTCACCTCGGTTTGATCGCTCAACTCCTTCACCAGGAGGGTGAGTTGTTCCTCGTCGCGGTCCAGGAGCGCGAGGCGTGCGCCCTCGGCTGCCAGCACCCGCGCGGTCTCGGCGCCGATCCCGCCGGCGGCACCGGTGACGACGGCGGCGCGTCCGTTCAGGCCGAGGTTCATACGACGCCCACCTCCGTGCTGATCAGCCGCAGCGCCCCGGTTCCGGTGTTGACCGTGTGGTGCGCGTATGCGGGGGGCACCGCCACGGACAGGCCGGGACCACCGGTGTACTCCTGCCCGGCGACGGTGATGGCCGCGCTGCCCTCCAGCACGTGCAGCACGATGCTGCGCTCCGCGGGCACCGTCTCCTCCACCCCCGCACCGGCCGGAACCTCCAGAAGGCGGAACTGCCGCCAGTCTCCGGTGAAGTACGGCGTGAGGTCGACGTGTGCCGCACGGACACCGGTACCGGCCGGCAGGAGACCGGGCACGTGCAGGTGCGCGGGGCGCGCGGCGGGGCCCTCGCCCGGGAAGACCTCGGTGACGAAGAAGTGCATGTCCTCCTCGCCGCGGTTGGCGATGGAGTGGGCCGAACCGATCGGCGTGGTGACCAGGTCCCCCGCGCCGACCTCGATCTCGCGGCCGTCCATGGTGACCACGGCCCGCCCCGAGACGATGTAGTAGATCTCCTCGGTGCGCAGGTGGACATGCTCGCCGACCGCTCCGCCCGGCTCGATGACCACGTACTCGACGCAGTTCCACTCGCCTTCCAGATGCATGCCGTTCATCAGCATCTTCCACCGGCACACTCCCTCGCCGCCCACCTGACGGTGGGTGACGGCCGGGCCGGAGGTGTCGTTCGCGATCGGTCCGAAGGGGCGGCGCTCGCCGCGGGTGACGGTCGCCATCACACACCCGCCAGGGCGTGACGGTCGCTGAGCACGGACTCGATGCCGAGCCGCACGGTGTCCTCGTCGACCTGGGTGATCAGCTTCCCGCCCGGCCGGTGGGGCCGGCCCAGTCCCTCCAGGAGGATGAAGTCCAGCGCACCGGACCGCCCCGGCACATACCCGCGCTTGTTGTCCAGACGTACGACATCGAGCACCGCCTCCGCGTCGACGTCCTGCGGGAGCCGGACGGGAGCGCCGTTGAGCTGGAGCAGACGGTGGTGTGCCCGCTCGTCGGAACGGTCCATGAGGCCCAGCTCGCGGGACATGCGGGCGGCGGCGAGCATGCCGATGCCGATGGCGAAGCCGTGCCGCAGCCGGCCTCCCGTCAGCAGTTCCGCCGCGTGGCCGACGGTGTGGCCGTACTCCAGCACGAGCGCCTCGTGTTTCTCGGTGTGGTCCTCGCGCATCACCGTGGTCTTGGCGTCCACGCACAGGTCGATGAACCGGGTGATGACCTCGGGGGAGTACCGGGCGTCGGCCCGCAGCAGGCTCGCGACCTCGTCGTAGCGGTCGGGCACGATGCCGAGCACGTTCTTGATCATCTCGCACAGGGCGGACCGGGTCTCCTCCGCCGGCAGGGAGGCGAGGAAGTCCAGGTTGTTCCAGACCAGCACCGGCGCGTGGAAGGTGCCCAGGTGGTTCTTGCCGCAGGCGGAGTTGACGGCCTGCTTGAGGGACAGCACCGAGTCCGACATGCCGAGCAGGGTGGTCGGCATGTGCACGAGCCGGATGCCGCGGAACAGCAGGGCCGCGAGCAGGCCCGCGATGTTGCCGATCACGCCGCCGCCGAGTGCGACCACCACCGACCGGCGGGTGATGCCGCTCTTGAGGGCCTGCTCGGCGATCCGGTCGAGGGCGCTGAGGGTCTTCTCCCGCTCGTCGGCCCGCGCCCGGACCACCAGGGTCGGGGCGAGCGCGCCGAGGTTCAGTTCGGCCGCGGCCACCAGGTCCTCGGGCAGGCCCTGGTCGGCGACGACGACGAACCGGTCGGCGTCGAGGCCGCCGAGGCGCACCCGCAGGTCGTCCCAGGCGGCGCGGCCGTGTCGGACGTGGAAGTCGTAGCTGACGTCGCCGAAGCGGACTCGTCGGTCGAGTCCGGAGCGCGGTCCGGCCTGAACGGTCATGTCAACTCCATGAAGACGAAGGGGATGTAAGGGCCCGGAACCGTGGTGCCGGACCCGCCGGAAAGAACATTGCCAGATGTGCCAGATAGTTGGCAATGTTTGGCAAGTAAGTTCGGCCAAGAACCCGTGGAGGAAGTGGTGGTCGTTCCGCTGACAGTGCCGAGGAAACCGTGGCCAGCAGGAAAGATACGCAGGTAAAGTGGCTGGCAAGCACGTTGCCTCACTGGCTCAGCCGTCTCAGTGGGGGAGCGGGAACATCTCCTCCACGAAGGCGTTGCCGAATTTGCCCTCGGGGTCGTGGTGGTGGCGCAGGCGCCTGAAGTCGGCGGCCCGTTCGTAGTGCGCGGCCACCCGGGCCGGCGGAAGCAGGGTGAGCTTGCCCCAGTGGGGCCGTGCGCCCAGGGGGGCCAGGATCTCCTCGACGGCGGCGATCGCGGTGCGCACGGCGGGGTGGTGGATCCAGGTGAAGTGGAAGGTGACGGAGTCCTGCCGGTAGGCGGGGCTCAGCCACAGATCGTCCCCGCGCACCGTGCGCACCTCGGCGATGTGCAACAGCGGTTGGAGGAGCCCTCCGACACCGCGCAGCGCGGCGACCGCCCGTGCCGCGGCGGCCCTGGGCAGGTAGTACTCCGACTGCAACTCGTCCCCGGCGCCCGGGACCAGGTCCGGCCTGAAGTGCGGCAGACGCTCGAACCACGGGCCGGGAACGCCCAGTTGCTCCGTGCTGCCGCCGGGCGGCATACCGGGCACGGGGTGCAGCCGGCGCGTCGCCGCCCGCCCTCCCGCCCAGCCGCTGCCGGTGGCGCCGACGCGCTGCTTGAGCCACACCGAGGCGCGCTCGCCGTGCCAGTCGGTGAAGACACTGACGCTGTAGGCCGCGGCGAAGACCTCGTCCAGGTGCGCGGCGATCTCGTCCAGGGGGACGTCCACACGCACCCGCTGGGCCACCTCGAAGGCGTCCACGACGTCCAGGGTGACGCGGGTGACGATGCCGAGCGCACCGAGCGCGACCACACCGCCGGCGAACGTCCCGGGATCGCTCTCCCGGTCGATGACCGTCGACCCGCCGTCCGGCGCGATCAGTTCGAGGGCGCGCACGGAGGCCGCCAGGCACCGGTTGCCGTCCCCGGAGCCGTGGGTCGCGGTGGCGACGCAGCCGGCGACCGAGATGTGCGGCAGGGAGGCCAGGTTGGGCAGGGCGAACCCGGCACGGTGCAGCGCCGCGGTGAGGTCCGCGTACCGCAGGCCCGCGCCGACGGTCACGGTACGCCGGGCCGGGTCGACCTCCAGCAGCGGCGGCAGCGCGTCCAGGCGGACGAGGTCGCCGGTGCTGTCGGCGACACGGCTGAAGGAGTGCCCCGTGCCCAGGGCCCGGACGCGGTCGCTGCGCGCGACCAGGGCCCGTAGTTCCTCCAGGGACGTCGGACGGTGCACTCGCGGGGCCTGGTAGACGACGTTCCCGGCCCAGTTGGTCACGGGCGCGGGGGCGGGGGAGGGCGGAGTGAGAGGCGTTGAGGTGACAGGTGTGGGAGTGACGGATGCGGTGGTCACGGGCGTGGACACCTCGCTGGGTGGTCGGGCGGCGTCGGAGCCGCGACGCCGCGGCGGGTGGCGGCGGCACGCAGGGGCACATCGCGTGGGCATGCGTGCTCCGCACGGGCATGCGGGGGGTGTACGGCGATGGGGGGCGCGGGCGGCCGCCGGCACCGCTCACCCGGCGGGCCCGGAGCGGGAGCCGGTCGCTCCGGCCCGGCCCCGTGGACCGCGTCGCCCGGGCAGGTGTCACCCGGATCGTGTCATCCGGGCAACTGTCACCCGAGCATGTGTCATCCGGGCATGTGTCACCCGGGGTGGTGTCATCCGGGCACGTGCGTGCGCCCGGGTTCGTGTCTCCCGGGGCCGCCGCGCCCGGGTGCGGGGGGGGGGGGGGGGGGGGGGGGGGGGGTCGCGGGGGGGGGGGGGGGGGGGGGGAGGGGGAGGAGGG
>NZ_JBVHXT010000017.1:132518-167709 GCF_055569255.1 Streptomyces sp. NPDC029296
ACACGGGCGCATGTTCGTCTCCGCCGTCCCCGTCCCCCGCCCCCCCCCCCCCCCCCCCCCCCCCCCCCCCCTCCCCCTCCCCCCCCCCCCCCCCCCCCCCCCCGGGGGCCTACGCCGCCGTGGCGACGTCGGACGGACCGGTGAGTTCCTCGACGCCGACGAAGCGGTAGCCGTCGGCGAGCAGGCCCTCGATCACGGCCGGCAGCGCGGCGACGGTCTGGGAACGGTCCCCGCCGCCGTCGTGGAGCAGGACGACCGATCCGGGCCGCACCTGCTCCAGGATGAGACGGGCGATGGTGTCGGCGCCGGGCATCGTCCAGTCGTCGGGCGCGACGTCCCACAGCGCCACCCGGGACCCCGTCTCGGCGAGCCAGTCCAGCACCTCGGGGGTGCGCGCGCCGTAGGGCGGCCGGAACAGGCGGGAGGGAGGTGCGCCGCTCGCCTCGGCGAGCGCCTCCCGGGTGCGCTCCAGCTGCTCGGTGAGCTGGGCCCGCTCCAGTTCGGGCAGGAAGGGGTGGGACCAGGTGTGGTTGGCCACGGTGTGGCCCTGCTCGCGCATCCGGGCCAGTTCCTCGGGGTAGGCACGGGCGTTCATGCCGACGCAGAAGAACGTGCCGGGGACACCGTAGCGTTCGAGGACGTCGAGGACCTGCCCCGTGTACGGCGGCAGCGGCCCGTCGTCGAAGGTCAGTGCCACCTCGCGGCGGTCCCTGCCGCCGTGGCTCACCGCCTGCCCGGCCCGGGTGAGGCGGGCCAGCGCGTCGTGGCTGGAGGCGATCCAGGAGTCGATCTCCTCCTCCCGCCCGGTCTGGGTGCCGCGCGTGCGCACCAGCCGCGTCAGGCTCGGCAGCCGGCTCCGGACCGCCTCCGCGACGACGCGCGCGGGAACGGACCCGAAGTCCGGCCGGACGGGCAGCACAGGGGGATCGGCCCGGTGGACCGTCAGCCCGGCGGCCATGAGCCGTCCGTCCAGGATGCCGTTGGTGCTCTCCACGGCGGTGACCAGCCGGGGACCGAAACCCCGCAGGTAGGCGATCATGTCCGCCGCCCGGCGGGGTGCGAACAGGACGGGGGGACGCAGCTCGTCTCCGTCGGGGCCGAGGACGGCGACCTCGTACCCGGACGGGCTCCAGGCGATTCCCGCGTACGGCACCGGGTCCTGCCCCCGGGCCGGGGACGGCTCAGTGGCCATGGCCGTACTCCGTGAAGTGCCGCTCGGCGAACAGCTCGGGCCACCGTACGTCGCCGAGACCCAGCTCGCGGGCGCGGGTGAGCATGTGGCGCCAGTACGGCTTGACCGGCGGCCACATCGTGTCCGTCGAGCAGTAGGAGGCGTCCACGAAGTAGCGCGGCCTGCCGGTGCGGTCCGGCCGCGGGCGGCGGGCGTGGAAGAGGGCCGAGTGCAGCAGGACCGTGGACCCCGCGGGGAGCGAGTCGACGACCACCTCGCCCGGCAGCGGGTCGGTGCCGTGATGGGCCAGTGCCGACTTGCCGGTGTTCTCCCGGTGGGAGCCGGGCAGCACCGCGAGCGAGGAGACACTCGTGTCGAGCCCGTCCAGGTAGTGCAGGGCATGGACCATCGGCGCGGAGCGGTCGGTCGCCGGACCCTGCTCGAAGTCGTGGTGCCAGGGCTTGCCCGGTACATCGGGGGCCTGCCGGTCGCTGTGCAGGTGGTGGAAGACGAAGTCGCCGCCCATGAGCCGGGAGATCACGGCGAGCAGCGGCCGGTGGCCGATCAGCTCGCCGTGCGCGGGCAGTTCCAGCTCCATTAGGGGCGGGATGCCGTGCCGGTCCGGATCGACGCACGAGGCGATGGAACGGGCCCGGTGTCCCTGGTCGACCCAGTGATCGACCTCGGGCTTGAGACGGGCCACGAGGTCCGGGGGAAGGAACGCGGGCAGGACGAGATAGCCGCGCGAGGCGAACCGCTCGCACTGCTCTGCCGTCGGCTGGAACCCTTCCAGGACCGCGGCGGATGCGGGAGGCGTCATGACGAAGGGAACTCCGTTTCTGAGGTGTGGTGGACAAACGGGTACGCTTGCCGGTAGATGACGGAGCGTCACCTAGCTTGCTTCCGAAGGGAGTTGGATCATCGCCGCGCTGAATCGAAGAGATCTCCGGTCACGCCGCGCGGGCCCGGTGCGGGCGGGGGTTCGCCCGACGGCCGCGGCCTTGGGTCGGGAGCGCTCCGGCAACCGGAGTCTTCAGGCGCTGCGGGCGGCGGGCGCCGGTGCGCCGCCCGGGCGGGAGCGCGGGCGCCGCGAGCGGGCGCGGGACACCGCACGGGCGTCCCGCGCCGGCGGGAAAGGGCGTCACGGACCGGGGAGGGCCCGGGACGTGGTGCCGGCCGGCGGGCCACGGCCGGGCCACGGTCCGCGGCTGGGCCACGGTCCGCGGCTGGGCCACGGTCCGCGGCTGGGCCACCGTCCGCGGCCGGTGGTCCGTGGCCTGCTGCCGGTCGAAGGTCTGTGGGCGGTCCGGAACCTACGGCCAGTCGATGCCGGTGCGGCCACCGCCGGCGAGGCCGGCCGTCTCGGTGGCGCCCCCCGGGCCGGTCGTGCCGGCCGCGCGTATCCGGCCCCCCGGCACCGGCCAGTCGATGTCTCCGTCGCCCTGGCGGATCACGGCGCCTGCGGTACCCGTGGCGCCCGTGGCATTCGTCGCGCCGGACGCGGACACCGTGACGGTGCCGTGGACGGGACCCGGCCAGTCGATGCCCGTGCCGGCCGCGCCGAGGACCGCCGTGGCGAAGGCCAAGGATGTGCCGATGAGCAGGGTGCGGGCAGCTTTCTTCATGATTTCCCCCAGGAGACGACAGAAGCGGTGAAGTGAGCTGAGGCGGGCAGGAGCAGGCCGCAGAGGAACGGGCACTGTCGGGTGCCGGTGGCCGAAAGGAACCGTAGCGAGGCCGGTTGACCTTGGCAAGACATTGCCAATGATTGGCAAGTCTAGACCAATAAAGGCTGCGGTGATCGAAGATTCCCGAGGGTGAGTCAGGCAAGGACTTGCCTGTGATGCGGTGGATCCGTAGACTCTGGCGCGGGGATCTCCCCCGGGGGAAACGGGAATTCTCGTCATTCCGTAGGGCATCGGGCGCGGCTCAATGCCCTGATTCATTGGGAACTAAATGATGGAACAACCGCTGTTCGGCCGGCGTCTCAAGGAGTTGAGGCTTGCGCGCGGGCTCTCTCAGGCATCCCTCGCAGGCAGTGAGATTTCCACCGGCTATTTGTCGCGCCTGGAATCAGGACGGCGCAAGCCCACCGAGCGGGTCGTGGCCTACCTCGCGAAACGGCTGGACGTCGACCGCGGCGCGTTCGAGGTGCAGCCGAGCGGAACCTCGCTCGCCCAGGCCCTCAGCCTCGCCTCGTCCGCGGACGGCGACGAGTCGGTCGAGGCGCTGATGGCCGCCCTCGACCAGTCGGACGAGGCCGACCCGCTGCTGCGCTGGCAGGCGCTGTGGCTGGTCTCCCGCAGATGGCGGCGGCTCGGGGACAAGGCCGAGGAACTGGCCTGCCTGGAACAGCTGGACGAGATCGCCGAGGAACTGGACCTGCCCGAACTGCGCTGCCGGGTATGGGCCTCCCTGGCGCGCTGCCTGCGCTCCATGGGTGAGGTGAACCGGGCCATCGAGGTCGCCGGCAAGGCGGTCCGGCTGGCCAAGGAGGCGCACCTCTCGCTGCCCGACACGGGGGCCGCGCTGATGGCGCTGGTGGCCGCGGAGGCCGAGGAGGGCCGCCTGCCCGACGCCCGCGCCCATGTCGACGAACTGGTCGAACTCGTCGGCGACAGCGGCGGCGTCCTGCAGGCCGAGGCCATGTGGTCGGCGGCGACCGTACGCTTCCGCCAGGGCGACCAGGACGGGGCACGCGCGCATCTGGAGCGGGCGCTGGAGGGCTTCGACAGCCACACCGACCTCACGCTCTGGGTGCGACTGCGGCTCGCCGCCGCGTCGTTGTACCTCCAGAGTTCCCCGCCGCTGGTCGACGGCGCCGCCCGGCGCCTGAAGGAGGCGGAGGCGGCGCTGGGATTCGTGGGCACGCCCCTGCTGAACCAGGAACTGCTGACCCTCAAGGCACACCTGGCCTTCGAGCAGGGCAGCCACGCCGAGGCCCGTGCCCTGCTCGACGCACTGCACGGCGACGAGCTGTGGCTGACCTACCGCGACCGGATCCGCCTCGGTGTCCTCGAAGGGCGTCTGCTCATCCTGGAAGGGCACATGCAGCAGGGGCTGAAGCAGCTCAAGGAACTGGGCGAGGAGGCGCGCCGCGCCTCCAACGTGGACCTGGCCGCCGAGATCTGGCGCATCCTCGCCCAGGCCCTGGAGAGCGCTCAGAGCGTCCGGAACGCCGGATAGGCATGCGGGGGTCCGGCCCGGCGGCACGGGCGGGCCCGGCGACACGGCGGTACGCAGTACGAGGGCCCGGCACACGCGATTGGTCGCGTGTGCCGGGCCCTCGTGCCGTGTACCGCCGTTGCCGTCGCGCCGATGGGGTGCGGGAGTCGGCACCCGCCATATTGCCTAACGTTTGGCAATCTATTGCCAAGCGTCTCCGTGTCCTGCTACGTTTCCGGCGGCGCTAGGCACCGGCACATGACCCGCTCACCTTCAGTAAGGAATCATCGTGGGCTGCCCGTCTTCCAGCACGTTCCCGCTTTTCCGGGCTATCGACTGGCCGTGACCGATGATCCGTCGATTCCCAGTCAATATGTGTCATCGACCGTTTCGGGGGCCGAGGTGAAGATCCTCGTTCTGCATCACCTTCCGTACCGCACGGCCCGCCCCGGCGCGGCCGTCGAGCACCGCCGGCCCGAGCGCGCCGACGCCCCGGCCCCGCGACGGGAGCCGGCCGCGTGAACCGCCCGCGCCACTACCCCACGGACCTGCTGATCGCGGTGGCGCAGGCGCGGACGGCCCTGGTCCGGCAGCCCGGGACGGGCCTCGCCGCACTGCTGCGGGGCGCCGGACTGGCTCATCTGCAAGGGCTGTTCGACGCCGACGAACTCGCCGCGGGCCTCGATGAACTCTGCGGCGGCCTCGCCCAGTACCCCTGGCAACCGGTCGCCGACAGCAACGACGTGTACGAGCTGTCGCCCGTCGGCACCATCGTCGTCGACGACACCCGCCCCGATGCCGTACTGAGAGCCCTGCTGCTGGGCTGGGCACTGGGCAACGACGTCGTCGTGCGTACCGAACGACGGTCCTTCTGGCGGGAGTTGACCGCACTGCTCCGTGCGATCGGGCCACTGCTCCCGGACGCGCGGATCGTCCCGAGCGGCACTCCGGCGGCGGGCGTCCTCGTGTCCGTGCCGGAGCCGACCCCGCTGCCGCCCGACGCCCATGCCGCGTCCGGGAACACCTCGGTGTGGCGTGAGGACGGCCGCGCGGACTGGGTCCGCTCCCTGCGGCGGCGCACCTACCTGCGCGGCATCCCCCTGGCCCGCGCCCGCGCCCGCGAGGAGGCCGCCGCGCAGGGCGCCGCCGCGACGGAACGACTCGACGCGAAACTGCGCTACCTGCTGCACCACGCCCGTCGCTCCCCCTCCTCCCAGGCCCTGCCCCCGGTCCGGTGCATCGCCGACCTGCCCCGCCTGGACACCCTCACCCTGCCGGCGGGCGACGCACCGCACCACGCGGCGCCCGCGACCGTACCGCGCGGCCTCGTCCGCCCGGGCACCGACGATGCCGCCCTGGTGCGCGAGGCGGCCCCCATGCTCCACGCGATGGGACTGCGCGCAGGCGATCGTCTGATCAACACCGTGCCCGGCGGGGAGCCGCACGGCGCCCTGGCGGCGACCCTCACCGAGCGCACTCCGACGCGGGCCGAGTGCCGCACCCCGGCCCGGCCCGTCACCGCGGGCCGGCTGGCGGTCCTCGTGCGGGACATCGGGGCCACCGCCGTCCTGGGCACGCCCGCCCTGCTCGTGCCGCTGCTGCGCACGGCCCACGCCCACGATCCCGGACTGCGCCTGGGCAAGGTGTTCTTCCTCGGCACCCAGATGAGCCCGTCGGACGAGACGTGGCTGCGCACCCAGCTGGGAGCCCACACCGTCTCCGGTGTCCTGACCGCCGCCGACGGCACCCTGCTCGGCTACCGGTGCGCCGAGACGAGCGGTCCGCTGTATCACGTCAACGACGACCTGAGCCATCTCGAAGTGACCGATCGGGCAGGCGCGCCGGTGCCGGCCGGCCAACCCGGAGACCTGCTGGTGACCGGGTTGCAGACGTTCGAACGGCTCCGGATCCGCCACCGGACGGGGGACCGCGGCCGGGTCTTCCGGCACGCCTGCGGCTGCGGGGTCACCGGCCGGGTGCTGGAGTACCACGGCCGGGCCGAAGACTTGCCGCGCGCCGGAGGCCGGGCGGCCGTACGCCACGGCGTGCGCGGCACCGCCGACGGCACGGCACGGTCCGTCACCGGCCTCCGCATGACCTCCGCGTGAGCCCCGGGCCCCTTCCGCGAGCGGGTCCACCGTTCCGGCCATCCGAGGCCGTTCCCGCTCGGCAACCCGCCTCCCGGGCGCGGAGATTCTGCACCTCCCGCGTCACACCCCCGGCCCGTGGCCGGGACCGGATCCTTCCCATGGACTCCACCGGGACCACTGCCCCGCACACCCGGCGCCCCGCCGGCATTCGGCACCCGCCGCCCACCCCACCCACCGGACCCGAGAAGGGGACGACCCCGTGACCGTACTGATCTCCCAGGCCCGCCGAAGGGCGCGGCGCTGGCTCGACATCGCGGCACTGCTGCGCCATGTCCCGGCCGGGACAAGGGCGTTGGCGGTGCTGCTGAACGTGCTGCTCGGCCTGCTGCCCCTGACGTTCGTGGTCGCCATGAGCGTGATGCTGGAGCGGGTCCCGGACGCGGTCGGCGGCGGGCGGGCGGGAGCCTGGGCGGCGCTGGTGACGGTGCTCGGCATCGCGGGTGCCGCGTTCGGCGCGCAGCAGGCTCTCGCACCGTTCCAGGCGGCGCTCGGCGAAGTCGTCGTACGCCACGTCGACCAGCGCTGCCGCGGTGAGCTGATGCGGGCCGCGCTCGCCGAGGCGCCCGCCATGGCGCTGGACGATCCACGCCTGCTCGACCGCTTGGACGTGGCGCGCGAAGCCTTCGACCGGGCCTCGGCCTCACCCGGCGACGCCGCGGCCGGCGGCCTGGCACTGATCGCCCGCTACACCCAACTGGCCGGGGCCGTCGCCCTGGTGGGATACGCCGTCGACCCGGTGGCCGCCGCGGTCATCGGCGTGACGGCGCTGGTCATCCGGTTCGGCCAGCGCGGCTCCCTCGGCGCCTTCGGCGACTTCTACGACGGACTCGCCGCGGACAAGCGCAAGGCCACCTACCTCAAGAACCTCGCCACCGGCACACACGCCGCCAAGGAGATCCGCCTGCTCGGACTGGTCGAGTGGATGCGGGCCCGGCACCGCGCCGACACCACCGCCTACCTCTCGCGCATGTGGCACGGCAGGCGCCGGATCCTCGGCCGCCCGTTCGTCGTGCTCGCCCTCATCGGCCTCGCCGGCGGCGCCGTCACCGTCACCCGGCTGGCCGTCGCCGGGGACGGCGGGGGACTGGGCCTGCTGCGCCTGAGCATCGCACTGCAGGCCGTACTGATCCTCATGCGCTTCGGCGTGTACTTCCCCGAGGCCGACGTACAGACCCAGTACGGGCTGATCGCGCTCGACGCGATGAGGGCGTTCCGCGCCGGCGCCCGCGACCTGCCGGCGCTCGCACCCAGCCGGTCGGTCCCGGCCGCCGGGCTGCCCCGCACCGCCATCCGGTTCGAGAACGTGTGCTTCGGTTACACCCCCGACGGGCCCGCGGTCATCGACGGCCTCGACCTCGAACTGCCCGCGGGCACCTCCACGGCCGTCGTCGGCCTCAACGGCGCGGGCAAGACCACCCTGGTCAAACTGCTCACCCGGCTGTACGACCCCACCGGGGGCCGCATCACGGTCGACGGCCACCCGCTGACGGACATCGACGCCCGCGACTGGCACCGCCGCTTCGCGGTGATCTTCCAGGACTACGTACGCTACGAACTCAGCGCCGCCGACAACATCGCGCTGGGCGCCCCCCACCTCCCCGCCGACGACGACCGGCTCCTGGAGGCCGCCCGGCGGGCGGGCGCGGAGGACGTCATCGAGCGCCTGCCCCAGGGGCTGCGCACGGTCCTGTCCCGCCAGTACGACCGGGGACGCGACCTGTCCGGCGGCCAGTGGCAGCGCATCGGCCTGGCCCGCGCCCTGCACGCGGTGCACTCGGGCGCCTCCGTCATGGTCCTCGACGAGCCCACGGCCCAGCTCGACGTGCGCGCCGAGGTCGCCTTCTTCGACCGCTTCCTCGACCTCACCCGCGGCCTGACCACACTGATCATCTCCCACCGCTTCTCCAGCGTCCGCCGCGCCGACCAGATCGTCGTCCTCGACGGCGGCCGGGTCGCCGAACGCGGCACACACGACGAACTCCTCGCGGCCGGCGGACGCTACGCCGAACTGTTCCGGCTCCAGGCGGAGCGGTTCACCGAGGACAAGGACCAACACCC
Organism: Streptomyces sp. NPDC029296; assembly: GCF_055569255.1. Lineage (NCBI taxonomy): Bacteria > Bacillati > Actinomycetota > Actinomycetes > Kitasatosporales > Streptomycetaceae > Streptomyces > Streptomyces sp. NPDC029296. Next base: position 141,063 of record NZ_JBVHXT010000017.1, read on the forward strand.
CGGCCACCGCGAACAGCTGGTGGCGACGACGATGACGGACACGGCCTCATGAAGAACCTCGCCCGCACCGCGGCCTGGCTGCTCGAGCTCGCCTGGACCACCGACCGCGGCCGCCTCCTCAAGGCCGCCGCCCTGCTCTTCCTCGGCTACCTGGCCACTCCGGCCGTCGCCCTCGGCCTGCGCGCCTTCACCGACCGCCTGCTCTTGGGCGACCTGCCGGCCGCGCTCACCGCCGCCGGCCTGATCGCGCTGGCCCTGACCGCGGAACTCATGCTCGGCCACTTCGCCCACCTGTACTACTTCGAACTGGGCGAACGGGCCGAATGGCGGATCAACGACGAACTGATCGGCCACGCCAACGGCACCGACGGCATCGAACACCTGGACAGCTCCGCCTTCGCCGACACCATGATCCTCGTCCGCGAGGACATCCAGAAGACCCGCGCCTACATCGAGGCCCTGCTGCAGATCGCCGCGCTGTCGGTGCAGCTCACGCTGACCACCGTGCTCCTCGGCTCGCTGGATCCCTGGCTGCTGCTCCTGCCCCTTGCCGCGCTGCCCCCCGTCGTCATGGGCCACCGCGCCCAGCGCACGGCCGACGCCGCCAAGGAGAAGGCCGCCGAGCACCATCGCCGAGCCCGGCACCTGCTGCACGTGGCCACCTCCTCCCACTCCGCCCAGGAAGCCCGCCTGTTCGCCGCCGACGAGGCGCTGGTGGGCCTGCACGACCGCAGCTGGCACACCGCGACCCGCCTCATCACACGCGGCCAGCTCGCCGCGGCGGCACTGCGCGCCCTCGGCCAGCTCGCCTTCACCCTCGCCTGCTTCGCGGCCGTCTACCTCGTACTGCGCCGGGCCGCCGACGGCGACGTCAGCATCGGCGGCGTGGTCATGGTGATCACCATGGCGGTGCAGATCAACGTGCAGGTCGCCGCGGCCCTCGGCACGCTCGCCACGCTCCAGACGGCCGGCCTGACCGCTCGCCGCCTGGAAGCCCTGCGCACCTGGCCGGCCCCCGGCCCCGCGTCCGCCGGACCGTCCGCCACCGCGCCGGTCCCCGCGCGGCTCAGGCGAGGCATCCACCTCGAGGGCGTCAGCTTCACCTACCCGGGCACCGACCGCCCGGTCCTGCGCGACGTCGACCTCCATCTGCCCGCCGGGCACACCATCGCCCTGGTCGGCGAGAACGGGGCCGGCAAGAGCACACTGGTCAAGCTGCTGTGCGGGCTGTACCAGCCCACCAGCGGGCGCATCCTGGTGGACGGCGTCGACCTCAGGGACATCCCGCCCCGGGAGTGGAAGGCCCGCGTGGCCACGCTCTTCCAGGACTTCGCGCGTTTCGAACTGACGCTGCGCGAGAACGTGGGACTGGGCGAACGGCACCGCCTCGACGACGACGCGCTGCTCCTCGGAGCGATCGAGAGGGCGGGCGCCGAACGCGTGCTGCGCCGGGTGCCGCAGGGCCTGGACGGGGCACTCGGCCGGGGCTACACCGACGGCAGCGAACTTTCCGGCGGACAGTGGCAGTCCCTGGGCCTGGCCCGCGCCGCGCTGCGCGAACACCCGCTGCTGATGGTGCTCGACGAACCGGCGTCCGCCCTGGACGCGACCGCCGAGCACGCCGTCTTCGAGCGGTACGCCGGCTCCGCCCACGACGTCGGACGCGACGGCGGTGTCACCCTGTTCGTCTCCCACCGCTTCTCCACCGTGCTGATGGCCGACCGGATCGTCGTCCTCGACGGCGGCACGGTCGCCGAACACGGCTCCCACACCGACCTCCTCGCCCGGCGCGGCCTGTACGCCGATCTGTTCACCCTCCAGGCCCGCAGCTACCGCTGAGCCCGGGCGGGGCACCGGCCCCGGACACGGCAGGAGGGGGGCACGGCGACCGCCGTGCCCCCCTCCTCTTCGCCGTCCGCGGACGGTCAGCCGTGCCGCGGCGCCCGGGCCATGCCCGCGCGCACCGCGTCGAGCACCACCGGTGTCAGCAGCGCCCCCACGGCGGGCAGCCGGCGCACCGGGACGATGCGCCGGACGGCCCCGGGGGCCAGTGTGGCGAGCGCCGCACGGGCGGCGGGGCCGGTGAGGTCCAGGGTCGTGCCGCCGCGGCCCTCCAGGTCCGCGGCGATGAAGCCGAGCAGGAAGGACACGATCCACACCTCCGTCAGCACCACCTCGCTGAGCAGGTCGCCGAGCAGGGCGCGCTCCGGGGACCGCGCCAGCGCCTCGCGCAGTCCCTCGTCCAGCTCCCGCTGGGTGACACCGTGCCCGGCCAGGAAGACGCGCGCGGAGCTGCGGACCCTGCCGTCCAGGCTGGACGGGTCGGGGACGCAGGCGTCGGAGTACTGGCCCCAGAAGTCGTAGTACGGCACGGTGCCCAGGCCGCCCAGGACGGACGGCTCGGCCGGCAGCGCGGCCGACCTCGGCGTAAGGAGGCAGGCGGCCCGCCGGGGGCCGTGCACGTTGTTGCCGACGAGGCTGGTGTCGCTGTCGTGGTCGGCGAGCCCCGCCACCGGGATGAGCACGGGTGTGCCCAGGTCGGTGAGGTAGTGCAGCAGCGCCAGGTCGTCGGGGTGGCCGCTGTCCACCTTGGCCCGCACGTACGGGTCGAAGCCGCGCGCGATCTCGGCGGGCAGGACGAGTGCCACGCAGGGCACGTAGTCGTCCACGACCGGCGCCAGGTCGTGCCCGAGCATGGCGGCGAGGCGCACCGCGTACGAGGTGCGCGAGCCCCACTCGGTGAACAGGCTGAGCGCCGCGTCGGGCCGCGCGGCGACCAGGGCGTGCAGCCGGGTGAGGAAGTCCTCGGTGGGCAGCGCGTCGTCCTGGAGGACCAGGTGGTGGGTGGCGTCGGGGGCGACGGCCGACCAGGCGAGCCGCGCGGTGCGCAGCGCGCTGGGCGGGCCGTCCGGTTCCGGGTCGAGTACGACGGTGATGTCGAGGCCGGGGAAGCGGCCGGCGAGGTCGTGGGCCGCCGCGGCCCGCTCGGGATGGCTCATCACGGCGGCGGAGATCCGCACGGGGGAAGGGGACACCTCTGCTCCTGACACTGGGGGAGGGCCGCCGCGACGGGCGGCACCGGAAGGGGAGTGGATACCGCGCTCAGGCGACGGCGGCAGCCGGGACGGGGGCCGCCGGTGCGGTGAGGACCTTCGGCGCGACACGCCCGGCCTCCTTGCGCACCGCCGCGCGGTAGCGCTCGGCCAGGCGCGCGACGGGCGGCAGGAGGTGGCATTCGTCGACCGCGTCGTCCGCGTAGGGCAGGGCGAACCCCGCCAGCGGCAGCACCTCCTCCCAGGCGTGGGGCGCCTGACCGAACAGCGCGTGCACCTCGGGGTCGGCCACGGTGTGGACGCCGTCGCGCCCGGGGCCGAGCAGCGCGCCCACGGCCAGCACCCGGGCACCGCCGACCGTGCCCCGTACGACGCCCAGGCGATGCCCCGCCGCGGCCTCGGCCACCTCCCGTTCGGCCTCGGGATAGAGGCGGTCGGCCTCCAGCCAGCCGCCGAACGCGAGCGCCAGCTCCAGCTCCAGACGCGGCCACTTGGCCAGGTAGTAGCGGTTGGTCTCGGTCGCGGAGCGGTCCTGCGCGGCGAAGTCGCGGCGGTGGGGGAGATGGATGCCGTAGAGGCCCTGCCCCAGGACGATGGGCGTGCCCGTGCGGGAGATCCTGAGCCCCCACTCCTGGTCCTCGGCACCCCACCCCGTGAAGCCCTCGTCCAGCAGCAGACCGTGCCGGCGGATGGTGGACGTGGGCAGGGCCATGAAACCGGTCCGGGTGAACGCCCAGGGAAAGCGGGCGAAGGCGGGTGCGTACTCGGGCGACCAGCGCGGGTCGAGCCGCGAGCGGTCGGCACCGGCGAGTTCGGCGAGGGTGGCGCGGTAGACGTCGTAGGGCTGCTCCAGGACCGTGTCGACGTCGCCGTCGATGACCTCGTCGTAGCCGAAGACCTGTCCCTGGACGCAGATGTTCTGCCCGTGCTGGTAATAGCGTTCCCACAGGGTGCGCAGGGCGTCGGGGGCGAGGGCCACGTCCGCGTCGAGGACCACGACGACCTGCCCGGTGGCGTGTCTGATGCCGAGGTTGCGGGCCTTGCTGGTGTTCCAGTCCTCGGCGGTGAGGACGGAGACGATCCGCAGCCGCCCGGTGAACTCCCGGCACAGGCTCACGAACCCGGGGTCGTACTCCATCGCCCCCACCACGACCTCGAACTCCCGGTGATCCAGGGTCTGTTCGGCCAGCGAGGTGAAGACGGACCTGATGTTCCGCAGGCGCTGCTTGTAGGGGATGACGATGCTGAGCTTCGTATCGGCCATGCGGCAACAGTAAAGCCGCCAGGCAAAAGTTGGCAATGAAATGTTGCCAATCGAGGCAATGTGTTGCCAGTGTCAGTGCCAGTGCCTGGCGGATCCCCGTGGCCGGTCCGGGTGCCCGGCCTCAGGCCAGGGACAGGAACAGCTTCTCCAGCCGGGCCCGCATCTTCTCGCGGTCGTCGCCGTCGGCCGTCCCGGAGTCGGTCAGGCAGTGCTGGAGCCCTGTGGCGATGATCGCGAAACCCGCCTTGTCCAGGGCGCGTGCCGCCGCCGCGAGCTGCGTGACCACCTCCTCGCAGTCCCGCCCCTCCTCGATCATCCTGATCACCCCGGCGATCTGCCCCTGCGCCCGGCGCAGCCGGTTGATCACGGCCTTCAGTTCGTCCGCCGCCATGTCCAGTTCCACTGGGCCCACTCCTCCTCTATACCCCGATGGGTATCCTACCCGGCCGCGACCCAGGGGGGCAGATACCCCGTGGGGTACTCGTGTTACGGTGGCTCGCATACCCCGGGGGGTAATTTCACCAGGAGAGGAGTCCCTGATGTTCTTCGTCGACACCATCGAGCTGGAGGGGCTGGGCAACCGCTGCTACCTGGCCGGCGGCAGGCACACGGCCGTGGCGGTGGATCCGCCGCGCGACATCGACCGGGTGCTCGCGGCCGCCGCCCGGCGCGGGGTGCGCATAACGCACGTGGCCGAGACGCACCTGCACAACGACTACGTCACCGGCGGCCTGGAACTGGCCCGGGTGACGGGCGCCGCCTATCTGGTGCCGGCCGGGGCGCGAGTGGCGTTCGCCCGCGTGCCGGTGGCCGACGGCGACGTGTCCGCCGTCGACGCAGGGCTCGCCCTGCGGGCGGTCGCCACCCCGGGCCACACCCCGCACCACACCTCGTACGTGCTGGAGGACAACGGCGTGCCGGTGGCCGCGTTCACCGGCGGTTCGCTGCTCATCGGCACCGTAGGCCGCCCGGACCTGGTCGAACCCCGCCTGACCGAGCACCTGGCACGCGCCCAGTACGCCTCCGCGCACCGCCTGGCGGCCGAACTGCCGGACGAGACACCCGTGCTGCCCACCCACGGCTTCGGCAGCTTCTGCTCCTCGGGCCAGGCCGAGGGGGACGCCACCACGATCGGCAGGGAGAAGGCGGGGAACCCCGCGTTCACCACGGACGCGGACACCTTCGTCACCCGTCTGCTGGACGGACTCGACGACGTCCCCGCGTACTACACGCACATGGGCCCGGTCAACGCCGCCGGGCCCGCCCCGGTGGACCTCACCCCGCCGTCCGTCGTCGACGCCGCGGAGATCGCCGCGCGGCTGGCCGCGGGGGAGTGGGTGGTCGATCTGCGCAACCGGATCGCGTTCGCCGAAGGGCATGTCGCCGGTTCGTTCAACTTCGAGGCGGACGGCAAGCTCGCCACCTACCTTGCCTGGACGATCCCGTGGGGCAAACCGGTGACGCTGCTCGCCGAGTCCCCTGCGCAACTGGCCGACGCCCAGCGCGAATTGGTCCGGGTCGGCATCGACCGTCCCGTGGCCGCCGCCACCGGGACACCCGAGCGGTGGGTGCCGGCCGGAAGCCGGCCGGTGTCCTTCCCGCGGTCCACCTTCGCCGGACTGGCCGGGCGCGGTACGGACGACGTGGTCGTCCTCGACGTACGACGGGCCTCGGAGCGAGCCGCCGGCCACATCGGGGGTTCCGTGCACATCCCGGTGCACGAGCTGCACCGGCGGCTGGGCGAGGTACCGGCCGGCACGGTATGGGTGCACTGCGCCGGCGGCATGCGCGCCGCGATCGCGGCCTCGCTGCTGGACGCCGCGGGCCGGGACGTGGTGGCCGTGGACGACCGGTTCGACGCCGCCGCGGCAGCCGGACTCGACGTGATCACCGGCTGAGCCGGACAGCCCCGAACCCCCCCGATTCTCCGAGAGGTTGAGCGATGACCTTCTTCCGGCGCGGCACGGACCGCGTCACCGGCGACGAGACCCCCCGGTGTACCGGCGGCGCGGATGCCCGGCCGGCCCCGGCGGACGTCCGCGAGGAAGCCGCGCGGCACACCGGCCACGCGCCCGGCACCCCGCACATACCGCACGGGAACAGAGGCTCCCTGGCATGACCGGCCTCGTTCTCGCGCTCGCCGCGGGCGCCGTGGTCGGCCTCGCCCTCGGCGGGCTCGGTGGCGGCGGCAGCGTCCTGGCGGTGCCCGCCTTGATCTACCTGTTCGGCCGCACTCCGGCGGAGGCGACCACCGCGAGCCTGGTCATCGTCACCCTCACCTCGGTGACGGCCCTGACCGGGCACGCCCGCGACGGCCATGTGGCCTGGCGCACCGGGCTGCTGTCCGCCGCCGCCGGCATCGTGCCGGCCATGCTCGCCGGAGCGGCCGCCGGCCACCTGCCGCAGTCCGTACTCACCGCGGGCTTCGCCTGTGTCGCGGGCCTGGCCGCCTTCCGGATGCTGCGCCCCGGGCGGCAGCAGCCGCCCGGCCCCGTCCGCCCGGCACAGGCCGGCGCCGCCGGAGCCGGGCTGGGCGCGGTGACCGGGTTCCTCGGAGTGGGTGGCGGCTTCCTCGCCGTACCCGTCCTGGTCGGCGTCCTCGGCCTGGCCATGCGCACCGCCGTCGGCACGAGCCTCCTGGTCATCACGGTCAACTCGCTGGCCGCGCTCACCGCACGCGCCGGCGCCGGGACACACCTGGACTGGGCGGTGACGGGACCCTTCACCGGAGCGGCGATCCTCGGCGCCTGGGACGGCAAACGCCTGGCGAAGAAGGTGGCGGGCGAGACGCTCCAGAAGGTCTTCGCCTGCGTCCTCCTCGCCGTGGCCGCGGCCATGCTCGCCGACGTACTCCTCTGACCGTACGCACCCCGCCGAGCCGCACGGCCCGCCGGCCGGGGAGAACCATCCTCGACCCGGCCGTGCATACGCCGTGCCGCGCGGCGGCCTGTGCCCGCCGGAACCGACCGCACGCGTCGGGTGACCGGCACCGACCCCACCAGATCCACCGCACACGCCGGCCCGGCGGGACCCCCGGCCGTCCCGCCCCCGGCGGCACCGACACACCACGGAGACCTCTGCCATGACCGCACACACCACCCTCGACCCGCGCCAGGCCCGTTCCCGACTGCACGAGCTGACCGTCATCGACGTCCGCACCCCCGGTGAATACGCCGGCGGACACCTGCCCGGCGCCCTCAACATCCCGCTCGACCGACTCGACCGGGCCCTGCCCGACATCCGCACCGCCGCCGAGCGCGGCGACATCCTCGTCGTGTGCGCCTCCGGCGCCCGCTCGGAGAACGCCTGCCGCGTCCTCGCCGCCCACGGCATCGCCACCGCCACCCTCGCCGGAGGTACCGGCGCCTGGGCGGCCCAGGGCCACGACCTGCACCGGCCCGCGGGGACCCCGAAGACGGCCTGGAGCATGGAACGCCAGGTACGCCTCACCGCGGGTGCGCTCGTCCTGCTGGGCCTCCTGCTCGCCCTGACCGTCCACCCGGCCTTCGGGCTGCTGTCCGCCGCCATCGCCGCCGGCCTGGTCTTCTCCGCCTTGACCGACACCTGCGGCATGGCGGCCGTACTCGCCAGGCTGCCCCACAACCGGCCCCGCCGGGCGGACCTGGACGCCACACTCCTGCGGCTGCGCGACCCCCGCTACGGCACGTCCCGGTAAGCGGGCCACATCGCCCGTCGCATCCCCCGGCCCGGGGCCAGCCGTTGACGGTACGGCCAAAGGCGCCCGTCGTGGACCTCGGCGCGTCGGGCGGCGGCGCGGTGAGGCGGGCGACGGCGAACGGGAAACCGCGCATCGGCCGCGGGGCGCCGTTCTCCGCGGCGCAGGAACCGATGGCGGACAGCGACTCGCCGGTGGTGACGGTCCTGGTGCCGGCCCGCTGGCCGCCGACCGCCGGGCCGGTCCCCGGGGTGCTGTCCGGGGCGATGACGGCGGCGGTCGGGGCGGCACCGCGACCGGCGGGCGGCACGGACCGCCGCCGGACGTCCAGGCTCGTCCACACGACCGGGGCGCGACCGGGCAGGCGCCGCCCTCGACGGAGGCCGTCCTCGGCCGCTGCCCGGCCAGGGTGAGGACGTCGCCGGCCGACACGTGGAGGCCGTCGGCCGCCCCGGTGGACGGCACCACCGCCGCGTCGCCGAGGGCGCCGCCGTCGGGGGCCGCGCCGAAAGGCTGTCCGACCAGGCCGCCGGTACCCGCCGCCACCTCGCCGAAGGCGCCGTCGTGCCCCACCCGGCCCGCGTCGCCGACGAGTTCACCGACGGTGGGTGAAGCCTTCCGGTGGGACCGGGTTACTTGGTGTCGACGCGTCCGACCGGGCCGGACCCGCCCGTCAGGGCCTGGCACGCCGTCCGCCAGGCGGGGTCGGCGGGCCGGAACCGGGTGCGCAGGTAGGCCGACGTGAGGTGCCCGAGGGCGGTGACCAGCCCGGGGTTCTCGTCGGTGGTCTCGGCGGCGTCGTAACCGGAGACGCCGCCGAGCAGGTGCTCGGCGCCGAACAGGGTGAGCAGCGTCTTGGGCGCGGGGGCGAGGCGGTACGGATCGGCGTGCCAGTCGGGGCCGATGTCGGTGAAGTGCCGGGAGTCGTCCTTGTCCCCGGCCACGACCAGGGCGGGGGTGGTCATCGTGGAGAAGTCGGTGGTGTGGAAGAACGGCGCCTGTGCGGCCATCCATCCGTTGAGGACGTCGCCGCCCCGGCCCGGTGCGGCCAGCAGCACGCCCGCCTTGATCCGGGGCTCGGCCAGATCCACCTGCTCCCCGGTGCCGGGGTCGGTGATCCGGGCGCCCAGCAGCAGTGCGGCGGTGTGGCCGCCGAGGGAGTGCCCGGCGACCGCGACCCCGTCGTGGTCGATGCGCCCGGCCAACTGCGGCACGGTGTCCTCGATCTCGTCCAGCCGGTCGAGTATGTGGCTCATGTCCTCGGCCCGCGAGCGCCAGAAGAAGGGGCCGCCGGGGGCGCCGGCGAGCCGGTGGCCCAGCGTCCGGGAACTGAGGTGGGTCGGCTGGACGACGACGAACCCGGCCGCCGCCCAGAGGTTGGCGAGGGGCGCGTACCCGTTCAGCGAGGAGAGGTGGTGGGAGCCGCCGTGGCCGTGCGAGAGCAGGATGACGGGCAGACCGGTCCCGGTCGCGGGTGCGGAGACGCGGACGTGGAGGTCCACGGGCCGTCCGGGCACGGACAGGACCACCGGGCTGTACGACAGCACGGGTGCGGACGGGCCGAAGACGGCGGTGGTGTCGATGGATGCGCTCATGGCGGAGTCCCTTGTGCGGCCCGCGCCGCTGGCGGCTTCGGCCGGGCGGCGGCAGGCGGGTGGTGGGGTACGCGTCCGCCCGAACCGAAGCGGAACATCGTTCCGCTTATTGAACGGAACGATGTTCCGCTTTGTCAAGCGCCACTGCCCCGTGCCGCCGCCCCGTGCCGTCGTACCCGGCGAGCGGCCGGGCTCAGCGGACGGCGAGGGCGACGATCTGGGTGACCGCCTCCTTGTCGAAGTTGTCGTCGCTGACCAGGACCAACGTGCGTTCGCCGGACGGCAGGACGGGCCCCCATGTCATGCCCTCGGTGTTGTCGACGGTGGACAGGCCCAGGGTGTGGAAGTCCGCGACGAGCTTCTTGCGCATCGGTACGACGCGCCGCCCGGCCAGGGAATCCATCGCCCGCACATCGGTGGCACCGCGCGTGCTGGTGTCGTAGAGGCGGATCTTGTATCCCGAACCGGCGACCCAGGTGCGTTCGAGCACGAGGTAGCGGTGGGGGTCGTCGAGGAAGGCGAGGACGGACGGGACACCGGTGTCCGGACCCCACGGGCTGCTCGGATCGGACGCGGCGAAGATCTTCTCGATCGGGTAGGCGAACTGCCCGAGCACCCGCCCGCCGCGGCTCTGCCGCGTGACCCGCACGAGGGCGCCTTGGTCGACGTCGGGGACCGGCCCGTCCTGGGTCAGCGGGCCCTCGACGACACTGGTCACGACGCTGCCCCGGGCACCGAAGGTGAACGCCTCCAGTGACTGGTTGCGGCGCGGCCCGCGCTCGGCCGTGGCCATGTCGTAGTTCCGCGGCAGCGGCAGCCGTCCGAGGTAGGCGCCGGTGCGGGAGGCGAACTGGAGGGACGGCTGGATCGTCGGTGCGCCCGCCGTCGTGGGCCGGTCGCCCTCCTGGGCCCACCAGTAGTGGCACTCGCGCGGGTCGACGCGGATCTCCTCCGGGTCCACGGCCTTGCCGTCACCGGCGGCCGGCGACGAGTAGACGGACCCGTCCGGCCCGCGGAACGGGTGGGTGCCGGTGAACTCGACGGAGTGCACCCCGCGGGCGTCCACGTCCACCTTGGCGGTGTAGAAACGGGCGGGCTGAAGGGAGGAGCGGTCGTCGCTGATGAACACGTACTGGCCGGTGCACGGGTCGCGGTCGACACCGGAGAGACCGCCCACCGTGGTGCCCCGGAAGTCGGTCTTGTGCGCGACGATCTTCTCGCCGAGCAGCCGAGCGTGTACCGCCCGCTCCGATCGACGGTCGGGTGTGCCGGGTTGGGCCGCAGCGCTGACGGCGGGGGCCAGCGTGGACGTCAGAAGCAGAGCGACGGCGCACGCCCGGCGCAAGAGGGAAGCTTTCATGTCGGCGATCATGCAGTGCCCCACGCCCGTGACGCAGTCACCCACACGAGTGTTGCCGCCCGGACCCGCCGTCACGGTCACCCGTGCGGGGCGGTGCCGAAAGAGCGTGCGCTGGGCGGCCGAGCCCCTTGCCCCGTGGGGCGGGACGGGGCAAGGGGCAGGGCGCCCGTCGACCGGCGGGGTGGCTCAGACGCCGGCGATCGACTGGATCCAGGAGCGGTACGCCGTCACATTGGTGTACGCCGTGTTCGTCTGGCGGTCGCTGGTGGAGGCGACGCCGACCTGGACGCCGTTCGCCATCATCGGGCCGCCGGAGTCACCGCCGGCGGTGATCCCGTTGCCCCGGTAGGCGCAGATCGCGGAGCCCCCGTAGGCGTCGGTGCAGCCGCTGGAGACGGTGACGTTGGCGACCTTCAGGTAGCGGGACTGGCAGTTGATCTCCGAGCCGCACTGGGAGGTGGCGCCCCAGCCGTACACCTGCACGCTCTGGCCGACCCGCACGGTGCCGGGCTGCCCCAGACTGGCGTAGGTCGCCGAGACGGAACGGTCGAGGCGGACGAGCGCCAGGTCCGCGCTGTGCGTGTAGGTCTGGACGCCGTTGGCCACCGTGCCGCCGCTGTACTGGTCCAGGCTGCCGATGCGGAACGACAGATTGCCGCCGCTCACACAGTGCTTGGCGGTGAGGACCCAGGTCGGGGCGATGATCGTCGCCGTACAGGTCTCCTGACCGTTCGAGTACAGCCGGGCTGCCCAGGGGCCGCTGCCGGCGTACCCGCCGCCGATGATGGGCTGGGGACCCTTGGTGACGGCGGGCGCCGTCGTCGGCGCCGCCGAGGCGGTGGGGGCGAAGAGCGCGAGGAGGGAGACCGCCGCCGCCGCGAGAGCGGGCGCAAGCCTTGATATACGCAAGGTTCCTCGATCCGGATATCACGTCTGGGGACGTGTACTTGTGGGGAGTACGGCCTCGCGGCCGTGTCCACGGGAGAGGCCGCCGGACGGCCTCTTACGTCATGGACATGCCCTAGCTTCGGGAAGGAACCGTGACGGGGGTACTAGCACTTCCCCATAACATCGCGTTATGGCCCACGCGCGCGGCACGAAGCCCCTAGGGTGAAGGGGCCAGGAGCCTCCGGAGCACCTGCGACCGGAGCTTGACGCGACGGCTGAAGCGGGCCCGCGCGAGCCCGCTCCAGGGGGTGCACATGCGACGAGCCATCGTGATGGGCGGGAGTTTCGCCGGGCTGCTCGCGGCCCGGGTGCTGGCCGACCACGCGGAGGAAGTGGTCGTGGTCGACCCCGACGGCACGGACGGCTCCGGGCAAGGGGCACCGCACAGGCGGCAGTTGCACGCGCTGCTGTCGATGGGCCACGCACAGCTCGACCGCCGGCTGCCCGGCATCACCGAGGCCCTCCTGGCCGGCGGCGCCCAAGTGGGCAGAGGGTCCCAAGTGCAGTACTACGTCGACGGAGTACTCAAGGCGTGCCTGCCCGACAACACCCTGCTGGGCGCCACCAGGCCGTTCCTGGAGGAGCATGTGCGCCGGCGCGTCCTGGCGCTGCCCAACGTCACGGTGGTGCCGGCGCGGGCCCGCGACCTGCTCTTCGCCGGCACCCGCGTCTCGGGCATCCGCCTGCTGCCCGTGGCGGACACCGAACGGCCCGATGCCCCCACCGAGCTGACCGGAGACCTGGTCGTCGACGCCATGGGCCGCTCCAGCCGGCTCGGCACGTGGCTGGTCGGGCAGGGATGGGACTGCGCGCCCATGGACCGGATGCAGGTGGACCTCGGCTACGCCACCGCCGCGTTCGACCGCGGGGACGAACTTCCCGGCACGGTGGTCGTCCACGCGACACCGGGACCTGCCAACGGCTACCAACAGCACCTCAGCGAACCCGGCGCGCTCGTGGCGGTAGAAGGAAACCGATGGTCGGTGGTCATGGTCGGATACGGCGACTACCGGCCCGGACGGGACCCCGACGCATTCCTGCGACGCATGCGCCGGTGCGTCACCCCGCTGCGCGAAGTGGCCGACCACTGCCGTCTGGACGGGGACATCGAGACGTTCCACTTCAGTGAGAGCCGGAGGCGCGACTTCACCCGCCTCGGACGCTTCCCCGGGGGACTGGTCGCCGTGGGCGACGCCGTCACCTCCGTCAACCCCATCTACGGCCAGGGACTCACCCTGGCGACGCTCGCCGCCTCCTCCCTGTCGGCCCATCTGCGCTCGGGCGCCTCTCCGCACGCCCCGGCCTGGGGCTACTTCCGGCGCCTCCGCGTCGTCGTGGACGCGGCATGGAAGATCTCCGCGGCCGCGGATCTGGCCCAGCCGCACGTGACGGGCCCCTATCCTCCCGGCTACCGGCTGCTCCGCTGGGTCAGCGACAAGGTGGTGGAGGCGTCCGTGATCGACCGCACCGTCAACGAGGAGTTCATGGCCGTGGTCAACATGCGCAAGCACCCCCGCGCCCTCACCAGCCCGCGTCTCCTCCTGCGCACGGCACGGGTTCTGGCGCTTCCTCGGTGATGAAGTCGCCGATGCTCTGGAGTGCTTGTCGGTGCCACCCCAGCCCAGGGTCCGGCCGTCCGGGCGGAAGACCGACGTCGAAGGGCTTCCCCTCTTGGAGGCTCACAGCAGCTTGCGGCCGTGCTGCGTGAAGACGTGCGCAAGCTGCCCCCTGTCCCGCACCCGCCACAGCGGATCGCCCTCGCGCGACACCCGGGTCAACTCGCCGGTGCGTGGCGTGTGTCCGGCGTCGCCCGGGTCCAGGCCCAACTGCTCGGCGGATCCCAGCAGATACCTGCCGTGCCCGGCCAACGGGGTGAAGGCAGAGGCCGGGGGGCGTCGGTGCCGAGCCGGGCCCGCCCGGAGAAGCAGCAGTCCAGTACGACGACCACGGACCCGGCGCCGCACATCGTGACCGCTTCCCGCAGCGCCGAGAACGGCAGCGCCTGGTGGGCGGCCAGTCCCGGGGTCGACCGGTCGGCGGCGCGGGCGGCGAGGTACAGCTCGTCACCGGGGCCGATCGGCCCGTGCCCGACGGAGTACACGAGCAGGGTGCTGTCCGCCTGCCGTTGGCCTCGGTGATCGCGAGCGCCATCACCCGGGCGTCCGCCGTATCGACGAAGGTGCGCAGCCGGCCGGGAGCCACTCCGCGGCGTTCGGACAGGGTGGCGGCCAGATCCTCGGCACTGCGGCGTGCCGCCGGTACGGAGGTCAGCGGGAGGCCGTTGTGTGTCGGGGGGTGTAGATGAGGAGCACCCGGACGCCGGCGCGCCGCCGGGCACAGGGCCGGCGGGTGCGGCCGGTGGCTCGGCCGGCCGGGTCATCAGCCGCTGCCTCCGGGCGCCCGACCGCCGTCGAGGAGCCGGGAGATGTCGGCGGCGAATGCCTCGGATCCTGCGGGGGTATCGACCCGACGGGTTTCGCGGAGGTCTCCACCGAGGCGCCGCCGGGCCGGGTCGCCTTGACCGTGACGGCCCAGCGCCGGCTGCGGGTCCAGGCCACCAGCGCCGTGGCCAGCCCGGTGGCCGCCCGGCCGGACCCGAGCGCGACGGGCGGTCCGTCCAGCACCGGCCCAAGGGTGCCGGGCGCCGACGGGCGCTCCCGCGGGGCGACAGACGACGATGCGTACGTCCACGGGTTCCCCCGGTCCCGATCCGACGGCATGCCGGGCACCATGGCGGGGCGACGGGGGTGTGCCCCGCAGGGATCCGGCACCGTCCGCGACCCGGCGCCGAGCCCCGGGCACGGGAGGAATTCCGGAAGGACTTTTCAAGAAACCGGCTTTGACAGTCGGTCATCGCCGGAAGTGACGTGTAGAGTTCGGCGGCTCACGGTCGGCCGTACCAGAGAGCCCTTCACAGGGTGCCGAACCTCCGGCAAATCACCTGAAAGGTGGCCGTACTTACGCTCGGTGCTTCACCCGATCCGGTGTGTGACTTCCCTCACGCCCACAACGGAGAAAATGGGGAACTACCAGCATGGTTTCCGGCTGGGGACGGCTGACGCGCGGTGATCGACATGCGGCTACCTGTCGCACGAGTACGGCAAGGCAAGGCATAGTGGGGACGTCGCCGCCGTCGAGTGTGACAGGCATCACAAAAGCCTGGTTTCACTTGCGTACGCGTCGGTAACCGCATTCGGGCAAAGGAAAGAGCCCCACCCGACGCCGGCCAAGCATCCCGGTGGAGCTCTCCCTCGCACCCCGTGTGCAGTGCGGCCGACCTGTCCGGTCGGTCAGGCCCCGGCCCTCGGGTCGGGGCTTTCCGCTACCAGGGCCAGTTCAGCGCGATCTCGTAGACCGCGCGGACCAGGAGCCCCAGCCACCGGGCGGCCCGCTCGGGCCGGTCCCGCCTGCTGCAACAACGGCAGTGCCCCTCAGACTCGTTCGGCTCAGTCATCGGGACCTATCACCCCTGTTCCTCTGGAAGCTGCGGATTTCGCAGCACCGCGGATGCCCACGGCCTTCGTGGACCCCGCGCGGGGAAGTCCACGCGTACCCATAGGCCCCAGGGGTAAGGGGTGAGGAGACTTTACCGGAGCCCGACGGATCCCGTTTCCCGCCAACCTCCCTACTAGCAAAAGCGAATTGGCACCCCGTGCCATGCCGAGCGGTCGCATAGAGGGCGGACCCCGAAGCTCAAGGGACGCTCAAGCTTCCTAGCTGCGCGGGGGCGTGACGACGCGTCTGATACGCCGTGCCAGCTCGGGGGACCGGCGTGCTGAAGCTCACACAAGAAGCGCACGCTACGAGTGAACGTACGCCCCCTGACCCCGTGCGCTCCCGGACACCGGAGCCGAAAAACGATGTATTCGCGTATGCATCCAGCACGGGACCGCGTCCGGCCGGACCGGCCCCCCGGGGCGTGGATTCGGACCAGTGGGGACGGGTAGGACTTCGACATCTCCGCCGACGACCCGAGGGCTTCCTCTCCGCCCACCGGCCCGGCGGCACCACCCGGCCCCGCGGCACATCGCGGTCGTCGTCGCGGCATGCGGCACGCGGCGCCGACGCCGGGGAACATCCGGGTGCGCTGCGGGAAAAGGGGCCGTGCGCGCTTCGGCAATCCTCGCCGCACGGGGCGCTTTAGCGTCGGTCACCGGCGTATCCGCCCTACAAAGCCAGGAGACACACATGTCCGATGCCGCAGAGCCCGTACGACCCGTGCTCGAACCCGCGGCCGCCGCGTTCGCCGAGGCGACCGCCAATCCGCCCTACCTGTTCGACCTGCCCCCGGCCGAGGGCCGCAAGACCGTCGACGAGGTGCAGTCCGGCGAGATCGACAAGCCGGCCGTCGACGAGGAGTGGGTCACCGTTCCGGGCGGGCCCACCGGTAGCGTCCGCGCGCGGATCGTCCGGCCCGCCGGTGCCACCGGCACCCTGCCGGTGATCCTCTACATCCACGGCGCCGGCTGGGTGTTCGGCAACGCGCACACCCACGACCGCCTCGTGCGCGAACTCGCCGTCGGCGCCGAGGCGGCCGTCGTCTTCCCCGAGTACGACCTGTCGCCCGAGGCCCGCTACCCGGTCGCGATCGAGCAGAACTACACGGTCGCCCGCTGGGTCGTCGACGAGGGTGCCGACAAGGGTCTGGACGGCACGCGCCTCGCGGTCGCCGGAGACTCGGTGGGCGGCAACATGACCGCCGCGCTCACCTTGATGGCCAAGCAGCGCGGCGGCCTCCCGCTGCTCCAGCAGGTGCTGTTCTACCCGGTGACGGACGCGAACTTCGACACCCCTTCCTACCACCAGTTCGCCACCGGCTACTTCCTGCGCCGCGACGGCATGCAGTGGTTCTGGGACCAGTACACGACCGACGAGGCCGAGCGCGCCCAGATCACCGCGTCCCCGCTGCGCGCCGAGACCGAGCAGCTGGCCGGCCTGCCCCCGGCGCTGGTCATCACCGGTGAGGCGGACGTGCTGCGCGACGAGGGCGAGGCGTACGCCAACAAGCTCCGCGCGGCCGGGGTCCCCGTCACCGCCGTCCGCTTCCAGGGCATCATCCACGACTTCGTGATGCTCAACGCGCTGCGCGAGACCCACGCCGCCGAGGCCGCCATCTCGATGGCCGTCCACACCCTGCGCACCGCCCTGCACGGCGCCTGAACCCCGAGGAAAGCCAGTCCATGACCACGCCCACCGTCCTCCTCGTCCACGGCGCGTTCGCCGACGCCGGCAGCTGGACCGGCGTCATCTCCCACCTCCAGCGCCACGGCGTCCCGGTGATCGCCCCGTCCAACCCGCTGCGCGGCCTCGCCGCCGACGCCGCCTACGTGGCCTCGGTCGCCGCCCAGATCGACGGCCCCGTCGTGCTGGTCGGCCACTCCTACGGCGGCGCGCTCATCACCGTGGCGGGCACCACCGAGAACGTTGTCGGCCTCGTCTACGTCGCCGCCTATGTCCTGGAGGAGGGCGAGAGCCTCGGCGAGCTCCAGGGCCGCTTCCCGGCCTCGCCGCTGGTGAGCAACCTCAAGCAGTGGACGTACCCGGTACCGGGCGGCGACCCGGCCGTCGAGGTCACCATCGCCAAGGACGCCTTCCCGTCCGTCTTCGCCGCCGACGTGCCGGCCGAGACCACCAAGGCGCTCGCGGCGGCGCAGCGCCCGCTCGCCGCCGCGGCCTTCGAGGAGACGGCCACCGCCGCCGCCTGGAAGACCAAACCGTCCTGGGCCCTGGTGGCCGCCGCCGACCAGGCGATCAACCCGGAGGTGGAGCGCTTCGGCGCGAATCGGGCCGGCGCGACGATCACGGAGCTGGAAGGCGCCTCCCACGCGGTGGCCGTCTCCCGGCCCGAGGCGGTCGCCGACCTGATCCTCGAGGCGGTCCGCGCGACCGGCTGACCGGAGGCCTCTCCGGAGGCGGTCCGCGACCGGCCGACCCATGGCCCCGAACGGCCGCGCAGGCGACTCCCCTGGCCCGCGCGGCCGTTCGGCATGCCCTCCCGGCCACGGGCACGAAGCGGGCCCCTTCCCGCTCACACACGCACGGACCTGCGCGGGCCCGGCCCCGGTTCGCAGACACACACGGACAGACACGGGGGGCACGACCGTGTGTGTGCGCTGACGCGCACACACACATGCGCTGTCGGACAAGGCGGCAAGGTGTTCCTCGCCTAGCGTCACCGGTGTACACAGCGCACCAACCGCAGGAGACGGACCATGACCACCGACATCACGCCCACCGGCAGCCAGCCCCGGCTGCACCAGAAGGGCCGCATCATCCAGGAGTTCGGCACCGTCAAGCAGTTCCCGCTGGCCCTGTCGTACGAGGCCCGCATGTACTCCTGCCAGCGGCTCAACAAGGCCCTTGCCGACACGCAGATCCTCTACGGCCTCTACAAGAAGCACCACTGGCTGGTGCGCGGCGCGACCTTCTACCAGCTGCACCTCGTCCTGGACCAGCACGCGACGCAGCAGCTCGCCCTGGTCGACACGCTCGCCGAGCGCGTCCAGACGCTGGGCGGCGTGGCCGTGGGCGACTCCCGGCACGTCGCCGAGCTCACCTCGATCCCGCGTCCGCCGGACGGTGTCGAGGAGGTGCCCGCGATGCTCTCCCGGCTCCTCGAAGCGCACGAGACCATCCTGGCCGACGCGCACGACGCGGCGGCCCGCGTCGCGGAGCTGGGCGACGACGGCACCAACGACCTGCTGGTCTCCCAGGTGATCCGCACCGGAGAACTCCAGGCGTGGTTCCTCGCGGAGCACCTGGTCGACACGCCCCTGGTGCGTGTGTGACACGGCGCTGACCGGAAGCCGCCCGGGCGGGGCGGAACCAGGGCGGGGCGGAGCCACGTACCCGCCCTCGACCCGCGGCTGGTCTCGATCGCACGGGCGGCGGAGCCGAAGACGCCGAGACCGACGACGAGGGTGTCCCCGCGCGGCGACGCCCCGGCCGCCCGGGCCGGGGCGTCGGCCACGCGTTGATCGGTACGGCCGCTGAGCGCCCCCGGGTACCCGTCAAGGCCAGGTCCGGCGCCAGGGCAGGCCGGCGACGCTGCCCGGGCGGAGCCGGCGACCGGATCGGTACGCCCTGTTCGGATCGCCCCGGGAGTCAGTGGGAAGGCGCCGGGCGCACCGGGTGCTTGCTCATGACGGAGACCCGGTTGAAGGCGTTGATGGTGATCGCGACCCAGATCACGGCGGAGATCTCGTCGTCGGACAGGACGGGGCGGGCGAGGGCGTAGGCGGCGCTCTGCGCGTCGGCGTCCGCCGGGTGGGTGGTGGCCTCGGCCAGGGCCAGTGCCGCGCGCTCGCGCGGCGAGAACAGCTCGGTGTCGCGCCAGGCGGGCAGCACGCCCAGCCGCTGCGCCGTCTCGCCGGCGCGCAGGGCGGCGCGGGTGTGCAGGTTGAGGCAGTAGGCACAGGCGTTGAGCTGGGACACGCGGAGGTTGACCAATTCGACGAGGAGGCGGTCCAGCCCCGCGTCGGCGGCGGCCGCGCGGACCGCTTCGGCGGTCGCCGTCATCACGCGGTAGGCGTCCGGACTCTGCTTGTCGACGAACACCCGTCCGCCTGTGGTCGCCGTCACGGTCTCGGCCACGTGATCTCCTTCATCGCGCGATGTTCCGATGTACGTCCTATCATCATCCAGTGAATGTTGAAAATCGAACTTTCCTTTGCGGGAGAGGAGCAGACCGGTGAGCAACACGGAAGCGGCGCCCGCCGCGCACGTCCCCGAGGCCGGGACCGGCGTACCGGCGCCGGCCGGCGTCGAGGTCCTCACCCCGCGCGACGTGCCCCTGGGCGGCCCCAGGGCCATGCGGGTACGACGCACGCTGCCCCAGCGGTCCCGGACGCTGATCGGCGCCTGGTGCTTCGCCGACCACTACGGGCCGGACGACGTGGCCTCCAGCGGCGGCATGGACGTCGCCCCGCACCCCCACATCGGCCTCCAGACCGTGAGCTGGCTCTTCAGCGGCGAGATCGAACACCGCGACAGCCTCGGCATCCACGCCTATGTCCGGCCCGGCGAGCTGAACCTCATGACCAGCGGGCACGGCATCTGCCACTCCGAGGTGTCCACTCCCGAGACCACCGTCCTGCACGGCGTGCAGCTCTGGGTCGCCCTGCCCGGGGAACACCGCGGCACCGCGCGGGACTTCCAGCACTACGCGCCGAAGCCCGTGCCGCTCGACGGCGGCGAGGTCCGGGTCTTCCTCGGCACCCTCGCCGGTGACACCTCCCCGGTGCGCACGTTCACCCCGCTGCTGGGCGCCGAACTGCACCTGGCCCCCCACGCCACCGTCACGCTGGACGTCGACTCCGGCTTCGAGCACGGAGTCCTGGTCGACACCGGCGACGTCCTCTTCGACGGGACCCCCCTCGAGCCGGCCGAACTCGGCTACGCGGCACCGGGCCGCCCCGCCCTCACCCTGACGAACCAGTCGAACGAACCGGCCCGTCTCATCCTGCTGGGCGGCCCGCCGTTCCAGGAGGAGATCATCATGTGGTGGAACTTCATCGGCCGGTCTTACGAAGAGATCGTTCAGGCCCGCGACGAGTGGGTGGCGGGGGACCGGTTCGGCTCGGTCGAGGGCTACGACGGTGACCTGCTCCCTGCGCCCGAGCTTCCCACGGTGCCGCTGAAACCGCGGCGGAACCCTCGTTGACCAGCTGAAATGTGGGGGGTCCGCTGACACAATGCTGGCTTTACCGACGCGTCATCAATTCAGGCCGGCGGTGATCGCCGCTGATCGGCAGTAGTGGCTGCGTTTGTTGCCGAGGCGGAGCCCTGCCCAACGACTGCCGCGCCGCCTTCGATCAGCCGTCCGAACCGCTCGTCGGTGTCCCGCCGCAGCTCACTTCGAGGTTCTCGTGGGGTCCAGCGCTGGTCCTCCCAGCCGTGCGCGGTCGGTCCCTTGGCCAGTTCCGCCTCCAATACCGCATACCCCGGTGATACCGCAGAAGATCGCCGCCGTCAGCCGCTACGACACCACGAGTTCAACCTCAGTAACAAAATGTCCCGCGAGCTGACCGGAGAATCCACACCAACCTCTCGCTCACAGCGGCGTGAACGTTGACCAGATGCTCTCTAAGAACCTCTAATCCCTGAAATCTGCCTCGTGCACTACAGGAACAACGAGCCATACACCATCAACAACATCGCCTTCCAGACGTTGGCGGCCGCAGGCGTGTTCGACGGTCCACTTGGTGCGGACAGCCATGGACGATCTGCTTGGGCAGCTTGTGAGAGGGCCGGGGCACCGCCGCATCGCAGTCGGGCCTACGTCCGACGGGTGGCGGCCGTGCTGCGGGCCGGTGGTGTGGGGGGTGTGGTGGTGACGGCGGGGCGGGGCGGTGCCGGGGCGCGGTGTGGGGGCAGGATGCCGACGGTCGCGCCGAGGTCCTCGGCCGTGTCATGGACTTCGCGGGTGAGGAAGTCGAGTCGGCGGCCGAGGGCGGCGAGCCGGGCGCCGATCTGCTGGCCGCGGACGGTGTCCAGGGCGTAGGAGAAGCGGGACGCGGTGTCGAGGAGGCGCTCCAGCCGGACGAGGGAGCCGGCTTCGTAGCGGGGCTGTGCGGCGGTGAGCAGGGCCTCGGAGACCTCGCCGGCCGTACGGGCCTCGACCATCTCCTGGAGCAGCTCCTGTGCCGGCCGCTCGGGCGTGGGCTCGGGCCGGTTGAAGCGGGAGGCGGCGTCCGGGCGCAGGACTCCGGGCGGGACCGCGCGGGACAGGGCCCGGCCTCCGGGACAAGGTTGACAAGGTGGACGGGCACAACCTCCAGTACTGGGGATGGGCCTCGGACCGGGCTCACGGGCGCGTCAAAATCATTGTCAAGGCCCGCTACGCTCGCAGGACGGACGATAGGCGCTATGACGCCGGAGAAAGGCAGGTGATCGGCGTGATCACCGCGTACTGCAAGGGCATGCGGAAGTGCCCGAACCGGGTGAATGGGTAATTCGATGGACGAAGTCGAGCGTGAGATCGCAGACCTCCAGGTCGAGGTGGCCTCCCTCCTGTCGGACCACGTCTACGCCCCGCTCCTGGAGGACCAGCACGTACGCGGAGTCCTGCCCGCCCCGTCGCAGGCGCCGGCCGTCCGGGGAGTGCTGGGTGACCGGGGCGAGACCAGGCCGGAACGGCTGACCGCCTACGAGATCCCCCTCAGGGACGGCGAGGATCTGCGCACACCGCACGACGTCGTCGCACTGCTCCGGGCCGCGCACACCGGCACCCACATCTACCCGCGCAGCCGGGTCACCTCGGTCATGGGCATGGACCTCTACCTCGTCGACCCGGCGGAGGTGACGGAGGCTCCGTTCACCACGGACGACTGGTCCGCCACACTCCTGCGCTGCCTGGCCCGTCCGACTGATCCGGCCGAGGACCGGCACGGAGCGCGATTGCGCGGCTTCCTGTTCCGCGAGGAGGGGCTGCTGCGCCTGTACATGGACAGCGACGAGGTCCCCGGAGTGATCGCCGCCGACGTACGCCCGGGTGGTGCGCTGACCGCTGTGCTGGCGGCTCTGCCATCCCTGCTCGATGAGGAGTACCGGATCGTGAAGGACGCGATCGACCCCCACTGTCGGTACGTGGTGGACATCACCGACTGGTGAGTGCGCACCGCACTTGCCCTCAGGCACCGGTCAGGCTGCGAAGGCGACGTAGATACCGAGGGTGAGGCCGGAGAAGGTGATGAGCCGGCGGGGCTTGAGGCAGGCGAAGGCGGCGTGCATGCCAGTGCCGGCGAGGACCGCGTACAACCCGAGGAGCAGCGCAGGCTCCCGGAGGGTCCGAATCGCCGCCGTTTCGCGTGTCTGGCCAAGGCGCCGGTCCGGTGGTTGCCGACTGCCGGCGTCGAAGCTCATGCCTCGCCTGCGCAGCAACGCGCGGACGCTCACGCTCACTTCGGGGCCGGGTGCAGCACGTCAGGTACGTGCCGGTGCCGCGCACCGAGTGCTGCCCGTCGTATCCGACACCACGGGCAAGACGGAGATGGACGGCGTTTCCGCGGAGATCTTGAGGGCGTGCGGAAGCCGTTCTCCGAGTGCGATCATCTCGATGAGGTGAGCGACCAGCAGCACCGGTGGAACCGCCTTGCCGTCCCACCCAGGAGGAGCCGGGGCGCGGGAGGCACCGCGGGCGGCCGGGAAGTGCCGCCACCGTGATCTGCGGCCGTGGCCAGGCACGTCGCGTCGGCGTGCTGTGATGCGGCGCAGACGGCGTCTTGGCCGAGGGACAGCCCGGGTCATGTCGCGTGCAGCGTGGCCAGCTCCGAACACAGTTTCTTGATCCCGTCCTCGGCGACCTCGTAGGCGCTCGGCACGCCCGGAACCGGCTCGTCCTCCCCGGGGATCCAGAACTTCCGCCTTGTCAGCCGCAACGAATCGAGGAACTCCGGGATGGCGTTGAAGACCTCGATGAGCAGCGGTCCGTCGTACACGGGCAGGATGGGGACGAGGAACGCGCGCCAGGGGATCCAGCTGTCCGCGACCTCGCCGCGGTCCGGCGGGGACACCTGCACATAGTGCAGGCGCCGGTGGTCGGCGGCGTCCCGGATGTCGCGGCGGTACGCCTCCGGGCCGCTGCTGCCGAGGACGACGTGGGAGCTGTCCACGGCAACGCCGACATGCGAACTGCGCACTCCGGCGAGGAAGTCGAGCACGTCGCGCACCATGTTCGGAGCTGGTGTCTCCCAGTGGTCGACGGGTTCGACGGCGACCTGGACGCCCTTCTCCGCCGCGTATGCGCCGAGCTGGTCGAAGAGCGGCTGCGCGACACGGTACCGGGGCTGCAGCCAGTCCTGCAGCGCGTCACTCCACAGCGTTTCGCCGTTGACGGTGGGAAACACGTTGTAGGGGAACAGGACGGGGCCCGCCATGATGGTGCCGCGCAGAGCCGCTGTGATGTCCACCCGGGACTTGAGGTAGGCCAGGGCCGCCTCGCGTTCCTCGGCGTTCAGTGATGTGGGGTTGTAGGTCGATGTCGTGGCCACGTTGGTGGTCAGACCCACGTCCTCCAGGCCGGCCGCGTCGAGAGCCTTCCTGAGCTTTTCGTAGCGGGGTACGTCCGCTTGGGGGTCGCCCTCGCCGTTCGGGAGAACGGGCATGTCGAAGCCCGTGTATCCGATGTCCCGCAGTTTCTTGGACTGCCGGTCGTGGTCATCGGGTGGGCCGGTAATAGGCCGCTACGGGGGCTCGCGCCTCGTCGTGGAGGGCCGGACCGTCGTGCGGCACCGTCGGCCAGGCGCCCGACGGCGGGTTGAGCGCGACGAGTTGCCCGGTCGACAGCGCGTAGACGACCCGGCCGATGCCGGAGCGGACGATGCCGCCGTCGCACATGCCGCACGGCTGGCAGCTGGTGTACAGCGTGGTGCGGGCAGCCGTGTCCGGGGCGAGTTCGCGGGCCGCCCAGCGGGCGAGCTTCAGTTCCGGGTGGGCGGTGATGTCGTTGTCCCGCCGGACCGTGTTGTGTGCTTCCGCGAGCACGGTGCCGTCCGGTGCGGCCAGGAGGGAACCGTACGGCGCGTCGCCCAGGGTGACCGCGTGGGCGGCGATGCCGATGGCACGCCGCAGAAGGGCCTCGTCGGCGGAGGTGATCATGATCGAGTGCTCCAGTGGGTGGCCACGGTGGTGAGCGCCCGCCATGCCGCGTCGGGCCGGCGGGTCTCTTCCGGGTCTCCGTGGTAGGGGTCGAGTACGACGGTGTCCGCGCCCAGCAGGCGCAACTGGTCGAGATCGTCGAGGATCTGCTCGACGGTGCCGGTGCCGGCGGGCCGGTCGCAGGCGTCGACCGGTGCGCTGGTGACGCGCAGGGCGACGCGGGGCGCGAACCCCGGCAGCGCGTGCCGTCGCAGGACCGTACGCATGTGGGGGAGGGAGAGCCGCAGCGGGTGCCAGGCGTCACCGAACCTCACGGCGCGCCGCAGGGCCGCCTCGCTGTGGCCGCCGACCCAGACGGGAAAGCCGCCCCCCTGGCGCCCCGCGTCCCTGGCCTCCCCAAGGACGCCGAGGCACTCGTCCGTCAGCCGGCCACGCGCGGTGAACGGCACGCCCAGCGCCTCGAATTCCTGCCGGGCCCAGCCGACGCCCACCCCGAGGACGAACCGGCCGCCGCTCAGTCGGTGGAGGTTGGCGGCCATGCGGGCCACCAGGATGGGGTGCCGGTACGGCAGGACGAGCACGGTCGTGCCCAGCCGCACCGTGGTGGTGAGACCGGCCAGCCATGACAGGGTGGTGAACGGCTCGTAGAACGGCTCCGGGTACCGCTCGGCCACGTCCGGCGTGACCGCCACGTGGTCCGACACCATGAGGGTGCCGAAGCCGAGGCCCTCCGCGAGCCGCGCCCATTCACGCAGGATGCCGGGATCGGTCCCCAGGCCGAAATTCGGTACGTTGACGCCGAGTTGCATGACCCGAGGCTATCCCGGCGATCATGGCGAACGGAACGGAAACCTCCCTGTGTAGCTGCTGCTTCTCCGTGATTTTGCTGGTACTTTCGCCGCATGGCCGGGAATCTTGATCACGTCGACTGGGCGATCATCGAACAGCTGCAACGGGAGGCCCGCATCTCCCTCAGCGAACTGGGCCGCCGCGTGAACCTCAGCCCGTCGGCCACCACCGAACGCGTCCGCAATCTGGAGGCCCTGGGCGTCATCACGGGCTACCGTGCCGAGATCGACCTGGCCAAGGTCGGCTACCCCGTCCTCGCCGTCGTCCGCCTCAAATATCCGGGCAACCGCCACGAACCGCTGCGCGGCCTCCTCGCCGAACGCCGCGAGATCCTGGAGTGCCTGCGCACCACCGGCAACGACTGCTACACCCTGAAGGTGGCCGCGACCTCCATGGAACATCTGGAGACCCTCATGGACGAACTCGCCGGCTTCGGCAGCACCACCACGAACGTCGTCTACAGCCAGACCCTCCCCTACCGCGGCCCCACCGCCCCCGACTGACAGCCGATCCGCCACCCGGCCGTGGCGGAAGGGGCGTCCGGGCCCCGCACGATCACCCACGGCGTCACGTGTGGTCCGCCCATTCCTCGCGGAGCATCCCGAAGAGCACGCGGTCGTAGCGCTTCCCGTTCAGCAGCACGGCCGACCGACGGCGGCCCTCCTCGCGGAAGCCCAGCCTGGTGAAGGCGCGCACAGCGCGCTCGTTGCCGCTCCAGGTGTCCAGTTCCAGCCGGCTCAGACCATACGCGCCGAACAGGTGGTCCACGAGCAGCCGCAGCGCGTCACCGCCGTGGCCGCGGCCCCAGAACTCCCGCTCGCCGATGGTGACTCCCAGCGTGGCCACTGAGGCGTACGGGTCCAGGTCCCGGTAATCGGCCATGCCGATCACCCTTCCGTCTGCCAGGTCCTCGACCGTGAACACGGCCGACTCCCTCGGGCTCAGGCGCAGCATGGTGTCGAAGCCGAGCCCGATCGCCTCCGCCGTGACCGGGCCGAAGCAGGGATCGCCGGCCGCGGCCCAGTGCACCACTTCCGGGTCGTTGCGCCACCGAAGATGATGTTCCGCGTCTTCTGAGCGCAGCGCTCGCAGCCTTACCAGTTTTCCCTCGAACATCGCGCGATTCTAATCGACCGAAGAACCGGTACCCGGTCCCGGCGGAGCGGACCGGCAGGGCACGACCCATCGGCAGTGCTGTCCTCCGTCGCGAGGGGGGTGCCTCTATGTCTTTCGTCAAGCGAGGCGTGGGGTTCGGGGTTCGTAGAAGGTGCCGTCGCGGAGCATCGCGAACAGCACGTTGATCCG